>JAGBGT010000115.1 GCA_017935865.1 Ruminococcus sp. | reverse complement strand
GACGCTCTCTCTTGCAGAGCGTCCCCTCTTTCAAAACAGTCCACTGGACTGTTTTGAAATTCACCCCTTGCAGGGCGCCTAAAGGCTACATCGACCTGCGGTCGATATGGGACTCCGTCCCAAACCCTGCCAGAGGCGCTGCCTCTGGACTCTGCCAAAGGGACATTGTCCCTTTGGAAACCCGGTTTTGTCGGCTGCGCCGACTTGGGGCGCTGCCCCAAGCCCCGTTGATATGTTATTATTTCGCAAAAAATCTCGAATGTGCCCTATACGTCTCCCCCGGCTTGACCTCCACATAGCCGCTGATATCCGCCGGCAATTTCAGATTCGGCGCATCTATCATCGCCGTCATCGGCTCAGGACAGAAATAATGATTGAATCCCCGATCATTCCAAACTATCCAGAACTTGTACGCATCCGAAACCTCATAGCACATCCTGATTCCGCTCGCTGTGTCCTCAGCGATAACACCGTGGAATGGCTGACCGTCCAGCATCGTCTCTTCGCCGAAGTACATATCGTTGTCGCAGACCTGCAAAACAGGACACTTACTGCCGTTTTTGTACTCCAGATCCCACATATTCAGGGATTTGAGATTCTCCGTCGGGAGACACCGCTCGTTCAGCTCGCACTTCTTTCCCACAGGCACGGTCAGGCGGATATCCTCCTCCTTTGCGCCGTCCACAAAAGGGGCATTTATAGTGGTGTGGGACGCCAGCGACATGGGCAGAACTTTGCTGTCGTTGTTGATAAAGGAAATATTCTGTTCCAGTCCGTTTTCGGAAAGGGTAAATGTATACTCCGCCGTGAATTTAACAGGCAGATACTTGAAAAACTCGTCGTTCTCATCATACACGTATCTTGTTTTTACCCACGCGCAATTGCTGTCTGAGGAGTGCTCGACCACCTCAAACGTCCTCTTGTGGAGGAAGCCATGAATGTGGTTGTTGTAAGGCGCTTTTTCGTTTACAGGCAGATGATATGTACCGTCGGAGGTTTTCAGCACTCCGTCGGCAAATCTGTTGGGGAGGTACAGGGTCGGAAGTCCCCAGACCTCGGCGGACTGCCGGATGTCCTCAGCCGTGTTGCTGTCGCTCCAGCGGAAAAACTCCATGCCCTTTTCGTTGTTCCGGAGGCGGATAACGTTGCAGCCGATCTCGTAAGCCACAAGAGCCTCATAGCCTCCTGCGCTCATTCTGACAACGGTAGTGCCGTTCCAGTTCATCAATTGTGTTGTATTCATGTAAATCAACTTCCTTTCGTTGAAAATATGATTCGTAAGATATATTCAGTCAATTCGGTTCTCCATGTCCGTGTACTCGCGCATGGGAGAAATGGCTTTATAAGCCGGGCGGATGATCTTGTTGGAGTTTATCAGCTCCTCGATACGGTGCGCCGACCAGCCTGCGATACGGGAGACCGCAAACAGGGGAGTGAAAAGCTCGTCCGGGATGCCCAGCATACGATAAACGAAGCCGCTGTAGAAATCCACATTTGCGCATACGCCCTTATAGATCTTCCGCTCCTCGGCGATGACCTCCGGCGCAAGGCGCTCTACCAGAGAGTAGAGGTTGAACTCATCGTGCCTGCCCTTTTCGTCGCTCAGCTTTTCTACGAAGCCCTTAAATACCTTTGCCCTGGGGTCGGAGTGGGAGTAGACGGCATGACCCATGCCGTAGATCAGACCTGTATGGTCGAAAGCCTCCTTGTGCAGGAGCTTTTTCAGATACGCGCGAACCTCGTTTTCGTCGTTCCAGTTTCTGACCTGCTTTTTCATGTCGTCGAACATCATGGCGACCTTGATATTTGCACCGCCGTGCTTAGGACCTTTCAGCGAGCCGAGCGCCGCGGCGATAGCAGAGTAGGTGTCAGTGCCGGATGAGGACACTACGTGAACGGTAAATGTGGAGTTGTTTCCGCCGCCGTGTTCAGCATGGAGGACAAGCGCCAGGTCGAGTATGCGTGCCTCCAGCTCTGTAAACTGCTTGTCCGGGCGGAGCATATACAGCAGATTTTCCGCGATAGACAGCTCCGGATTCGGGTCGTGGATGAAGAGGCTGCCGCCCTCACGGGTATATTTATAGGCGTTATAGCCGTAGACCGCCAGGATCGGGAAGAGCGTGATAAGCTCGATGCACTGTCGGAGTACGTTGGGGATCGAGATATCGTTTGCCTTGTCGTCGTAGGAGTACAGTGCAAGAACGCTTTTCGCCAGGGTATTCATCATGTTGTCGCTGGGCGCTTTCATGATGACGTCCCGTGTGAACGTAGGCGGCAGGCTGCGGAAATCCGTGAGTATCTTCTTGAAATCCGCCAGTTCGTGCTCGCTGGGCATATTCCCGAAGAGGAGGAGGAAGATAGTTTCCTCGAATCCGTAGCGTTTTTCCTTGATAAAGCCGTGTACGATCTCTTCGACGTCGATGCCTCTGTAGTAGAGCTTGCCGTCTCCGTGGTTATGTTCGCCCTCCGGGGAATCCAGGACTTTAATGGTACTGATATTGGTAAGTCCTGCGACGACACCGTTTCCGTTGATGTCGCGGAGACCGCGTTTTACGTCGTACTGAGTGTAAAGCTCGGGGTCGATCTTATAGCCTGGGATCGAGCGTTCCGCCAGATCGGCTATTTCGGGGGTTATTCTGCAAAAATTGTAATCCATGAAATTCCGCCTTCCTTCGTGATTTGATTAATAACCTTTCCGCATATAGGCAATACCGTACAAAGCCGCCAGGTATGCTTTGTGCGGTGTTGCCTATACATTCCGGTGACTTACCGGAATTGTTTTATCGGAGAAGTATATACCTACTATTATAACATATTTCACAAAATAAGTCAAGTGTGGTTGAATCCGTTTTCGCGGCGATTTTTGACAGCCTTTGTTTCAGGGCGATCTTCCTCCGCCGGTGTCCTGCGCATGAGCAGTCAAGCTATAAACAAATAGTATATTTCTTCTCCGGATTTGCAGGGTGTACCATAGGTATCTGGGAAATAATATATACATGACGTATTTTTTTATGGTTTACATCTGGAAATTAGGGTGTTATAAAAATGATCCCGGTGGTATAATTAAATCATGGAAGGGGAACGGAATACAGCCAAACAAAAGAGACTGTTTCCGCAAAGCTTCAAAAAAATAAAGAAGGCTAAATATACTAACTGTAATAATTACAATTAAAATTATAGAAAATTACAGCAAATATATTCAACTGAATAAATCTACAAAATGGAAATTATTTCGGAGGTAATATTATGACAACTGCTAAAAGATTTTTCACAAGAATGGTAAGCTTCATCACTTCAATGGCAATGACAGCCCTGGGCGCAGCATATATTCCGGCGCAGGCTGCGGAAGCTCCAACGGACGAGCAGGTTGCAGAATATATCAACGAAATCGGAGTTCTGGTCAATGAGGCAAGAACAGAGGCTGGACTGAAGCCGGTTTATATTCTTCCCTACCTGAACGAGGTTGCAGAGGTAAGAGCCGAGGAGGTCTCGGTTTGCTTTGCGCATACGAGACGCAACAGCGACGGCTTTCAGACGGCTATTGATACGGACATAGTTTCTTACGGATTTGCAGCAGAGAATCTGGCAGGCGGCAGGAGCACTCCCGAGGGAACATTCGAGCAGTGGAAAAATTCCTCCGGTCACTGGGCGAACATCATGAATCCCAGCATCACACACATGGGTATCGGCTTCTGCTTTGACAATGAGGCGGATTACAAATACTACTGGCAGCAGACATTTGTTTCCACAAGCCAGGAATTTGAAGATCAGTACCTCCCTGCGGAGGAAGAGATCGTAACGGATACAGAGGGCGATCTGAACGGCGACGGCGTAGTTGATACATATGATTACATCTACCTGACGGACTACATCCGCAAGAGCAATTCTGACTATCCGGTATACTTTAATTCCGAGCAGATGGAAGCGGCAGACTGCTTCGTAGACGGACTTATCACATCCGCCGACGCAAAGGTAATGCAGAGATACATCCTTGGCGAATACAAGACGCTGAGATTTTACTTCTGATATCGTCAATTATAAAAAATCGGGATCACAAAGGTTCATCGTTCCCTTTGTGATCCCGATTTATTTTTGCACAATGACACGTTCCGGGCAGCATTGCAGGTTCTTAGGGCAACACCGCACAAAGCCGTCAGGCGGTCTTTGTGCGGTGCTGCCTAAAGAATAATATCCTCAAACCTGCCGTTTATCGCTTCCGCAAGCTCTTTGGGTGAGAGCCGTATCTGCGTGCCTATCCTGCCGCTGCTTATGTAAAACAGCGGCAGATCTGCTGCCGAGGCGTGTATCACCGTGACAAACTGCTTCTTCATGCCGATGGGAGTACATCCGCCCCGGACGTAACCCGTCACCTTGGTTATCTCCTTGACCGGTATCAGCTCCACGGACTTTTCGTCCACGCTTTTAGCCGCTTTCTTCAGGTCAAGCTCTTCCGCCACCGGGACTTCAAAGCAGTAATATGCACCGCTTTTTCCCCGGGCGACGAGAGTTTTAAAGGTCTCCTCCAGCGGCTGACCAAGATTTTCAGCCACGTGGATGCCGTCTACAAATTCGTCGCACTGATACGTCTGCACGGCGTACTCTATTTTACACCGGTCGAGAAAACGCATAGCGTTTGTTTTAAACTCCTTGCCCATTTTTTTCTCCTCCGCGATTGATCTTGCTGTAGACGCAGCCGCAGTAATCCTGGCGGTACAAGCCGTATTTCTTCGACAGCTCTATGGAATGTTTGTAACCGTCATGCTTCTTGAAATCGGAAAAAAGGTAAGCCGCGCCGTACTCCTCCCCAAGCTCTCCGCCGCATTGATTGATAAAGTCGGCGTCCTTATGGGGACTTATAGTCAGCGTAGTGGTGAAAAAGTCGAAACCGAGCTTTTTCGCCAGTTCAGCCGTCCGCCGCAGCCGATAGCCTATACACCGCCGGCATCGCTCGCCCCGCTCCGGAAGCTCCTCCAGACCCCTGGCAAGCTGGTAAAACGGCTCGGGGTCATAGTCCTCGTCGATGATATCCACATCAAGCTCCATTTCCGAGATCAGCCGTTTCAGCTCCGATTTGCGGTACAGGTATTCCTCCTCCGGGGCGATGTTGGGATTGCAGAAATACACGGTTATCTTAAAGTGATCGTACAGAAACAGCAGCGTATGACTGCTGCACGGCGCACAACAGGCGTGCAGCAGCAGACTCGGCTTTTCGCCAATCTTTTCCAGCTCCGCAAGCTTATCGTCCAGCAGCCTGCCGTAGTTGACTTTCTGCATTTATTTTCCCTCGAGATTTTTCAGGGCGCGAAGCTCTTCCTTGTTGAGCTTGATCTCCGCATCTTTCAGCAGCTTGACCTCGCCTCTGTCCAGCGTTACCGGAACTTCCGACTTTTCCGTCTTGATGCGCAGCTTTCCGGTGATGAGATTTGCGTCCACCACCTTGCCCTTGTCGCCGTCGGGAGTTACCACGAGAGCGCCGACCTTTGGCGTGATCTTCAACAGCGACTCATAGGCAGGCTGCTCGTTTTTCAGGCAGCACATCAGTCTGCCGCAAGTGCCGGATATTTTTGTGGGATTCAGGGAAAGCCCCTGTTCCTTAGCCATTTTTATGGACACCGGGTTGAAATCGCCCATGTGCGCCTTGCAGCAGAATTCCCGTCCGCAGATGCCCAGTCCGCCCAGTATCTTCGCCTCGTCCCGGACGCCGATCTGCCGCAGCTCTATACGCGTGCGGAAAACAGCCGCCAGATCCTTTACCAGCTCACGGAAGTCTATCCGGTTTTCCGCCGTAAAGTAGAACAGCAGCTTGTTGTTGTCGAAGGTACATTCCACGTCCACCAGGTTCATTTTCAGCTTGCGGAGGGCGATCTTTTCCTCGCAGATCTTGAACGCCTCGCGCTCCCGGAGCTTGTTCTTTTCCACCGTTTTCATATCGGCGGCGTCCGCTTTTCTGATGATATTTTTCAGCGGCGAGGATATCTCGCTGTCCTCGATAGTGCGGTTTGGGATAGCCACCTCTCCGCACTCAACGCCACGAACGGTTTCCACGATGGCGCAGTCTCCGGCTTTGAATTTTACATCTCCCGGTGAGAAGTAGTATATCTTTCCCACCTTTTTAAATCTTATACCAACAATTTCTTTCATAATAAATTCTCCGATTTTTATATCTTTCGTGAGTGCTTATGCCACAATTTCCATTATTTCTGCGCACAGCGACGCCATGACAAGTGGTGCGCTGACATTTGACTCCACGGCTTTCCAGGCGTATTCTATCCTGTCGTGGACGCTTACCGCCTTGTACGCCGTCAGCATAGTCGAGAGCTGCACAGCCGCCTCACGGAAGCAACCCACGGTTTTGGCGTCACGGTCACGGGAAAGCACCGCAGAATCGCGGATGAGCTTGTCTATCATGGAAAGCACCTCCCGGATATCCCCTCTGCCGCTTCCGATGGAGTAGAACGCCGCGTTAAGACCATACTCGTCTCTTCTTATTATACTCTCTGCGATGCGTTTTGTCAAATCCACCTGTTTCCGCAGGTTCTCGTTGACGATATAATCCGTACACATCCCGATATTTCCGTGGAAGCAGCTAAGAGCGTCCCTGATCTCGCTGCTGCCGAAGCCGCTCTCTTTCAGGGATAATTCAGCCTCCGCCTCCGTACAGGCGGAAACTCCGAAGCACACGCACCGTGAGATTATAGTGGGCAGAAACTCATATTTCGACTCCGCCGTGAAGAGAAAATAGGCGTATTCCGGCGGCTCTTCGATGAGCTTCAGCAGGGCGTTCTGCGCCTGGGTGTTCATATTCCGGCAGTCCCGGAAAATATAGACCTTTCTGCCGGTATTGTTGTTCGGCTTTATGTAGGCGTCATTTCCCACGGATTTTGCAATTCTGACGGAATAGCCCTCCAGCTTTCCCTCCGTGGGGACGTAGAGCACATCGGGGTGAGAGTTTGATTCCACGTTTCTGCACGACGCGCACACGCCGCAGGGCACGCCGTCCACCGGGTGCTCGCAGAGAAGCTGAGCCGTGTAATATTTCGCCATAAGCTTTCTGCCGCTGCCCTTTTCGCCGTAGAAAATTACAGACTGCGCCATTCGTCCGCACTGCCGCATATTATTGAGAGTGCCCAGCAAATATTCATTTCCGTAAATTTTTTTCATCGTTCATACCTCAATGCTTTTTGATAAGCCGCCTGTAGACAGTACCGCTTGATTTCCGTGCGGTACTGCCTATACTATTTTACCACAATTACAGAAGAAATGCCATAGGTTTTGAAAATATTTATACAACTTCTGTCGATTATCTCTCCGCTCGCCGCTATGGGGACGGCAGGAGGGCAGGGGACTTTCACAGCTCCGCATATCCTGCCCTCCGCCTCATCCACGGGAATCTCCTCGGAGGGCGAAAAAACAGCCTCCCGGACGGACATCGCCCTCTCTGGCAGAACAAACGCCGTCCGGATAAGCGTCCGCGGATGTTTTTCGGCTTCGTCCAGGGACTTTTCCAGAGCGCCGCCCAGCCGCCGGAAGTCTTCTCCCGTATTCACCGGGGACATGAGCAGAATAACTGTTCCGCAGTCGGAATATTCACATTCCACGCCGTTTTTCCGCAGCAGTGCCGCCAGTTCATTGCCGTCGTAACCGCTTTCCGCCGCCCGGACGGTGATATGAAACGGCTCGCTCTCCGCAAAGAACAGTCTGTCGGAAAAACGTCCTCGGAGCTTTTTCAGCCGCTCCAGCCCGGATCCAATATCCACGGAAATTTTTTCCGCCAGATACTTGTTGCAGAGATCCAGGGAGCACATTATCAGATATGACGGGCTGGTGGAGGCAAACAGACTCATACACTGACGGAGGACTGCCCCGTATTCCGCCCGGGAGGTGTGGAGAAACGCCGCCCCGGTGAGAGCCGGCAGCATTTTATGCGCCGAATCGCAGCAGATATCCGCGCCAAGGCTTATGGGGTGCAGGCTTTCCGGAAAGAACCGGAGATGCGCGCCGTGAGCGTTGTCTACCAGCAGGGGAGCGCCGTATCTGCGGCAGATCTCTGCCAGAGCCGGGATGTCCGCCAGCCTGCCGGTATAGTCCGGTGAGGTGACATAGAGGCACGGCTTATTGACGGAAGCGAGGGCTTTTTCCGTATCTTCAAGGCTTATCCTGCCCGATAGTATGCCGTCGGTGTAGTCCGGCAAAATCCAGCGCACGTCTAAGTCCAGAAGCGCCGCGGCATTGAGAAAGGCGCGGTGTACATTCCGCACAGCCACCACAGTCCGCCCCTGGAATTTCATGGCGGCAAGCATAGCCTGGATGCAGAGGGTAGAACCTCCGGCGGAAAAAAAGCTTGCCGCCGTGCCGTACAGATGGGAGGTGTTTTTCTCGGCGCGGAGAATAATTCCGTCAGCCTCGAAAAGGCTGTCCGCGCCTGTTATTTCGGTTATATCGAGGTCGTAGGGGAGTTCGCCGCCAATGCCCTTATGCCCCGGCATATGGCACCGGAGCGTGCCGGAACTGCTGTATTTTTTCAAAAAATCGTAGATAGGAGTTTCCATTTTTTCACCTGTTTCATTTCCGGAATCTGTACAGATACTGCATAATTCGCAGAATCCGCTTTCTTCCTCTTGCCATTGCCGCCGAGACCGCCTGGGGAGAAACTCCCAGCATCCCGGCAATTTCCGTGGTGTCTCTGCCTTTGAAATAGTACAGAGTAATTATTTCACGCTGTCTTGGGGTAAGGTCGCTTTTTATGATATTCAACAAAATGCTTCTCGCATTGCTTTCTTCTGAGCTTTCACAAAGGATACGCCGGATATTAGAGTCGATCTCACCTGTAAACGTATCGGAATAGCTTTCACGTCTTGGCATCGTATCCTCCTTTATATTTGTTGCAAAATTTTCAACGTATTATCCGTAGATATTCCACTTCTTTCTCAATTCCCAGCCGCGTCTAACGGGATTTGTCAATATAGAAAAATTATCCGCATTTTCCGCGCAGACAGGTTTCCGGAGCGGAAAAGCTTCCCCGGCAGATTACGGCGTACATATTATGCTTGTTTACGTCTGTAATTATATTGTAGAACAAAAATCAACAGATGTCAATAGGCAAAAATATATTTTTTTGTTTTAACAAACTGTTTGTGATGATTATGTGATTTTTTTCCAAAACTATTGATTTTTTTCGCTGTGATGTGATATAATAATATAATAACAAAAAACTGCATTTGTTTCCCGGAATACGTGGGAAATATATTCTCTATACGGAGGAATTTATGAATTTTATCGGAAAATACTGCCCTGTGTGCGGTAATTTATTTGAAGAAAACGACGATATAGTCGTCTGTCCCGACTGCGGTACGCCTCATCATAGAGAATGTTACCGTGCCGAGGGAAAATGTGCGAATTTCATGCGCCATCAGGAGGATTTCCGGTGGTCTGCGGATGAAAGTCCCCGGGAGGAAAAGGCAGAAGCTGAGGCGAAAGTGATCTGCGAAAACTGCGGCATGGAAAACAGCAGATCGGCAAAGCAGTGCGTCTCCTGCGGCTGTCCGCTGGAGGAGGAAAGCGCCTCCGCAGGCGGAATGGGTCCCGGGATCGAGCCGGATATGGGACAGAGCGTTGACCCGAGAATGGCGTTTATCAAGCAGATGTTCAGCTCCTCCGACGAAAACACGATCGAGGACGTGCCCGTCCGGGAGGTCGCCTGGTTCGTCAAGGGAAATTACGTCTACTATATTCCGCAGTTCAAACAAATGGCAGCGGGGCGGAAAGTCAGCTTTAATTTTATGTCGTTTTTGTTTCCGCACATCTATTTCGCCAACCGGAGGATGTGGTTCTGGGCGGTGATCTCCATGATCGTCAGCGTGATTTTTTCGCTGCCGGTGATGATAAGCCAGTTCTACAGCATGGGATTTTTTACAGCCGAGGTCAATACGGTCATTGAGGCGAATGCCGATCTCATAAATCGTCTTGCGGCAATCCTGAATATGTTCGACCTGGGATTCCGTGTTATTACCTGTCTTTTCGCGAATTACATCTACTACAGATTCACCATGAAAGCGGTACACAGGATACGCGAGGCAAACGGCGGCGGAAATCAGACAGTTGAGAAATATGCCGGCGTAGGAGGATTGAAGATTCTGAATACGCTTTTGATACTGATTATAGCAGGGGCGGTTTCAGCTATAGCGATTTATGCGTTTAGTATGTTGATTTGAGGACACAAACACCGGGTTTCAAAAGGGGCAATGCCCCTTTTGAAACCCGGTGTTTATCCTATTTTGATATTACATCCTCTGTATCGCTTCCCACAGCTCTTTTGCAATTTCCAGGCTCACCCCTGCCGTAACAGCAAGCTCCTCCGGTGAAGCCGTCAGCAGCTTCTCCCTGGTCTTATACTTCACCATTATCTTCGCCGCCTTTTTCTCACCGATGCCCTTTACTTTCAGCAGCTCCGAGCTGTAGGTCTTCTTCTTATGCTTCGCGTGCATATAGCTGACGGAAAATCTGTGTACCTCGTCCTGTATCTTCGTCACCAGATTAAACGCCGCCTGCAAATAATTTATCTGTATCTCTTTTCCGCCCTCCGCAATGGCTCTCGTGCGATGCTTGTCATCTTTTACCATGCCAAAGAGGGGAATATCCAGCCCCAGCTCCCGGAGAATCGGCTCTACAGCGTGTACGTGACCCGTTCCGCCGTCCAGGAGGATAAGGTCGGGAGTGCGGTTGAAAAACTCGTCCCCGTCCTGATCTACAATGTGCAGCAGCCGTCTGCGCAGCACCTCGCGCATACTGCCGTAGTCGTTCTGATACTCCTGTTCCTTGATAGAAAACCGCTTATACGCCTTTTTCAGCGGCCGTCCGTCCTCGAATACCACCATTCCCGCGACCATGGACTCCGACGACAGGTTGGAGATGTCATACGCCTCGATATACTTCGGCGGCTCGCTTAATCCCAGGGATTTCGCAAGCTGTTCCAGGGCGATTATCTCCTTTCCGGTGCGGCTGTTTTTCAGGGCGGCATATTCCGCAGAGTTGCTCTTCGCCATTCTCAGCAGTTCAAGAAGCCGTCCTCTTTGCGGCTGGTGGAGCTTTACGCTGCGCCCGGACTGGTTCGTCAGCAGCTCCTCTATCAGCCCGTGCTCCTCCGGAATGCGGTCAACGGCGATGATTTTCGGGATGTCCGTCCTGCCGTAATAGAATCGCAGCATAAAGCTCCCGAAAATATCCTCCTCCGACTCTTTTGGCAGATCGAAAACTGCTTTGTCCCAGAGCCTGTCGTCACGGTACATGACCACGGAAATATATATTCCGCCGTTGTACTCCGCAGCGCCGATAACGTCCGCCGAGCCTACGCCGCTGCCCATGATCTTCTGCTTTTCTGATGCTTTTTTCACCGCACTTATCCTGTCCCGGAGCAGCGCGGCTTTCTCGAAGTCCAGTTCTTCAGCCGCCGCCAGCATCTCCGACTCCATACGCTGAACGGAAGCCGCACTTCCGGAGCGGATAAACTCAACGGCTTCCTCCACAGTCCGGAGGTAGTCCTCCCGGCTGATCTTTCCGCGGCAGACCCCCATACAGCCCTTGATATGATAGTTCAGGCAGGGACGCTCTTTCCGGAAATCCCGGGGAAAGCACTTCCGGCAGGTGGGCAGCATGAACACGCGGTTTGCCTCGTTTACCGCCTCTCTCGCCACAAATGAGCTTGTGTACGGCCCGAGGAACTTTCCGCTGCCGATATTATTATTTTCCTCGGTAATGCGCGGATATTCCTCGTCGGAGATGCGGATATAGTGGTAGCCCTTGTCGTCCTTCAGCAGAATATTGTACTTAGGCTTATGCTGCTTTATCAGGCTGCATTCCAGCACCAGCGCCTCGTATTCGCTGTCGGTGACAATAAAATCGTAGTCGAAAACGTTTGACACCATGGCGGCTACTTTCGGGGTATGATCCGGATTTTCGCGGAAATAGCTTGTCACGCGCTTGCGCAGATTTTTCGCCTTTCCGATGTAGATTATCCCCTGATCCTTGTTTTTCATGATATAGACGCCCGGAGATTCCGTCAGCCTGGACGTCTTTTCCCTCAGATAAGGCAGCCGCTGGTTCATTGTCTGTCAAAATAGTCTTTTCCGGCGGAGGGGCGGAAATAGGTTCTGATATAGCCGTCCTCGGAGAGAATGACGAACTCGTTTGTGTCCTCGATGTAGTAGACGCCGTCGCCGTCCTCAGCCTCCAGCTTAAAGAGGGCGTCGGGGTCGTTTATCACGTCGCTTGCGCCGAGTTCATAGTCCTCCGCCGTCTCGTAGCCGAACTCCTCCCCGAACTCGCCACCGTGCTTCTCAAAGTGCTGGTTCAACTGCTTTTCCGTGCGGAAGTAGTAGTCCACATAGGCGTCATCCGTGTCGTTTATATTCCCGAAGTCCGCCTCTGTGGGAGTTTCTGTTTCTGATTCGGTTTCGGGTTCAGTCGCAGATTCAGTTTCAGGCTCAGTCTCCGGCTGATACGTATTTTCCTGTTCAGCCGCCGGCTCATCCGGCTCGGTCACGGGAGCGGCAGTCTCTATGGCAGACGATGAGGAGCTGTCATTAGACGACTCCGATACCCCCGCCTTTCCGCAGCCTGCAAGCATCATGGCAGCCGTCAGCAGAGCCGCAGCTCCGATCAAAAATTTTCTCATAGGATCACCTTATTTGTTGAGCGTACCGTGGGACAGCGATTTCAGGTAGGCGTTGATAAAGCCGTCTATATCGCCGTCCATGACCGCCTGGATATTGCCGTTCTCGTAGCCTGTACGGGTGTCCTTGGCGAGGGTGTAGGGCATGAACACGTAGGAGCGTATCTGAGAGCCCCAGGCGATCTCACGCTGAACGCCCTTGATATCCTCGATTTTTTCCAGGTGCTCGCGCTCCTTGATCTCCACCAGCTTTGACCGCAGCATTTTCATTGCGTAGTCCTTATTCTGGTACTGGCTTCGCTGAGTCTGGCAGGAGACCACGATTCCCGTAGGCTTATGGATAAGGCGGACTGCCGAGCTTGTTTTGTTGACTTTCTGTCCGCCTGCGCCGCTGGAGCGGTAAACCTCCATTTCGATGTCCTCGTCGCGGATCTCGACCTCGATAGAGTCGTCGATCTCCGGCATAACTTCAAGGGCGGCAAAGGAGGTGTGACGTCTGCCTGATGAATCGAAAGGCGAGATGCGCACAAGGCGGTGAACTCCAGATTCCGATTTCATATAGCCGTAGGCGTTTTCGCCCTCGATGAGTATAGAGGCGGATTTTATGCCTGCCTCGTCGCCGTCAAGATAGTCGATGAGGGTGACCTTGTAGTTGTGCCGCTCCGCCCACATATTGTACATACGGTAGAGCATCTGCGTCCAGTCCTGAGCTTCCGTACCGCCTGCGCCGGCGTGGAATGTGAGAATCGCGTTAGAGCCGTCGTATTCGCCGTTGAGGAGGGTAGAAAGCTTTTCCTCCTCCAGTTTGTTCTTGAAATCGGCAGCCTCCGCCCTGATCTCCTCGACGGAGCTTTCGTCCTCCTCCTCTATAGACAGCTCGATGAGGGTGATAATATCCTCAAGCTGGTCGTTGAGCTTATTGAATTTCTCGATCTTCCGTTCCAGTGACTTTGTTTCCTGGAGGACTTTCTGGGAGTTTTCCAGGTCGTCCCAGAAGCCCTCGGCGGCAGTCTGAGCATTAAGCTCCTCTATTCTGTCCCGGGCGGCGCCGATGCTGAGGACGTCCGCCAGTTCCTCCATTTCTTTTCTGTAGCCTATCATTTCGAGTCTTATCTCGTCAAGAAGTATCATATAATAAATTTCCTTTCGCTGTAAATTCGGCACATGATGAAGTTTCGGAAGATTCTATTTCTTCTCGATCTTCATTGAAACATCGAAGCATTTCACCGAGTGGGTCAGTGCGCCGAGAGAAATAATATCAACTCCGGTTTTCGCCACCTCAGCGATGTTGTCGAGAGTGATATTTCCAGATGCCTCCAGCAGCGCCGCTCCGTTTGTTATCTTCACTGCCTCTGTCATTTCCTGGCAGTTCATGTTGTCGAGCATAATTATCTCTACTCCCGTTGCCAGAGCCTCGCGCAGTTCATCCAGATCGCGCACCTCTACCTCGATCTTTACCGTGTGTCCGATGTGCTTTCTCAGCTCCGCAACTGCCGCAGTTATGCTGCCGTAAGCGTCAATATGATTGTCTTTCAGCATTGCCGCGTCCGAGAGATTATAGCGGTGATTTTTTCCGCCGCCGACCGTTACGGCATATTTCTGTATGCCCCGGAGTCCCGGCAGAGTCTTTCTCGTGTCCGTAACGGAAGCGTTTGTGCCGGCAACAAGCTCCACGCACTTATTTGTGGCGGTGGCGATGCCGGACATATGCTGGAGCAGATTAAGGGCTGTCCTTTCGCCTTTCAGGAGTGTAAGAGTGCTGCCCTCCAGCCGCGCGATGACGTCTCCCTTTTTCACCTTTGTGCCGTCGTTCATGAGGATGTTGAAGCTCACGTCTCCGCCCACCAGCTCAAAAACGCGCTTTGCGACCTCGATGCCGCAGACAACGCCGCTGTCCTTGGCAACGTAGTAGGCTGAGCTTTTATGTTCCGGCGGAATGAGATTATCCGCCGCCGCGTCCATGTAGTTTATGTCCTCCATGAGAGCTGTTTTAATTAAATCGTCTATATAACACTGCAATAATTTCATAAAATTCCCCTTGTTACTGAATAACTTCTTTCAATATAATGTAAGCGACTGTTACAATTGATTTCGCCAGGACAAAGTCTGCGTCAACCAGATATTTTCCGCTGAGCAGGTCGTTCCTGATCTCCTCAACACGTTTGAGACCCTCTGCCGCTGCTTCCTTGTCGGGAATGACAAAATAGCTGTTCTGCATGATCTTTCTCGTCTCCGTCCGGATACCGGCAGGGATGCGCTCCGAGCCGATATGGGCGTCGAACTCTGCCTCTGCGAAATCCCCGGGAACAGAATCGAGTTTGGAAATTATATTTTCCGCAGCCCGGCGCGAGAACACCAGCGCCTCCAGAAGCGAATTGCTGGCAAGGCGGTTGCTGCCGTGGACTCCGGTGTGGGAACATTCACCGCAGGCGTAGAGGTTCGGCAGAGTCGTCTCGGAATTGCCGTCAACGTCTATGCCGCCCATGAGATAGTGCTGGCAGGGGAAAATGGGCACAGGCTCTTTTGTCAGATCATAGCCCTGTTCCAGTAGATTCCTGTATATCATAGGAAAGCGGTTTTTCAGGAACTCGCTGTCCTTATAGCTTATATCCAGGTAGAAATCGGTGGAATTCTGTTTTCTGGACTCTAAAATAATAGCGTGGGACACCACATCACGGGGCGCAAGCTCCAGGCGCTTGTCGTAGTTGTGCATGAACCGCTCCTTATGGCAGTTCAGCAGATACGCGCCCTCTCCCCGGACAGCCTCGGAAATAAGGAAACATTCTCTGGTGGCGCGGTTGTTGAAAGCCGTGGGGTGGAACTGGACGTAGCTGAGGTTCTTGATCTTCGCGCCCATTTCGTAGGCGAAAGTGATGCCGTCGCCTGTTGCGATAGCGGAGTTTGTGGTGAACTGGTAAACTCTGCCGATACCGCCTGTCGCCAGAATGAGAAAATGGCAGTTTGCGGCGGAGTAGTTATCCTCGGCGTCTTTCAGAAATACGGAGTAACCGGTGGAAGTCTGCTTGGCGCCGCACATGAACGTATTCTCCATGATAGTGACGTTTTTCAGCCTGCGGACATTTTCCAGCAGGGTAGTGGTGATCTCCTTTCCGGTGGAGTCGGCTTTATGAAAAATTCTGTGGTGGCTGTGACCGCCCTCAAGGGTGCGGTGATACGAGCCGTCGGGATTTTTGTCGAAGTCAACGCCCAGATCAATTATATGCTCAAGGTCTTTTGCCGCCTCGCTGACCAATGTATGAACGGCTTCAACGTTATTCTTGAAGCTTCCGGCAACGAGGGTGTCGTTCTGGTGGTACTGGATATTATCGGAGGGTGAGTTATAGACACCTGCGATACCGCCCTGGGCGAGCATGGAGTTACAGAGGGAAAGCTCACGTTTGCAGAGGATGAGGATATTCAGCTCTGCCGGGAGATTAAGTGCAGCGTAAAGACCTGCCGCACCGCAGCCTGCGATTATAACGTCATAATTGACAGACATAGTTAGCACATCCTTTCGTAAATGCGGAATTACAATCCAGGGTTTGTTTGAAAAATAGCTATATTCGGAAAATGCACAGAAATTGCTGGATGATAGGAAAGAATCCGCAGGCGGGCTGTCGCCCGGCAAGGATTTTGACGACGCAGACAGTGATTTATGGGCATTTTAACGAATGTATGGATTTTTCAAACAAGACCCAATTACCATTTAATTATATCACAAAGTACAGGCAAAAATCAATAGAAACGGAAAATATTATTTGCCGTGTGAGCGCCGATGTCATCGCGCGTCTTTTCGGGAGGATCATGCTCCAACAAAAAACAGCCTGCGAAATTTTCTCCGCAAGCCGTTTTAGCGCTTCATTGATCCTCAACGATAAGAACCATATTATTTTTGATCCTGAAAGAGGACAGATTTTCCACGAATCTGCTGAATTTGGAGTAGCCAAAAGTTTTAGGATCAAAATTGGGCATTTTCGCACAGAGCTGCTTCTTCAATTCGCCCAGATTATAGCCCTTTGTGCCGTTAGTCCTGACGATTGAAACGAGAACGTCCTCCACATTGTCAAGGCTGCTGACCTGCATCTTCTGGGACACAAGTATACTGCTGCCTACCTGGCGGAAGCTGAGACTGTCAAAATCCTTTAAAAACTGGGAGAATTTGGAATATCCGTAATTTCTCACGTCGAAGTCGGGGTAGCGCCCCTGTAGACGGCTTCCAAGCTCTCCGATGTTTATTTCCTCTTTAAGATTAGCGTTTTCGGCTATAATGCGTATTATTGCCGACTCAAGGGTCTTCATCTCTACCTTGGCGGCTTCGTCCGGCTGAACCTCCTCCTCGGCGAGAACTTCAAGATATTTAAAGGCGTTGCAGGCGGTGCTGAAAGGCTTCGGAGTCTTTTTTTCGCCCATTCCGATGACGTGCTTGCCGGACTCTCTCAGTCGGATCGCCAGCCTTGTAAAGTCGCTGTCGCTGGACACTATGCAGAATCCGTCCACATTATTGGAGTAGAGGACATCCATGGCGTCGATTATCATTGCGGAATCCGTGGCATTTTTTCCCGTGGTATAGCTGTACTGCTGAACCGGCGTTATTGCGTTATCCAGCGCCATATTCTTCCATCCGGCGAGGTTAGATCTTGTCCAGTCGCCGTAGACTCTTTTGTAAGTGGCGATGCCGTAGTTTGACACCTCGTCGAGGATGTTTTTGGTATATTTCGCCGCCACATTGTCCGCGTCGATAAGCACGGCGTATCTCATTTCACTATTCATATTTCACCTGCATTCCGGAAACCGTTTTTATGATCGCCGCTATTACAAAATACCCAGTAATTCTGCTCAGCATCCTTTGGACATTTTGCAATATCGGCGAGTATATATAAAGAAAAAATCCCGAAATAATACTTCGGGATTCGTACAATACCGAGGTTATTACCCCGATACTTCTGGAGCGGATTACGAGGCTCGAACTCGCTACCTCCACCTTGGCAAGGTGGCGCTCTACCAGATGAGCTAAATCCGCATTGATAAAGAACTACATCATGACCGGAGCACTATTGCGCT
>JAGBGT010000114.1 GCA_017935865.1 Ruminococcus sp. | reverse complement strand
TAGGGGACGCTCTCTCTTGCAGAGCGTCCCCTCTCCCCAAACAGTCCACTGGACTGTTTGGGGATTCACCCCTTGCAGTGCGCCTAAAGTAAACATCGACCTCCGGTCGATTTGGGGCGCTGCCCCCACCCCTGCCAGAGGCGCTGCCTCTGGACTCTGCAAAAGGGGCATTGCCCCTTTTGAAACCCGGTGTTGTCGGCTGCGCCGATTTGGGACTCTGTCCCAAACCCTTCCAAAGGGACAATGTCCCTTTGGAAACCCAGTGTTGTCGGCTTCGCCGATCATGACTTTTCACTCAGCAAAATCGACAATCTGTCCTGGATATGCTCCGCAGCCAGTTCAGCCGATTGCTCTCCCTCAAAGAAAATTTCCGATTCCTCTTCAAGGATCGCGCCAATCTCATCATCAAGCATAACGCCCACTGTATCGCATGATTTAATATAGTCCAGGATCATCCCCATCTCAGCCTCTGTATACGATGGATATTCCTCGCCGCCCGCTGTGTGGACCTCGGCATTTTGCAGCTCCATCAAACGCTCCAGTGAAGCAGTAAACGAGGGTATCCTTTCAATATATTGACCCTGCTCATACTCCTCCTCAATATCATTGGCATCAATGATATAGTGCTTCACAAATTCCCATGCGCCCTCTTTCTCTGTGCTGGAGGCATTAATGGAAATTATATCGCCCGGAACTATTCTTCCGCCTTTGCCGTTTTCGGAGGGATAGCCTGCAAAGGTCAGATCTTCTCCGCCAGCCAGCGTATATTTCAGCAGATTATATGCCGAAAGATCGTACATATTCAAGGAATCAAAAAGCACTCTGTCTTCCCCGAACCAGCGCATCTTTCCGTAAGTATAATCCTCCCATGCTCCATAATCATCCACCTTAGTCGGTGCATTTTCGGATTCCACAAAACGGTTGCAGAAATTGAGTATGTCGATAAAGCGGCTGTTGTTGAAGTCGCATTCCGCGTGCTCAAAATCAATAAAATCGCTCATGGTGTAGCTCATCATCTGGAAAGCGTCGGTTTTCGACTGCGAGTCGTAAAGATGATCGGCAGTTGACGGCGGATTGTCATAGAGGGCAAGCATATCGTCAAAAGTCCAGTTTTCCTTGTCGTTGATTTTTGATTTTGTAACCAGCGTGCGGACGTTAAAGCTGCTGCAAAGGGCATAAAGACCATCCTCGCGCTGAAAAGCTGCCGTTACATTAGGCAGTATCATATCCAGACTCAGCTCGTCGTCAAAATAAGGCGTAAGCTCCTCAAATGCGGATTTATTGCAGTAATTCATATAATTTTCATAATCAAGACCGCTGATAACGTCAGGGGCTTTTCCGCTGATGATATCCATATTGAGCTGGGAGATATAATCGCCGTAGGAACCGTCATATTCGATAGTCTCCGCCCTGTATTCCGTCTGACTGTTATTGAAGCTGTTGATCTCGGACGATATGTTGAAAAACTCGCTGGGTACAGATACTGTGATTATCTTGGTATCAGCCAGCTCGCTCATATCCCGGGGAACAAGCCTTACAATTGTCGGAAAGCTTGCATTGGTCTGAGTATATCTGCCGATATATGTGCCGTCCTCAGCCGGGATCACGGACATACTGTCAAGGCTCGATGCTTTCCAGTCAATGGCAGTTTCAGTTGTGCCGTCACCCTTTATGCCGATCACGCCGTCGTAGGTAGGTATCAGCAGCCGGTACTCACCTGCCCCGAATAGTTCTCCATGGGAGTATTCATTCTCCTGGCAGGTATACAGGGGTTCATCCGCGACACCGTCTTCTGTTATGTCAAAAAATTTCATCTCCAAGCCGGCAGTCACATCATCCGGCTGCTCATATAACACAGCAACAAGATTTCCGTCGCGGTCTGCGGCAATTTTAGGTATCATATACGTGGGATCGCCGGAGCTTTCATCGGTGTAGACCGTAGTTATTTCACCGGATGTGCTTATCTTCCTGATAGAGCCATCCTCAAAGCCCTGGAAAATGTTGTCGCCATAGGCAGTACAATCTCCTGCCAGCAAATAACCTTCCTCGGAATAAAGCTCCTGGGGATATTCAACGGGATTAGTGCTTAAAAGTTCGCCGCTGCTGTCGTAGCTGCATATATAATGGGAAGTAGTGAAATTTGAATTATATGAATCGTAATCGAAATTCTGGTCATATTCATCTGGTGCTTTGACGCCGTTGTGATCCTCCGTTGTATACAGCACAAGTAAGCTGCCGTCATGCCTGAAAGACGGTCTGCCGAAGTAAAAATCGGCAGACTCCACATCTTCCGGTATCTCATAGGAAAACGGCGTAAAGTCCATGAAATTGCCGTCGGAAATGTAGTATTTCTCGTTAAAATCGCTGTCAGTCAATCCCAGAGCCACTCTGCCGTCGCCTAAACGGTATGCCGAAAGAATATCGGTCATATCATCCGGAAGGGCGAAATCCTCAGATCTGTAGCAGTTTGTCCGGTTCATCAGATCTTCCTTTATCTCGTCGGAAGAATCAGGTCTGTCAGTTTCATTTTCTGATGCGCTGTTTTCCGTAACTGCGCTGCCGGAATTTCCGGTGCTGCTGCATGAAGTCAGCGCTGCAATCATAATTATAACAGCTAATAATCTCTTCATATTATAATACCTCGTTTTCTGTTTTCGTTTCGTACTTTCTTTCATTCACACATTTTTATTCTTATCATCTGCGCCCCCAGCGCTAAATATGCCTGTTCGCAGTCATATTTGTAGTAAGATACAATTTCATCCTCAGCCATAGGGTCACTGAAATAATAGAACTCTTCATCATATCCTATGAAAAGCAGCGCGTGCTCAGGGCATATAAAGGTGAAATACTCCCCGTTGGGCACGATCCAACTGTTCCCCTGCCATGGCTCTTTCATTCCGACTGTCGCCCATATCATAACAGGCTCACCGTTGGCAATATATTCCTCAGCCGCATATTCCAGCGGTGAACCGTATTCCGCCTCCGCTATATATCCATCCGGCAAGGCGGAATTAAGGGCATTTTCGATGACGGACGCATAACAGCCATAGCTGTTGCCTGAGTACGGGTCTCCGATAAAGCTGTACCAGGGACTTTCGGCGTGCAGATAACCGTCGTCTTCAAGATACGGCAATGGCGAACGCGGTAAATAATTATCTATAAATTCGTCAACAGTAATGTCGATGCCGTAGAAATTCATCAGCGACACCGCCGAAACGCTTTCGCATCCCGTTGGATAGAGGTCGCACTGATATATATGCGGCACATCGTCTATGATATAAGTCTCAGGCGAATCCCTGATATTGATCTCATCCGTCTCCTGCTCCTCTCTCGTCACTACTCCGGTCAGAATCCTATGCTCTGCATCGGAAGCTCCGTCCGTTGCCGAAGCCAGACTTCGCTCCCTTGATATGCTATAGCTCTCACGCCCGACCTCGTTATAATGTCCGCAGCCTGAAAGGCATAGCGACGATATAAGCAAAGACGCCGCAAGAATGATTTTTCTCTTTGTCATGATTTAACATCCTTTCTCTTTATGTTAAAATCATAACACTGTAAAGCATCGAAAAAGCATCCTTGCGGCATCATTTTTGCATCATTCGCTGATTTATGAATAAACATCGGGCGTCATGCCGAAATGTATACTCTGCGTATCAGCATCAATATTGAATAAATAGTAACCGTCATTATCAAGCATCGTTATCTCATACACCATATTTACAGATCTTATAAATCCTGTATCTGGCTCCATATAGCTTTGATATTTCTCGTCCACAAAATGGACATCACTCACAGGATAACAGTTATTAATGTATTCTATCAGCCAGGTCAGAAAATCCATAATATCATCCCTCATATACTCACAGGGATAATTAATGTGCGTCATGGAAAGATCTATCAGCATCTTGGTTTCGTCATCCAGAACCATTGTGCACAACACATCTTCGATGTTCATAACAATATACCAGACCATACAGCTTTCACCTGTATCTTTTACCGTACAATGCAGCGGCAGAACATTCTTGATATCTATGTCTAAAACATCCGGATAATCATAGCCATACTCCTCACCATAACTATAATCACTCTGGACCTCTGTCTCTCCCATATAAATATAGCCTAATAACAGCTTATCACATAATGACTGCGCCTCGGTTTCAATTTCCGCACGAGTGGAATTTGTCTCCATGGAGATCTCCCTGACGCCGTTTTCCGCGATATAGGCTTTCCGGCACAGCGAAATATTACTTTTCAGCTCCAGAGTCACCGGCGAGCTTTTCTCTGTTTTTACAGACAGAGACTCCTTGTCCATATAGCTAAGGAACAGATCGGGAATGAAAAGCATTACTATCAGCACCAACACAGTAAGAATGATCAGCACCATATGCTTGGCTGCTCTCAGGAGTTTCATGCTGCACCGCCTTTCAATTCTATCACGACAGCCGTACCCTTGTCTAATTCGCTGAAAAATTCCATTGTGCCGCCGTGAAGCTCAACGATTTCCGAGCAGAGGGCAAGTCCCAGACCTGCTCCGCCCTGTCTGCGCGACCGGGATTTGTCCACACGGTAAAATGCTTCGGTTATCTTTTCCAGGTCTGCTTTGGGAATACCTCTGCCGCTGTCCCTGACGATTATTCGGCAGCCATCCTTTGTCATGTTCTGGCGGAGCTTTATTCTTCCGCCGTTTTCCATGGACTTCACCGCATTGTCGATAAGGTTTATCAGCAGCGATTTCACCAGGTCAGGCTCTACATGGCAACTGCCTGACTCTGTCTGCATTGTCATATATACGCCGCAGCTTTTCAGCTTGGGTTCGATTTCCTCCGCGATCTCGTCTATAAGCTGGGATATATTCGTATATGAAAACGAAAAATCACGTTTTTTCAGCACAAGCAAATCAAGGAGCTTGAAAGATAATCTTTCCAGCCGCTGTCCCTCGCGGAAAATATATTCTGCACATTCCCTCTGCTCCGCCTCCGGAAGCTCGCAGCTTCTGATAAGATCGGCATAGCCTATCATAGACGTCATAGGAGTTTTCAGCTCGTGGGCAAAGCTTCCCATGAAACGCTCCTGCTGCTCCATAGCGTCCTGAAGCTCCTGTATTTTCGACGTCAGCGACTCCGCCATTCTGTTGAAGTAAAGCGATAATGTCTCCATTTCGTCCCCGCTTTTCACCCTCGCTCGGACGGAAAGATCACCGTCCGCTATCCTCTTTGAAATACGGGACAGCGTCCGCATGGGCGCGGTAATAAAATGCGCCGACAGAAATGAGATGATCGCACTGAGCAGCACTACTGCCGCATAGAGAGTCCTGTATATCTTTATCTGAGATCTTCTTGTGGTATACAGCTCTTCGATATTTACGGCGGCATCCAGGTACATCAAGGTTTCGCCGGCATAAAATGTCCCCGTTATCTGGCGAAAATGAACGCCGTCGATCTCTGCGATCTTAACAGCGCAGTTATTATCGGAGCACTTGTTTTTCATTTCGCTGTCAAAGGGAAAATTATCATTGTACCGGAAATTCTGCTTTTCCCCGTTAGTCAGCCTGAGAGCGTCCCACTCCGTATTCTGCCGGCTCAGAGCGGTCAGGACATTTGCTACATCTCTGACATTGGTCTGCTCGCTGACAGAGTTTACCACCGAAAGCATGGACTGCATAGAGCCATAGCTTTTCAGTGATTTTGCCTTTTCAAGCTCCAGGGAATCCCTGAAAGAAAATGCGATAAACAGCGCTCCTCCGATGCCGTAGATAACAGATGTCAGAATTGTCATGCAAAACGTCAGTTTTGTACGGAATTTCATGTCTTGACTCCCAATTTATAGCCAACCTTCGGAATCGAGCGCAGTTCCTTTTCAAGCCCCACTTTTTTCCTCAGCCGCTGGACGTGCAAATCTACAGTCCTGCTTGTACCGTCATATTCGCCTCCCCAGACGCGCTCGTAAATTGTCTCGCGGTAAAGGGCGATATTCGGATTTCCTGCGAAAAGCAGCAAAAGCTCATATTCCTTGTTGGTCAGGGGAATTTTCACTCCATCCCGGCTGACCGTCATGGAAACCGTGTCGATCTCAAGTCCGCATATTTCTATTTTCTTACTAAGATTATTGTACCGCCGCAGGACGACCTCCACCCTTGCCACAAGCTCGACTATCTCAAACGGCTTTACGATATAATCCTCCGCGCCCATACGCAGTCCCTTTACTCTGTCGTTGACGGCATTTTTTGCAGTAATAAAAATTGTAGGTATCCCGATGGATTTGCTGTATTCCAGCAGCTCATAGCCGTCAGCTCCGGGGAGCATGATGTCCAGGAGGAGCAGGTCGAAGTGCTGGCGTTCAAGGAGGTCAGCCGCATCAATGCCGTCATATACGCAGGTGCAATTATATCCATATTTGCTCAGGCTCATGCGGATTAGATTTGCGATCGGCTCCTCATCCTCAACAATACAAATATTTATCATTCAAGTTCAGTCCTTTTCTTCTCTTAAAATCATATTTACTTGCAGTATACATCAGAACTGCATCATTTTTGCATCGAAAAAAAGCGACCTTTTGAAGATACGGTCGCTTTTGAATTTCATATTATCCAAGCTGTTTTATTGCCGAAACAGTCTGCATATAATCGGCTTCGACCAGAGGCATAAGCTCCGCAGCCTTCGCCGTATTGCCGCCTCGCAGAGCTTCGGTGATCTCGCTGCTTGATTCAAAAAGTCTTGTAAAGCCGAGATTCAGGCACACGCCTTTCATTGTATGAGCCTCACGAAAAGCGTCCTCGTATCTCTCAGCCGCCATGTCGTTCTTCAGATTCTGAAAACTGCCGTCATCCAGAAATTTCAGCACAAACTTATGAACCAGCTTTTCCGTCATCAGACGTGTCATCACGCCTTCGTAATCGCCCCCAAGTGCGGCATAACATTCTCTGAGTGTCATTGTTCCCTCCTTTTAAGCGGTACATACGCCGCAGTCAACGATCTTGCCTACCGCTCCCATATACTCGGACTCTTTATTCCACACAGATCTGCAAACTATTCTGACATTGTGGTATTCGCCTTTCAGCTTTGCCTGACAGCTTATCTCTGTCACAGGCTCTTCCGGAGTTGTTTTCCTGAGCCTTGACAACAGTTCCGCAAGATCGTCTGCGGATGTAAATTCCCTGATATTGTCATCATTCAGCGGATCGTTGATAAGCGTCTTTTCCGCAAGCAAGCCGCTGTTGTTGGGATAAAGCGTGAGCATTGCCGGAGATGCTATGTATTCAAAGTGCATCTCGTCCGAAAGCGAAGAGAAAAAGGAATTTTTCATCCGCTCATACTCCAGCAGATCAGCAGTCTTTCCGGAAACCGACAGATCGTCATACTGGGCAATATCAAGGGCGATATGTTCCCTGCCGACGATGTACAGATCGGCTTTTTTCTCCTTTCTGTTTTTCAGAATGGCGTCGGAGGATTTTTGCAGACATTCGAGAAGCAGCGGATTGAACGCGCCGCATTCGCCGTTGAGGATCATTTCCAGAGCCTTTTCGTGTGAAAATGCTCTTTTGTACACGCGCTCGCTTGTCAGAGCGTCGTAGACATCGGCAAGAGCCACTATCTGAGCCGAGATCGGGATATCCTCCCCTTTCAGTCCGTCGGGATAGCCTCGTCCGTCGTACCTCTCGTGATGCCACCTGCATATCTTATAGGCGATCTTGACAAGAGGCTCATCCTTATAATATGTAAGCTGGTCTATCATAGACGCTCCCACAAGGGAGTGTGTTTTCATGATCTGAAATTCTTCGTCGGTAAGCCTACCCGGCTTATTGAGGATGTGATCGGGAATCGAAATTTTTCCTATATCATGAAGAGCCGAAGCCTTTCCGATAAGGGAAATATCAGCCTCGGAAATATTATACTTGTCCGTTATAAGAACAAGCTGCCTCAGCAGGACCTCTGTGAGCATCTGGACATTGAGAACGTGCATTCCGCTTTCGCCGTTTCTGAACTCAACGATATGGCTGAGCACGTCTATCATGAGGCGGCTGTCCTTTTCCTTTTCGTATATCTGATCGGCAACCATGCTGACAAGCCGCTTCTGTTTTGCGTAAAGCATAATGGTATTTACGACTCTGTGCCGCACTATAAGCGCGTCAAAGGGGCGTGAAATGAACTCTGTTACGCCCATATCATACGCTCTCCGCATGGACGAGACGGAGTTGTCGGAGGAGATCATAATTACAGGAACATCGTCTATCCAGTGGTTGCTGTTCATGGCGGCAAGAACTCCGTAGCCGTCCATTACCGGCATAACGATGTCCAGGAGAACGAGGGAAATGCTGACGACTTCTTTCCGGAGGATCGCAACAGCCTCTGCGCCGTTTTCTGCCTCGATAATATCATATTCGTCTCCAAGCATTTCTGACAGTAGATCACGGTTCATTTTGCTGTCGTCTACTATCAGCACCTTTTGCCTATCTTTGTTATGTTTACTCAAAGGAACCGCCCCCCTTTCTCTTACGCTTTAATTATAACATATAGTTAATCTTTTGTCAACAATGGAAAGCACATTAAAATGCTGTCATTTTGCCGCACTTTTACGTCATCATTTCAGCTCGGCAATGGTAACTCCGTCCTCGCCCTCGCCATAAACTCCCAGACGGAATGACTTTACTGAGGGATGAGACTTCAGCCGCTTGTGAACAGCCGCCCGGAGCAGACCTGTTCCCTTGCCGTGGATTATAGATATGATCGAAATATTTGACATGACCGCCTGGTCGATAAAGGAGTCGAGCTGGTAGACGCCGTCGTCACAGGCGCATCCGCGGATATCGAGTTCCATTTTTCCCCTGCGTTCAGCCTTTACGCCCACTCTGCCGACCTTTTTCTTCTGATTATTCACAGGCTTGTTTCCTACAGTGACCTTAGCCGGCTCTTCAAGCCTGAGACGGGATATGTTCATTTTGGTTTTCATTACGCCCATCTGGACAAAGACAAAATCGCTGCCGTCCGGTTCTCCGGAGACAATGCCCTTTCGCTGGAGATCAACGACGTAGACCGTATCTCCTCTTTTCAGCTTTCTCGGCAGAACATATCCCTCGTTCGGGTCTGCCGGATTTACAGGATTTGCGATGTCGTACATTTTATTGAAGCTCTGCCTTGACCTGGACTTCACGCCTGAAACATTGGCGCTGAAATCCTTTTTCTCTTTCTCCTTACGCAGCTTTTCCAGCTCGTCGATAAGTTCATTGGAGCGGGCTTTCGTCTGCTCGATTATAGTCATCGCCTGCAAGCGCGCTTTTTCCAGTTCGTCCGCCTTGGATCTCTCCAGATTCTCGCGCTCGGCACGCATTTCATTTTCATACTCGGCTGCTTTGGCTTTCAGAAGTCTTGCCGAATCACGCTCGCGTTCAAGCTCGATGCGCGTGCTCTCCAGCTTGCCGATAACCTCCTCCAAACGTGTATTCGCCTCGCTTACACGGCTTTTGGCGTCGGCTATAATGTCCGGGGGCATACCCAGGCTTTCCGAAATGGCAAAAGCGTTGGATTTTCCCGGAGAGCCGACAATAAGCCTGTATGTGGGACGAAGCGTCTCGATGTCGAACTCGCAGGAGGCATTCTGCACGCCCGGAGTATCAATGGCGAAAACTTTAAGCTCCTGATAGTGCGTTGTTACCATGAGCTTTGCACCGTTGAAAATGAGCCGTCCGATTATGGACACCGCAAGAGCAGCGCCCTCCACAGGATCTGTTCCCGAGCCAAGCTCATCCAGAAGAACCAGGGAGCTTTCGTCGGCAGTACCGAGAATTTCTATGACCTTATTGGTGTGGGAGGAAAATGTGGACAGGTTCTGCTCAATGCTCTGACTGTCGCCTATATCCACGAGAATATGTTTGAAAACAGATATACTGCTCCCGTCCGAAACCGGAATGAGAAGTCCGCACATGGTCATAGCTGCAAGAAGTCCGGCAGTTTTCAGGGCGACGGTCTTTCCGCCGGTGTTCGGACCTGTAATAATAAGAGCCTGATAGTCCTCTCCCAGCGAAAGGTCGATAGGAACAGCCTTTTTCTGGTCTAAAAGAGGATGACGCGCCTTTTTCAGGTGCATTTTTCCGTCATCGGTTATCTGCGGCATAGTGCATTTCAGCTTTGCCGCAAGATTTGACTTTGCAAAATAAAGATTCAGTTCGGCGCAGACCTTATAATTTTCGGAGAGAATATCTGCATAATCGCCGCAGTCAGCACAAAGCTCGCGGATAATGCGCTCTATCTCCTCCTGCTCCCTGCCCTGTAGGATGCGTATGTCGTTGTTTGCCTCAACAACAGCCATCGGCTCAATGAAGACAGTCTGCCCTGTAGCCGATGTGTCGTGAACGAGACCGCTCACCTGACCTCTGTGCTCGGTTTTTACGGGCAGTACAAATCTGCCGTCCCTTATAGTAACGCTGCTTTCCCGGAGATACTGCTGCGTGGTTTTATTCCTCACCATTTTATCCAGGGTCTCGCGGAGCTGCATTTCCGCACGATTTATCTTCCGGCGGATAGCCGCAAGCTCCGGACTGGCAGCATCGGAAAGCTCGGTTTCCGAGATGATCGACCTGTCCAGTTTTTCCAGAAGCCAGTCGTTGGGCGCAAGACGTGAAAAGAGGTAATCAAGCTCGGTTTCCACGTTTTCGCAACTGCGATACCATTTTGCAAGTCCGCTTATCTGCCGCAGCATGACTGCAATATCCATAAGGTCGCGGAGGGATATTACAGCCCCCGTCTTTGCTCTCTGCGCAGATACAGTAATATCCTTGAAGGACGTAAACGGCGGTGTGCCGTACTGTATCGACAGCTCCAGAGCGCTTCTCGTTTTGAGATTCTCTCTCCGCACAGCCGCAAGGTCGCTCTGAGGGCGCAGATTGAGCGCCATTCTCTTCGTCTCCTCATTTGAAGCCTGTCCGGAAAGCATTTCAAGTATCTTGTCAAGCTCTAATGTTTTCAGATATTTATTCATAATATTTAATCATTCAATGATCCAGAACCTGCTCCGGCAGAATATTGCTATGTCGTTTTTATACAATCCGACGAAAGATCTGACTGTACATCTGCCGCACGATCCTTGTGCGGTATTGCCTTAGAGCAGGTTCTTGTAAAAATCAAGAGTGCTGAAACTCCTTTCAAAGTGTGATAAAATATAAATTTCGGCAAAAACCGACAATCTGTCCAGCGCGTGCTCCGAAAGCCGGAAATTAAAAAGTCTGCTGAAATCCGCAAGAACTATGTGACGGACAGCAGAAAGCACAGGCAGTTCCATTTTAAAATCATTTTCCAACTGTTCTCCGCCTGCACAGTCCGGGCATACAAAACCTCCGCCCATCACAGAAAAATACAGCTCCTTCGGCTCAAATGCACCGCAGCCGCGGCAGCATACGACATCCGGCATAAATCCGATCTCGGACATCAGACGAAGCTCAAAAATAGATTTGAGCATTTTTTCGTTTCTTAGCCCTTTTTCCAGAAAATGCAGAGTATTCAGGAACAGCCGCATAACATTGCCGCTGTCGGTGCGCTCCGCAGTGGAAAAGCGCAGAACATCGGCAAAATATGCCGCAAGAGAAAGCCCGGTGAGACTTTTTCTCAGGTCGTAAAAAATATGTATAGGCTCAGCGCTGTTGAGGGTGAGCCTGTCTTTTGAATTATTGATGCAGAATCTGGAATAGGCGAAAAGCTGAGTCGAAGAGGATGACCTCCCGGTTATCTTCCGGGCGCCCTTGACAGCGACCTCCAGCAGTCCCCTGTCCTTAGTAATTACGTCTATAAACTTATCCTGCTCCCCATAGGGCTTTTCCCTCAGAACGATACCTTCAAGTGTTATCATTGCCTGTTTCCTCTGATGCTTCAGAACTTGTTCTCATAGGATATTGCACGTATCTTTTCGGCAAATTTTACCGATCGCTGCGTTGAAAAAGCTTACCATACGACAGTATGCTTTCGCTTTTTCGCCTTGCTCTCGGTAAAATTATGCTCGAAAATCTACGCACAGATCCTATGAGAACAAGTTCTTATATAAGAGATAATCCATAATACTTCCGCTGCGGAAAAAATTCTCCCAGAGCAGAAATTCCGGTTCTGACTGCATAATATCACCTCGCGATAATATTATCTGCAAATGCAGACAAATAATCGCTGGTATTATTTGTCTGACAGACCGAAACTGCGTATAAGTCCCTCGCGGTTGCGCCAGTCCTCCTTGACCTTGACCCAGCACTGGAGGTTGACCTTGATTTGGAAAAAGTCCTCAAGCTCCATACGTGCTGCCGTAGAGGCTTTTTTCAGCATAGAGCCGCCCTTTCCGATGACAATTCCCTTGTGTGAATCGCGTTCGCAGTAGATCACCGCCGAGATATCGAGAATATCCTTATCCTCTCTCTCGCTCATCTGCTCAACGCCTACCGCGATCCCGTGAGGAACTTCGTCCTTCAGCAGTTCAAGCAGCTTCTCACGTATCATTTCGGCTGCAAGAACCTTTTCCGGCTGATCAGTTATCATATCATCGGGAAAAAAGTGGACTGATTCCTCAGCAATTCCGCAGATCTCGTCTATTACCAGGTCTACGCCGTTATTTTCGGTAACGCTGACCGGGATGACCGCATGAAAGCGTATTTTTGACGATAGATCAGCAATAGACGCGGCTATGTCCTCCTTGTTTTTCAGCAGGTCGACCTTGTTGAGAACAAGAATTACCGGCATTCCCGACTGATTCAATGATTTAAGTAGATCAAGCTCATGCTCATTGATTTTTTTGATGCAGTCCTGAACAAAAATAACCGCATCAATATCGCTGACGGATTCCTTGACCGTGTTCAGCATATGCTCGCTGAGCTTGTTCACCGGCTTATGCAGTCCCGGAGTATCGAAAAAAACCAGTTGCGTGTCGCCGATATTGCGTATTCCGGTTATCCTTGTCCTTGTTGTCTGGGACTTGCTGCTGACAGCCGCGATCTTCTCTCCCACAATGGCGTTCAGAAGCGAGGATTTTCCGGCATTCGTGCGTCCTGCGATGGTTACAAAGGCTGTTTTTGACATTATCCCTTATCTCCTCTTATGACAAATGTTGCATCTCTGGAAATACCCAGCTTTTCGAGGACAGATTCCTCCTTTTCACGCATAATACGCTGGTCGAGCTGGCTTGTCTCGTGATCGTAGCCCAGCAAGTGAAGCATGGAGTGAACTGTAAGGAAACCGATCTCGCGCTCCAGGGAATGACCGTAATTCTGCGCCTGTTTAACCGCTGTTTCCAGGGAAATAACCACATCCCCAAGCTGAACGGCATTTGTCTCCGGATTTATCTCGACTGTTCCGTCCTCTCCTGTCAGCGGAAATGAAAGAACATCCGTTACGCTGTCCTTGTTTCTGTAGATCTTATTGAGATTCCTGATCTCGTTATTGCTCACGAAAGAAACGCTTACCTCGGCTGCCCGGTCGAATTTCTCAGTAGCAAGAACAGCCTGGCAGCATCTCCTTATAAGAAGTCTGATACCCACAGGAACTTTTACCTCTGTCTGATTATTTTTAACATATACTTTGATTTTAGGCATGTTTTTTTCTCCCTTCGTTATATTTTTCGTATGCCCTGATAATATCCTGTACCAGCTTATGCCGTACAACATCCTTTTCGGAAAATCTGTGTATATTGATATCATCAATACCTTTTAATATTTTGATTGCCTCGACAAGTCCCGACTTTTTTGTATCGGGCAGGTCGATCTGAGTTATATCGCCGGTTATGACCATGCGGCTCTCATTTCCGAGACGTGTAAGGAACATTTTTATCTGCTCCGACGTTGTATTCTGCGCCTCATCGAGAATGATAAACGCCTCGTCCAGTGTCCTTCCTCTCATATATGCAAGGGGTGCGACCTCTATAATGCCTTTTTCCATATACCGCCCGAAGCTGTCTGCGCCGAACATATCAAAAAGCGCGTCATAGAGCGGACGGAGGTATGGGTCGACCTTGTCCTGCATATCTCCGGGAAGAAAACCGAGCTTTTCCCCAGCCTCCACAGCCGGTCTTGTAAGGATTATTTTCTTGATCTTGTGCTCCCGGAACGCCTTTACCGCCATGGCAACGGCAAGGTAGGTCTTTCCTGTGCCTGCCGGTCCGACTCCCAGAACAACGGTATTATTCTTTATTGCATCAATGTACCGCTTCTGTCCCACTGTACGCGGCCGGACGATTTTTCCCGAAGCCGTCACGCACACGCCGTCTCCGCCAAGCTCCTCCAACTGCTGCTCTACGCCTTCTGCTACCATGGATGTCACATACCGGACGGTCTGACCGTTCAGAGGATGTCCTTTTCTGCACATAGCCACAAGAGAATCTACAGCCTTTGCCGCCTCGGAGAGACCTGGCTCTGCGCCCATGATCTTGATATTTCCGTCTCTGTTAACGACCATAACATCATATTTTTCCTCAATGTGGCGTATATTCACATCGAGCTGCCCGAACAGCTTTGAAAGCAGTTCCTCGCTTTCTATTTCTATGATTTTTTCTGCCATCAGATTTCTCCCTTCGTCCCTGCCTCTTCCGGGAAAGCATTTGAATTTCCCAGCGCAGAATTTGAGTACGCGTCAACGCCTGTAACTTCTTTGACTACTTTTATATGATCGGGAAAGAAGATCTCCTGCCCCGGGTCTTCAAGCTCCAGTTCGAGAATTGCAAGCGAGCGCGAAAACGGGTAGATGTCAAGCTCGAAGCGCTGATCTTTATAAAGAAACCTGAGCCGCGTTTTTTCTATAGGCTTCAATTCTGTTTTTCTTTCGGCAGCCAGACGCTCGTAATCCTCCCTGCTGATCTCGAACTCGGTTTCCTTTCTGACCTCGGCGGAATAGAAGATCTTTTCCGTATAGACATACGATACTTCGCCGTTTTTGCAGATCTTCCGCACTCTCCTCTGAGAATGATCCTCTCCGTCTTTCAGATACGTCTGGAGGATGTCCAGCTTTTCAGTAATGTCAAGCAGCCCTGTGTCGGGAAACTCAACAAGAAATTTTCTTTCAATTTCCAGGTTACTGTTCATTAATATTATCACCGCTTATCTCCGGAATTTTTTATCTTAATCTAAATTACTGCAATATACATTATATAACTTTTTTTGAATATTGTCAACAAAAATCCCGGGAATTTTTTTCGCAAAATGGAAAATCTTCATAGTTTTTTTAAAATACGCCTATATAAGCGTTATATCTCCCAGGTCTGAAAGGAGGTCATGATACAGGCTGAACAATTTTTTTCCATAAACCGGCTCCGGACATTGAAAGCGGATATTTCCGTCATTTTTCAGCTTGAACCGCAATTTCAAGCCGGTTTCCGAGACGTCCGCGTTACAATCCAGCTTCTCCGCAAAAATGTCTATAAGATCGTAGGCATATTCCATGGACACATTTTCCGCTGACGTTGATCTTACCGGCTCACCTTTCTCTGTTATCTCAAAAAATATCTCAGCGGTCTTTCCGTCAGAACTGTGGCTCAATATGATTTTTTTCGCACCCTCCATTACGACCCGGCGGATGTATAAAAGCATCAGACAAAGCAGTATCTCCTCGCACACCTCAATGCAAACTATTTTTCCGGGAATGTGCTGCGTAAGATTGCCGCCGAGACATTGGTTGCATTCTTCGGAAAATTCAAGCAGCAGTTGTTCCAGATCAACCACCTTGATCGTATACTCCATGTTATCGTACACCCTTGAAAGATTTACGTACACATCGGACAGCTTCATGATCTGGCAGCACTGATTCAGAATCATATTGACAGAACGGTCACGAAATTCATTTGTCCATTCCTTTTCCGGAGTATTCATCATTTCAGTGCAAACCGAACTGATAATTGATACATTGAGTCTCGTCTGGTAATCCCTGTTCTTGAAAAATTTCTTAGTAAACTTGTCATTGAAAAAATTCTCAAGCAGTTCTTTATTAATGCTCATAATATACTCTCCTTTACTATAAGAATCTGCTCAGCTCTAAATCAGAACTTGCCCTCATAGGAACTGTGCGATGTCGCCTATAAGTGGCTATGAGAAAAGTTCTGAATGATGATACATATATATTATACACCATTTTCATCAAAAATGGAATACCAAATCCGCAATTAACCTAATGTTAAAGTTCAACAAAATTTTCTGTTAGTAACTGTGACATTTGTTATTTAATAGGTAAATTTGTTATTTTTTTATCTAACCTCTTGCAAATTTTTTCCGGATAGTGTATAATATACTTGTAATGGTTCAGAATTGAATCATAATGTAAAAATCAGGAGGTAATATCCAATGTCAGTTAAAGTTGCTATTAATGGTTTCGGCCGTATCGGTCGTCTCGCATTCAGACAGATGTTTGGTGCAGAGGGTTACGAGGTAGTTGCTATCAACGACCTTACAAAGCCTTCCATGCTCGCTCAGCTTCTCAAGTATGATACAGCTCAGGGCGGCTACTGCGGAAGAATCGGCGAGAATCTTCACACTGTAGAGGCTGATGATGAGGCTGGTACTATCACAGTTGACGGCAAGACACTGAAGATCTATGCTATGGCTAACGCAGCAGAGCTTCCCTGGGGTGAGATCGGCGTTGACGTTGTTCTCGAGTGCACAGGTTTCTACTGCTCTAAGGCTAAGTCACAGGCTCACATTGATGCAGGCGCTAAGAAGGTTGTTATTTCTGCTCCCGCAGGCAACGATCTTCCTACTATCGTTTACAGCGTAAACGAGAAGACTCTCACATCTGATGACAAGATCATTTCAGCCGCATCCTGCACAACAAACTGCCTCGCTCCTATGGCTAAGGCTCTCAATGACTATGCTCCTATCCAGAGCGGTATCATGAGCACTATCCACGCTTACACAGGCGATCAGATGATCCTCGACGGTCCTCACAGAAAGGGCGACATGAGAAGAGCAAGAGCTGGTGCTGCAAATATCGTTCCTAACTCAACAGGCGCTGCTAAGGCTATCGGTCTCGTTATTCCCGAGCTCAACGGCAAGCTCATCGGCTCCGCTCAGAGAGTTCCCGTTCC
>JAGBGT010000113.1 GCA_017935865.1 Ruminococcus sp. | reverse complement strand
GCCAAAGGGACATTGTCCCTTTGGAAACCCGGTGTTGTCGGCTGCGCCGATTTGGGGCGCTGCCCCAAACCCTGCCAGAGGCGCTTCCTCTGGACTCTGCCAAAGGGACATTGTCCCTTTGGAAACCCGGTGTTTGTCGGCTTTGCCGACTTGGGACTCCGTCCCATACCCCGCCAACCAAAACAGGCTGCACATTTTCACGTGCAGCCTGCCATAAATATATCTGAATTAAAGAGCAAAATCGCCGATATTGTCCTCGTCGATCACATAGTAGACCTTGTAATCCTCGGGCTTAACATAGATGCTTACAGACTTCGGATCGGCAACTCCGGCAAAAGCCTTTGCCTTTTCAACAAGCTCGCTATAGGAAACCTGAATGCCCTGATACTGAATGAACAGCTCAGCGGAAACGGCAGCCTTACCAGCAGCCGACTTCTTTGCGGCAGGCTTTGCAGTTGTTTTCTTAGCAGCAGCTCTCTTGGCGGCAGGCTTTTTTGCAGTAGCTTTTGCCTCAGCAGCAGGAGTCTCAACAGCAGGAGCTTCTGAAACGACCTCAGCAACAGCCTCCTCTACAACAGGAGCAGCCTCAACGACAGTCTCTGCTGCCTTTACCTCTTCAACCTTAACAGTTCTCTTCTTAGCCATTTCTATTTCCCTCCGTAATTACTTGTTTACAGCGCTCTTGAGTGCCTGACCAGCCTTGAAAGCAGGCGCCTTGGAAGCGGGAGCGATCATCTTCTCCTTAGTCTGGGGATTGATGACCTGCTTTTCCTTTCTATCACGAACCTCAAAAGTTCCGAATCCTGCGATAGCAACCTTTTCGCCGCTTACCAGAGCGTCAGTTATAGAAGCAACTACTGCGTTAACAGCAGCTTCTGCATTTTTCTTAGTCATTTCAGTTCTCTCAGCAACTGCGCTGATAAGTTCAGTTTTAGTCATATTATTTTCCTCCATTTCAATTTTATACTTGCATTATATACCCTTTCAACTGATTTGTCAAGGTTTTTGGGAAAAAATGACATTTCGACCGATACTACGGCAAAAACAGTGCTTTTTTTATCGAAAACAACCATAGAAAATGCCTATTTTTCGTCATGTTACTCAATCGGCGGTCAGTTCTCCGTCTGCCATATCCACCTCGATAGTATCGCCTCCGCTGATATTGCCTGCCAGGATCCGTTTAGCGACCAGCGTTTCCACTTTCCGCTGAATAAATCTTCTCAGCGGACGCGCGCCGAAATTAGGGTCATATCCGCATTCTGCAATATAATTCTTGGCAGATTCCGTAACATTTATACGTATATGTCTTTCCTCCAGCCGCTTTTGCAGATCGCTCAGCATAAGGTCAACTATGCTTACTATCTCCGTTCTGCCAAGAGGCTTAAAGAAGATCATCTCGTCCAGCCTGTTCAGGAACTCCGGTCTGAACTGCTGTTTGAGCAGCCCATCCACCTTGCTCCGGGCATCGTCAGTGATCTCGCCGTCTGCGCCGATGCCATCCAGTATAAAGGGCGAGCCGAGATTGGATGTCAGTATTATGATCGTATTCTTGAAATCGACTGTTCTTCCCTGAGAATCGGTTATACGACCGTCGTCAAGAATTTGCAGCAGAATATTAAATACATCGGGATGCGCCTTTTCAATCTCGTCGAAAAGAACCACCGAGTACGGCTTCCTGCGGACAGCCTCCGTCAGTTGACCGCCCTCGTCATATCCCACATATCCGGGAGGCGCTCCTATCAGGCGGCTGACGCTGAATTTCTCCATGTACTCGCTCATATCTATGCGGACAATATTGCGCTCGTCGTCAAAGAGTATCTCTGAGAGAGCTTTTGCAAGCTCGGTCTTGCCCACGCCGGTTGGTCCCAGGAAGAGGAAAGAGCCGATCGGTCTGTCCGGCGACTGGATTCCGGCTCTGGAGCGGAGTATCGCCTCGCTGACCTTGGTTACTGCCTCATCCTGCCCGATAACGCGCTTGTGCAGCAGCTCCTCCAGACCCAGAATTTTCTCCTTTTCACCCTCCATAAGCTTTGAAACAGGTATTCCCGTCCAGCGGCAGACGATCTTAGCCACCTCGTCCTCCGTAACTCTGTCACGGAGCAGTCTGCCGTTCTCCATATCCGCTTCCGCCTGCTTTTCCAGCTCCGCCAGCTTGTTTTTCAGTTGAGGCAGCCTGCCGTATTTCAGCTCTGCCGCCTTGTTCAGGTCGTACTCGCGCTCCGCCTGTTCGATCTGACCGTTGACAGCCTCCAGCTCCTCACGGAGCTTCTGGACTGCCGAAATATCGTTCTTTTCATTCTCCCACTTGGCTTTCATGGAGTTGAACTGCTCCCGAAGTTCCGCCAGCTCTTTCTGTATCTCCTCCAGATGCTCCTTTGAAATGCTGTCGTTTTCCTTTTTCAGGGCAGTCTCTTCGATCTCCAGCCGCACGATACGCCGGGAGATGACGTCCAGCTCGGTGGGCATGGAATCCATTTCCGTCCGGATAGTCGCGCACGCCTCATCAATAAGGTCAATAGCCTTATCCGGCAGGAATCTGTCGCTGATGTACCTGTTTGACAGCACCGCCGCCGAGATCAGCGCGTTGTCGCTTATCTTTACGCCGTGGAAAACCTCGTACCGCTCTTTCAGTCCGCGGAGGATAGAGATAGTATCCTCCACCGTCGGCTCATCTACCATGACCGGCTGGAAACGTCTCTCCAGAGCCGGGTCTTTCTCGATATATTTCCTGTACTCATTCAGAGTCGTCGCGCCAATGCAGTGAAGCTCGCCGCGAGCCAGCATCGGTTTCAGCAGATTTCCGGCGTCCATTGCGCCGTCTGTTTTTCCTGCGCCGACGATAGTATGCAGCTCATCAATAAACAGGAGTATCTGACCGTTGCTGTTCTTGATCTCGTTGAGGACGGCTTTCAGACGCTCCTCGAACTCTCCCCGGTATTTCGCACCTGCCACCAGCGCGCCCATATCGAGGGAGAAGACCTTTCTGTCTTTCAGGCTGTCCGGCACATCTCCGGCGACTATCCGCAGGGCGAGTCCCTCCGCGATAGCTGTCTTTCCCACGCCCGGCTCACCGATAAGAACCGGGTTATTCTTTGTCTTACGGGACAATATCCGGATAACGTTGCGTATTTCGCTGTCTCTGCCGATAACCGGGTCAAGCTTGTTTTTCCTTGCCAATCCCACAAGCTCCTGTCCGTATTTCGCAAGCACATCGTAGGTATCCTCGGGATTTTCGCTTGTAACGCGGGTATTTCCCCTCACGGACATAAGCGCCGAGAGGAATTTTTCCCGGTTCACGCCGAAAGCAGTCATAACGGCGGCGACATCCCTGTCCTTGGAGTCGATAAGCGCAAGCATGATATGCTCTACAGAAATAAACTCGTCCTTCATATTCCCGGCGATATCCTCCGCCGCCGTCAGCAAACGGTCGCATTCGGCGGAAATGCCGATATTGCTGCTTCTTCCGCTGCCTGTCACCTTGGGGAGACGGTTTATCCTGCTGTCCGTCTCTCTCTCGAACATATCCGGATCAAGCTCCATTTTTCTGAGGAGCTGAGGGATAAGACCGTCCTCCTGCTTCATCAGACCTGCCAGAATATGGACAGGCTCTATGACTGAGTTGGACTGCATAACCGCGATACTCTGCGCCTTTCTTATGGCATCAGCCGATTTCTGAGTAAATTTCTCTGCGTTCATAAAACAACATCCTTTCTCTAATTTATATTATATCATTCTGGTTTATAAGCTTTTCAAGATCCTGTCTGTATTTTCCAAAGACGGCTCCCATATTTCCGGGACAGGCGAAATAGGTCTTTACGGCGGCGGACAGCAGCTCAAGATATGAGCCGATAAGCTCGCCCTGTTCACTCTCCGGCAATCTTTCCGGAGCGAGAACATACCTTATAAAATTCGCGCCGTTCAGCTCACAGCGATAGCCGCCGCAGCCGTGTTCGGACAAGACCTCCGCCTCGATGCAGGCGATGTTCCGGAACGCCTCTCCGAAAAGCTCGATAAGCTGAGGACTTTGCGTTCTGATGCTCACCTTTATCCTGCCCAGATATTCCCCGGGAATACGCTCCAGTTCCAGCCGGTAGCTGATCGTGGGACGATATTTGTACTCCAGAGCCGTTCGCAGGGTCAGCATGGCGTTTGACTGCTGTCGGACGAATCCGGAGTCGACCAGCCGTGAGATCTCGTCAAAAATGCGCTGCATCTTCATCTCCGGCGTAACGCAGGACAGATGCTCCGCGAGGATCTGGTTGATGAGATTGGAGCGATTCGTTCCCAGCAGGTACGCCTGCCGGTCGACCGCCCGTATCACGTCGTCGGTCAGCACAATACTGTAAACGTTTTTATTCATCTCGTTCACCTCTTTGAATATATTTTACCACGTCTTGCATAACTTGTCAAGTGATTTATATATATTTTCACACAATTTTCAAAATAATAAAAAAATACACCTCCAGAGGAGGTGCTGCGCATGACCCATACGGCAGTAACCGTTTAGCACTGAGGGCCGATCCACGAATAAAAGTTAAATAAGTTATTGAGAATAGAAAACATGAAAAAATCACAAATGAAAGGGATTAGTTACAATATAAAACTAATTCAATTTCTGAAGTGAGCAGTTGACAAGGTGATTTGGTACAGATATATGAGAGGGAAGGATACCTGCTCAAATCACCGATATTCTCAATTGCTGATTATATTATATTGCAAACAGAGACGCTTGGCAATACATAAAAGTACACTAAACTGAATTTTTATGTAATTTAACAGTTTATCTGCACTTTTAATAGCGAACATATTGTTAATATGTTATTAATGTTAAATTATTAATAATTCAAAAAGGAAGATTTTTTTAGGCAGCACCGTGTAACTTTAAGGCAACACCGCACAAAGATTGTGCGGCAGGTGCGCAGTCGATTTTTTCGTCAGATTGTATAAAAACGGCGCAGGCAGGCTGACGCCTGTCAAGAAGTTTTTGTGCAAGATGACGGAAAAAGCGCAAGCAGATGACGTGCAAAGCCGTCAGGCGGTCTTTGTGCGGTGTTGCCTTAGCACCATGCTGCCTGATTTTGCCGTGAAAAAATATAAACCGGGAGTTTAAAGGGGACGCTCTCTCTTGCAGAGCGCCTAAAGGCTGCATCGACCTGCGGTCGATTTGGGGCGCCGCCCCAAACCCTGCCCGAGGCGCTGCCTCTGGACTCTGCCAAAGGGACATTGTCCCGTTGGAAACCCGGTGTTGTCGGCTGCGCCCACT
>JAGBGT010000112.1 GCA_017935865.1 Ruminococcus sp. | reverse complement strand
CTGCAAAAGGGGCATTGCCCCTTTTGAAACCCGGTGTTGTCGACTGTGCCGACATTGGCAATCCCATTTTCCTCTTGTCCGCATAAACCTTTCCTTGTCCGCATAGTATATACGGACAGGGGCAACACCGCACAGAGATTGTGCCGAAGATGCGCAGTCGATTTTTTCGCCAGATTGTATAAAAGCGACGCAGACATACTTCCGTATGTCAAGGAGCTTTTGTGCAAGATGGCGGAAAAAGCGCAAGCAGATTCGGTACAAAGCCGTCAGGCGGTCTCTGTGCGGCGTTGCCCATAACTATTTGAGGTGATACCATGGGTCTTACGGAAAAGGAAGCCGCCGCACGTCTTAAAAAAGAGGGATTGAATGTCCCGGAGGAAAAGAAAAAATCAGGAGTCATGAAAATCTTTATGGGTCAGTTCAAGGACGTCATGGTCATGATACTCCTGGCTGCCACGGTCGTATCAGCCGCCCTGGGCGAAGTCACAGATGCAGTGACTATTATCCTTATCGTCCTGCTTAACGCCATTCTCGGCTTTATCCAGGAATACCGCACGGAGCATACCCTCGAAGCCCTCCGCTCTATGACCGCTCCCACAGCAAAATGCTACCGTGACGGCAGGCTGAAAGAAATCGAAGCCGCATATCTTGTAACGGATGATATCGTGGAGCTGGAGGCTGGCGACCGTGTCCCGGCGGACTGCGTTATCCTTGAAGCTGCGGGATTTTTTGCCGATGAATCTATCCTGACAGGCGAATCCGAACCGTCTCCGAAAGCAGCCGGCGATCCGGATGACAGGGACAACAGCATCAACAAGACGAATATGATCTACAGCGGAACTTCGGCGGTAAAGGGAAGCTGCCGCGGAAGAGTCATCGCCACAGGAAAAAACACCCAAATGGGAAAAATTTCCCAGCTTATAGCCGATATTGACAATGAGGCAACTCCTCTGCAAAAAAGGCTTGCAGAGCTGGGAAAGATCGTTGCGGTCATATGTCTGCTGGTCTGCGCCGCTGTTTTCCTGGCAGGCGTTCTCCGGGGCGAAAATGTTTTCGATATGCTTATGACTGGCATCACGATAGCAATTGCCGCGATTCCGGAAGGACTGCCGGCAACGGTGACCATCGCCCTCGCCCTGGCGGTCAGCCGGATGATGAAGCAAAAAGCCCTGGTAAACAAGCTCCACAGCGTGGAAACTCTCGGATGCGCCTCGGTCATTTGCACGGATAAAACCGGTACGGTGACAGAAAACAAAATGACCGTAACTCAGTTGTCCACCGCGGATTCCGACTATTTTTTCAGCAGTTCGGGATATAAGATCAGCGGCGAGATCACCAAGGGAACGGAAAATACCAGACCTAACCCGGGAACGGAAAAAGCTCTCACGGAGGCTCTGAGATGCGGTGTGATCTGCTCAACGGCTGAAATTTTCTCTGACGCAAAGCCCTCCGGCAGACGGCGCGGCAGCCTGGATTCCGGGGGAGAATGGTCCGTTACCGGCGACCCCACGGAGATCGCGCTCCTCGTCGCCGCTGCAAAAGCCGGGATATTTAAGGCTCAGCTTGCGGAATCCTGTCGAAAGACCGCCGAACAGCCCTTTGACAGTGAGACCCGGTTTATGGCTGTTTACTGCCGCGAAGGAGTGGAAAACCGGCTGTATATCAAGGGTGCGGAGGAAGTCGTTCTGCCGCGCTGCTCCCGTTACATAGCGGAAAACGGTAAAATTCTGCCTATGACGCCCTCCGTGCGCCGTAAAATTTCGCAAAAGGCGATCGAGATGTCCGACAAGGCGCTGAGAGTTCTCGCCCTCGCCTGCACGGTAACGGAAAACTTCGACCCGGACAGCGGAAACCTGGTCTTCTCGGGGCTTGCCGGAATGCTCGATCCTCCCCGTGAGGAGGCGAAGATTGCCATAAAAAAATGCGCGTCCGCCTCGGTGAAAACGGTCATGATAACAGGCGACCACAAAAATACCGCCGTTGCCGTGGCAAAAAAAGCTGGTCTGCTGAAACGCGGCAAGGCGATGACCGGAAAAGAGCTTGATCGGCTGAGCGATGCGGAGCTTGACCGCTGCATCGGCGAATATACAGTGTTCGCACGTGTTGAGCCTGCCCATAAGCTGCGTATCGTGCGGAGCTTTAAACGGCGCGGCGAGATCGTCACCATGACCGGCGACGGCGTTAATGACGCTCCTGCAATTAAAGAGGCGGACGTGGGCGTAGCAATGGGCGTCACCGGAACAGACGTCACCAAACAGGCGGCGGACGTTATCCTCACCGACGACAATTTCGCAACCCTCGTCACTGCCGTCGAGCAGGGCAGGTGCGTCTACGCAAACATCCGCAAGTTCGTCCGCTATCTCCTCTCCTGCAACATAGGCGAGGTTCTGGTAATGTTTCTGGGCATTATTATGGGGATGCCGGTGGTTCTTCTGCCGGTGCAGATACTCCTTGTGAATCTGGTTACAGACGGACTTCCTGCCATTGCCCTGGGACTTGAACCGCCGGAATCCGACCTGATGAGCCGTCCGCCGAGGCGTTCGGATGAGGGCTTTTTTGCCGGAGGGCTGATGTGGAAAATCGTCATTCACGGCATCCTGATCGGATTCTGCACACTGGCGTCATTTATCTCGGTAATGCGCGGCGGAGGAAGCCTTGAAGCCTGCCGTACAGCCGCGCTGATAACGCTTGTGGTGTCGCAGTTGATACACGTTTTCCAGTGCAAATCGGAGAGGCGTTCGGTTTTTCGCATCAACATTTTCAACAATATGAAGCTTGTGGGAGCGGTTCTGTTTTCCGCGGCAGTTCTTGTGGCTGCTGTTATGATTCCGCAGCTTACTGCGGTTTTCGAGACAGTTCCGCTGACTGTGAGACAACTTCTGACAGCGCTTGGCTTTAGTGCGGCGACTGCGATTTTCTGACGGGGCGCAGCCGACAAAACTGGGTTTCCAAAAGGACAATGTCCATTTGGCAGAATCCAGAGGCAGCGCCTCTGGCAGGGTATGGGACAGAGTCCCATGTCGACCGGAGGTCGACGAACACCGGGTTTCCAAAGGGACTCCGTCCCTTTGGAAACCCTGTTTATCGGCTTCGCCGATGTTTATGCTCTCAATTCAGCTCCAATAGCTGCAAGCGCTTTCAGTGCCTTTTTCATTGCGCCGTCAGCCTGCTCATCCGTCAATGTGCCCTCGTGTGACCGCATTGAAATCGAATAGGAAACCGACTTCTTGCCGTCCTCGATCTGCTTGCCCTTATATACGTCAAAAAGCGTGACCTTTTCCAGTATCTTGCCCACTCCGCTGCGGATAGCCTTTTCCAGCTCAGCAACCGGAACTTCGTCATCAACAATAAGGCTCAGATCTCTTGTCGTCGCCGGGAACTTAGGCAGAGGACTGTAGGTTATCTTGCCCTTTGCCGCCGCCATAAGCTCCGGAATATTCAGCTTCGCCGCATATGTCTTTGCTCCAAGCTCATAATTCTCCTGAACCTCCGGGTGGATCTCGCCCATAATTCCCAGGTGCGCGCCGTCTTTCAGGATAACTGCGCTTCTGCCCGGGTGGAACGTGTATTTTTCGTCAAAAACTTCGCAGTCTGCCGCACGGACAAATTCCACTCCCTCGACCTTTATCTCAGCAAAGATCTGCTCGACCATGCCCTTTAGCACGTAGAAATCCGCGTCGCCGCCGTACATTCCGATAGTAAGTCTCTGCGGCTCGTCGGGAAGCGAATACTTGTACATATGCTTCTTTTCTCCGCTGCTTGCCAGAGTGTCGCCGTTTATATAGGGCTTCTCCTCCGACGCCGGGATGTACTCCTTTGCGATCTCAAACAGACAAGCCTTTTCATTTCTGTTGTTGTAGTTGAAGGACAGAACGTCCAGCATTGACGGCAGAGTCGAGGTTCTCATCACGCTTGTGTCCTCGCCGAGGGGATTTACAATGCGGACAACGTTACGCAGCCTGCTATCCTGGGGAAGCCTGATCTTATCGAAATACCTGGGAGAAACGAAAGAATACGTAGCGATCTCGTATCCGCCGAGAGACGAAGCCGCATTTCTCAGAGTACGGACAAACTTCTGCTCCTCTGTAAACTCAGCCTTTGCCACGCCGCGGAAATCTGTTGTGGGGATATTGTTGTAGCCGTAGATACGGGCAACCTCCTCCGCAATATCAGCCGGGCGCTCGATGTCGATACGGAACGAGGGCGAAATGACTTTTCCGTCCTCCACGGTGAAGCCGAGACGGTTCAGGTATCCGACCATGTCAGCCTCGGGAATATCAGTTCCCAAGAAGCTGTTTATCCACTCCGGGTCAAAATCCACAACGACAGGGGTCTTGTCAGTATAGTCGCAGTCAATGACGGTATTCAGCACCTCGCCTGCTCCCAGAAGCTCAACAAGCTCAAATGCGCGCTTGAGACATGTCATGGAGATCAGCCTATCCACGCCCTTTTCGTAGCGTGATGACGCATCGGATTTCAGCCTCAGCGCCTTGGATGTGCGGCGAACCTGTGTCGGCTCGAAATATGCGGACTCGAAAACGACCGTCGTCGTATCGTCCATGATGCCGCTGTACTCTCCGCCCATAATGCCGGCAACAGCCACGGGCTTCTTCTCGTCGGCGATGACCAGCATATTTTCGTCAAGCTCGCGCTCCACGCCGTCGAGAGTCATTATTTTCTCGCCCTTTACAGCGTTGCGGACGTTGATCTGTGCGCCCTCAACATAGCGCAGATCAAAGGCGTGCATCGGCTGACCGTATTCCAGCATAACGTAGTTTGTGATGTCAACGAAATTATTTATCGGACGGACGCCGCTTGCACGGAGTCTCTCGCGCATCCAGCGTGGGGACGGCTCTATTTTAACATTTTTAACGATACCTGCGCAGTATCTCTGGCACTTTTCCGTATTGTGGATGTTCACTTTCAGCATAGAATTTATATCGCCGTCAACGCCCTTGAACTCCGGTTTTTTTACGTTCATGGGAAGTCCGTAAGCGGCGGCAGTCTCTCTCGCAAGACCAATCACGCTCAGGCAGTCCGGACGGTTCGACGTGATCTCAAACTCAACGGAAGTATCGTCAAGACCGATCGCGGAGCAGATATCCTGTCCGATCTCGCAGTCCTCCTGCATAATGAAAATTCCGTCCTCGATAGCATAGGGGAAATCGCGCTTATCAAGCCCCAGCTCGCCCAACGAGCAGAGCATACCGTTGGACTCAACGCCCCGGAGCTTGCCTTTCTTTATCTTAACTCCGCCGGGAAGAGTAGAGCCGTCAAGAGCTACAGGTACAATATCCCCTGCATTTACGTTGGAAGCGCCGGTTACTATCTGAACGGGAGCATCCTTGCCAACCTCAACCTGGCAAACCACAAGATGATCGGAATTTTCGTGAGGCACAACAGAGAGAATTTTTCCCACAACAACATTGGAGATCTCCTTTCCCTCGACCTCGTAACACTCAACTTTCTGTCCTGCCATAGTAAGCGCATGGCAGTATTCTTTTATGGGCATATCGGCTTTTACGTAGTCGCCCAGCCATTTCATAGATAGATTCATTTTATCTTTTCCTCCCTAAAAAATCAGAACTGCTCAAGGAATCTCACGTCGTTCTCATAGAGAAGACGGAGGTCGTTGATGTCGTAGCGTCCCATAACCATTCGCTCCAGACCGAGTCCGAAAGCGAAACCGCTGTAAACCGAGCTGTCGATGCCGCAGTTTTCCAGCACCTTCGGGTGAACCATGCCTGCGCCGAGAAGCTCGATATAGCCCTCGTCCTTACACATTGAGCAGCCGCATCCGCCGCAGTTAAAGCAGCTTATATCGACCTCGCAGGAAGGCTCGGTAAAGGGAAAATGATGGGGGCGGAAACGGAGCTTGCAGTCATTACCGTAAAGCTTCTTCATGAGCATTTCAAGTGTTCCCTTGAGGTCGCTCATGGTAATGCCCTTGTCCACAACAAGTCCCTCTATCTGGTGAAAAAGGGGCGAATGTGTGGCATCCACGGCGTCGGATCGGAAAACCCGTCCCGGAGAAATGATGCGGATAGGCGGCTTCTGCGTCTCCATAACGTGTACCTGAACGGAGGATGTCTGGGTGCGGAGGAGGACAGTCTCATCTGTTCCCTCAATGTAGAATGTGTCCTGAGTATCTCTTGCCGGGTGATCCGGAGGGAGATTAAGCGCCTCGAATACGTGATAGTCGTCGTCTACCTCTGGACCGTCGGCAATGTCAAAGCCCATGCCCATGAAAATCTCGCGAATCTCATTCTCCACCTTTGTAAGAGGGTGAAGCTTTCCCATGGGAGCAGTTTTTCCCGGAAGCGTAATGTCTATTGTCTCTTCCCTGAGCTGAGCTGCCCGTGCGTCAGCCTTGAGAGCCGCTAACTTGCCGCCGAGAGCCTCTTCGATATCGCTGCGCACCTGATTTGCGAGCTGTCCGATAACCGGTCTCTCCTCTGCTGAAAGCTTGCCCATCTGCTTCAGAATTGCCGTAAGTTCGCCTTTCTTTCCCAGAAATCGTATTCTCAGATCGTCAAGCGCCTTGATGTCTGTACAGGAATCAAGCTCCTGCATCGCCGTTTCTTTAATTTTTTCAAGCTGTTCTTTCAAAATTATCACTCCTGTATTATAAAATAGAAAAAGTCTCATCCCGACAGGACAAGACTTACTTGCATAACCACCCGTGCGTAAGAGCTGACACTCCCCTGTCTTTAACGCAGACCTGCGTCCATGCCTACAGGACAGAAAATCTGCCTTTCAGCAAAGCCTCTCGTGAGTGAACTTCGGGCCGTCTCTTCACAGGGCACTTCCACCATATGTGCCCCTCTCTGTCTGAATCCCCCGGACCTACTCTCTCAGTCGCCAAGTTTATGTAGCATATATCTATTATATCAGCATATGAAAAAAAAATCAAGGGTTTTTTCAAAATTTTCTTCCGCAGCCATTGAAATTTTAAAAAAAATATGGTATTATTTAAGTGTAACAGAAATATTTTTTAGGAGAGAAAAAAATGGATAGTTTCTACGAACAGCCTTTTATCAAAAAGCAGCCTACCGGAAGCGAGCGGATGAAAAATATGGCGCTCCTTGTAGGCGGAATGCTTATCACCGTTCTTCTTGCCGTGGGAGGAATACTCATGCTCGGAAAGGGCTTTGTCACCTTTATCATGCTGATACTTGCGGCTGCGGCAGGCTACGGCACATTTTTCATGTTCCGGAACACCAAGGTGGAGTATGAGTACACTTTCACCAACGGTGATCTGGATATCGACAAGATAATCGCACAGTCAAGCCGCAAGCCCATGATAAGCATTCAGGTGAGCAAGTTTACCGATTTCGGCAAATATGACGGCAGCGCCCCGGAGGAATCGGCGGATATGACTGTCATTATGGCGACCGACAATATCGCATCCCACGAATATTACGCCGATTTTCCCCACGAGGACTACGGCAGTACGCGGCTTGTTTTCGCCCCGGATGAAAAAATGCTGAACCACATCAAAAAGGCGCTTCATCCGGCACTGAAAAATAAGAACCTGTCTTCATAAGATGTGTGCATTATCTTGTGAAGACAGGTTCTAAGAGCCTGTTTAGTATCTCGGTGTGTGCAGATTTTCGAGCAGATTTTTCAACTGACAAGGAGAAAAGCCGCAGGAATGCTGACGCATTTCAAGGTTTTTCGACGAAGTTCAGGTGAAAAATCTGCCGAAAAGATGTG
>JAGBGT010000111.1 GCA_017935865.1 Ruminococcus sp. | reverse complement strand
TCTTTTCCAACAGTCCACTGGACTGTTGGAAAATTCACCCTTTGCGGAGCGCCTAAAGGCATTGTCGACCTCCGGTCGACCTTGGGACTCCGTCCCAAACCCTGCCAGAGGCGCTGCCTCTGGACTCTGCCAAAGGAGCATTGCTCCTTTGGAATCCCGATATTAAAAATCCCTCTGGAATTGATTTTCCAGAGGGATTTTTTCTTATCAGATATTATAATTAGTACATTCCGCCCATACCGCCGGCAGGCATTGCCGGTGCTGCCTCCGGTGCAGGAATATCTGCTACCAAGCTCTCCGTCGTCAGAACCATTGCCGCAACTGATGCCGCGTTCTGAAGCGCGCTTCTCGTAACCTTTGTCGGGTCAACGATTCCGGCAGGAATCATATCTGTATATACCTCGTTGTAAGCGTCAAAGCCGTATCCAACCTTGCGCGAACGTCTGATCTTGTCAACAATTACGCTGCCCTCCAGACCGGCATTCTCGGCGATCTGACGTACAGGAGCTTCAAGCGCCCTGAGAATGATCTTCGCGCCTGTCTTTTCGTCGCCGTCCAGCGAGGGGATCATCTTCTCTACAGCAGGAATAGCGTTAATGAATGCCGTTCCGCCGCCGGCTACAACACCCTCTTCAACGGCAGCCTTTGTAGCTGCAAGAGCATCCTCGATGCGGAGCTTCTTCTCCTTCATCTCGATCTCTGTAGCTGCACCGACCTTAATAACGGCAACTCCGCCGGCAAGCTTAGCCAGTCTCTCCTGGAGCTTCTCGCGGTCGAAATCAGATGTTGTGGTCTCGATAGATGCGCGGATCTGGGCAACTCTTGCCTTGATAGCGTCCTTATCGCCTGCACCGTCAACGATGATCGTGTTCTCCTTCTGAATAACGATCTGCTTAGCCATACCAAGCTGCTCGATAGTCGTCTCAGCCAGCTCCAGTCCAAGCTCGCTGGTGATGACCTCTCCGCCTGTGAGAACCGCGATATCTTTCAGCATCTCCTTGCGTCTGTCACCGAAGCCGGGAGCTTTGACAGCAGCAACCTTGAATGTGCCGCGGAGATTATTGAGGATGATCGTTGTAAGAGCCTCGCCCTCAATGTCCTCAGCAATAATAACGAGCTTCTTGCCCATTTTCACGATCTGCTCAAGAATGGGGAGAATGTCCTGGATAGAAGAGATTTTCTTATCTGTGATAAGCACGAAAGCGTCGTCGTAAACTGCTTCCATCTTGTCGGTATCTGTAACCATATAAGGCGAAATATAGCCGCGGTCGAACTGCATACCCTCAACGACCTCGCTGTATGTCTCGGCAGTCTTGCTCTCCTCGATAGTGATAACGCCGTCAGCCGTAACCTTTTCCATGGCCTCGGCGATGAGCTTGCCTACAGCCTCGTCAGCAGATGAAACTGTGCCGACTCTTGCGATATCGTCGCTGCCCTGAACTGCCTTGGAATTGTCCACGATAGACTTGATAGCCACGTCAACAGCCTTTGCGATTCCCTTTTTCAGTATCATGGGATTTGCGCCGGCAGCTATGTTCTTCATTCCCTCGCGGACGATAGTCTGAGCAAGGAGAGTAGCTGTTGTCGTACCGTCGCCGGCAGCGTCGTTTGTCTTAGTTGCAACTTCCTTTACAAGCTGTGCTCCCATGTTCTCGAAAGCGTCCTCCAGCTCAATGTCCTTGGCGATAGTAACGCCGTCGTTAGTGATGAGGGGTGCGCCGAATTTCTTGTCGAGAACAACGTTTCTGCCCTTGGGGCCCATTGTAATTCTCACTGTATCGGCAAGCTTGTCAATACCTGCCTGGAGAGATTTTCTTGCGTCTTCGCCGTATTTAATATCCTTAGCCATAGTAAATTACTCCTTTATTATAAATTAGTCCACAACTGCCAGAATGTCTTCCATGCGGACGATGATGTACTCTGTGCCCTCCAGCTTTACGTTTGTGCCGGAGTACTTGGAAATAAGGATCCTGTCGCCCTTTTTCACTTCCATTTTGACGTCGGCAGTTCCGGGGCCAACCTCAACGACCTCAGCAACCTCGGGCTTTTCCTTTGCTGAGCCGGAAAGGATGATGCCGCTTTTAGTGGTCTCCTCTGCCTCTGTCATTTTGCACACTACTCTGTCCTGTAACGGTTTGATAGTCATAACAATTACCTCCTGTATGTGATTAAATATTCAACTGTTCTTGTTAGCACTCTTTCTCCTTGAGTGCTAATTATATTTTACCACCTTTTTCTATAAAATCAAGACCTATTTGCAATTTTTGTATATGTGCACAAATTCCAACTCAGAATCAGTCGTATTTTTATGCTAAACAATATAGGCAGCATCGCACAAAGCACGCCTTATGGCTTTGTACGGTGCTGCCTATAGTCAACCCACTTGGAGTCAGAACAAATTCAAGCAGATCGACTATAATAGCACTATAACTTTATGCGGCAGCTCCGCCGTCTATACCCTGAACCTTTTCTTGAAGCCTGTCTTGTCCAGAAGCAAACCCACTGAAATAAACAGCAGTCCGCTTGCCACACTCTGGACAATATACGCCGGAGTCTGTCCGAATGCCGCCGTTATGGCTGCCCAGGATAATCCCCTCGCCATTACCGTTCCCTCATACAGGCTGTAGCCTACGACGCAGAGGATCATCGACGGAATGATTCCCAGAACATTGCGGAGAGAAACGATCTTCTCGCCCTTTGATGTGAAAAACAGCGCCGTTACAGCTTTTATTATTATGGTCGCCGGCATCCAGATAAGAAATCCTGAAAGCCCGTCTGCCAGAGCGCCGCCGAGAGCTGCCGCTGCCACCGCATACGGCATCGGGAGGATGCTTGCGGCAAGGAAAATAAGCCCGTCGCCGGCATGGGTGTAGCCTGCGCCCGTCGGGATGTGGAGATAGGCGGTGAATACGAAAATAAGCGCAGCAAAGACTCCTGCCGCCGTGATCCTGCGTATTTTCGCGGTGTTTTTTGAACGTGTGTGTGACATCATAAAGACCTCTTTTCTATAGGATACTCAAATTATACCACTTTGCTCGGAATTAGTCAAGGGGTATGAAAAAAATATGCTACTTGTTCACAGCCGCTATGTTTGTGCGTCCGAGGATATAATCAGTGGAAACATCGTAAAAATCCGCTAATGTAATAAGATGCTCCACAGGTATCGTCTGAAATCCCCGTTCGTAACGCGAATAAACCGTTTGTTTGGTGTTAAGCAGCTCGGCAATCTGCGTCTGATTCATGTCCCTATCCTCGCGTAAATCCCTCAATCTTTGAAAATACATAAAAATCATCTCCGGTATTTGTAGAATATGCCGATTTTTTCAATAATACTAACCGACATATTGACTTTAACATATTTTCGTGATATAATGTGAATTATAGTACCAATAGGTACTATAAATAATCACATATGGAGATAAAAATGTGCCAAATACACTAACATTCAACGACGGAAAGGGTGATAGAGAACTTATTGAACGTATTGACAAATACCAAAACGAAAATAAGCTGAAAAGTCGCATCGAAGCCGTTCGCAGACTTTGTCAGACTGGTTTGGGTTATGAAGAATTTAAGGCAAAACACGGAGGATGAAAAATGAAACAACGGAAAGCACTTCTTATCCTTTTAACTATTGCTACGTGCCTCTTAACGGCTTGCACAGACTATTGCAGCTATGGCGGCTGCATGAGAGAAGCTGAGTATGACGGCAGATGTTCAGAGCATAAAGGATTAGAGAATAACCCTTATTATGGTGTACCACCTGAGTGGTATGTTGAATAACAAATTATTAAAGGAGAGAATCAATATGGAGTTTGCACCAAGAAAATGTCCAGCCTGCGGAAGCAGTGATTGGAAAGAAGTCGGCAGGGATAAACAGGGATTCAGTGTTGGAAAAGCGGCAGTAGGAGGGCTTCTGCTCGGTCCGGTAGGACTTCTCGGCGGAGCTTTGGGCAAGAAAAAAGCAACGTACTATTGCTGCAAATGTGGATTCAGCAGGGATTACACTGCATAACTATATTAAAGGAGAAAAAATATGAAAAAAAGACTTTTTGCTGCGGCACTTGCACTTCTGTCACTTCTGACAGTTTCCATGACTTTGATAAGCTGCGATGAAAGTTCCGGCACAACGACTTACAACAATAAGTCAACCAAGGACAATAAAGATTATGGCGGTTATACCAAAGAATACTGGGATGCTGCTCGCGATGCATGGGACGCAAATACATAATAATACATCAAGAAATCAAAAAGCAAAAAACTGATAAAAAGGCGGATTCCACAAATCCGTCTTTTTACCTTTAACACAAAAAGCTGTCTCGCCCGAAAGCGAAACAGCTTTTTTTATTTAAGATATTGAATTAACCCATTGTAACAACAACTTCATGAACGCCGCCCTCAGCCGCCGGGATAACGTTGCCGTCTACAGCCTGACCGTCAACAGTCATGCTTGCAACGCCCTTGCAAACGTGGTTGGGGTTCTTGATCGTGATGTTGTATGTTGCACCGCGGAACTTTCTCGTTGCCGTGAAGCCGTCCCACTCGTGAGGAATGGAAGGATCAACCTTGAGACCATCCCAGTCAGCAGCAATGCCCAGGATGTACTGAGAGATCGCAACCATGTTCCATGCAGCAGTGCCGGTCAGCCAGGAGTTCTTGCCCTCGCCAAAGCGTGAAGCGTCCTTGCCTGCGATCATCTGTCCGTATACATAAGGCTCGGTCTTGTGCAGCTCGGAGATCTCCTCGTTGAACGCCGGAGCAATCTTGCTGTAGTACTCGAACGCCTTGTCGCCTCTGCCGGCATAAGCCTCAGCGCAAATTATCCATGCGTTATTGTGAGTGAATATACCTGCGTTCTCCTTGTATCCGCCGGGATATGTGGAAATTTCGCCGTACTGGATGTAATACTTCGTAAATGCAGGATTATTGAGAACAAGTCCGTACTGTGTGTTCAGGTACTTGTCGATAGAGTCGAGAGTCTTGATGTCAGCGCCGACGTCCTTGCCGATCTCGGACATAACAGCGAAGCCCTGAGGCTCGATGAAGATCTTGCCCTCCTCGCACTCCTTGGAGCCCATCTTCTTGCCCTCAGAATCATACGCGCGGAGGAACCAGTCGCCGTCAAACGCAGATTCCATAACGTTTTTCTTCATCTTGTCGATCTCAGCCTGTGCGGCGTCAGCATCTGCGTCCAGCCCTAAGTGTCTGAGGATAGCAACATAGTTCGGGCCTGCGTATGTAAACAGCGTTGCGACCATTACAGACTCAGCAACTTTTGAGTAGCCGCCCTCAGCAGCAAACTTCGGGTTGGTATATGTCTGGAAGCTCTCGCCGGGCGTGTCGGAGTAGCAGGAGAGGTTGATACAGTCGTTCCAGTCGGCACGCATTGCAAGCGGCAGACCGTGAGGGCCAAGGTTGTTGACGATCTTATAGAAAGAGACTTTCAGGTGATCCAGCATGGGCTTAGCCTTGCTCATGTCGTTGTCATAGGGAACAGCCTCGTCCAGGATAGACCAGTCGCCTGTCTCCCTTATGTATGCGGAAACGGAAAGGATCATCCACAGCGGGTCGTCGGAGAAGTCGCCGCCGATATCGGAATTGCCCTTCTTGGTGAGAGGCTGATACTGGTGGTAGCAGCCGCCGTCCTCCAACTGCGTGGAAGCGATGTCGATAATACGCTCTCTTGCTCTGTCGGGAATCTGGTGAACGAAGCCGAGAATATCCTGGTTGGAGTCACGGAAGCCCATACCTCTGCCGATACCGCTCTCGAAGTAGGAAGCGGAACGTGAGAGATTGAAAGTAACCATACACTGGTACTGATTCCAGATATTTACCATACGGTCAACCTTGTCGTCGGGAGTATCAACACTGAGGATGCCCAGCAGCTCGTCCCATGCAGCCTTGAGCTCGGCAAGACCAGCGGCAACCTTTTCGGGAGTATTGTACTGCTCGATCATTTTGAGAGCCTTGACCTTGTTGATAGTTACGCCGTCAGCCTCGAACTTTTCGGCAACGGGCATTTCAACATAGCCGAGAACGAAAATGAGGGTCTTGGACTCGCCGGGAGCGAGAGTGATCTTCTTGTAGTGTGAAGCAATGGGAGACCAGCCGTCCGCAAAGGAATTGTTGGCCTTGTCAGCCATAACAGCCTGGGGATCGCCGAAGCCGTTGTAGAGTCCGATAAATGAATCTCTGTCGGTGTCGTAGCCGTCAATCTCGTCATTTACGGTGTAGAACGCAAAGTGATCGCGTCTGTCTCTGTACTCTGTCTTGTGATAGATGGTAGAGCCTACGACCTCAACGCGTCCTGTGGAGAAGTTTCTCTGGAAATTGGTGCAGTCGTCCTGTGCATCCCAGAGACACCACTCTGCAAATGAGAAGAGCGAGAAGCTCTTAGCCTGGCTGCCCTCGTTAGTGAGCACTACCTGCTGAACCTCGCCGTCGTAATTCTGGGGAACGAAGAAAGTAACTTCTGCTTTCAGGTCGTTTTTCTTACCTGTGATAATGGTATATCCCATACCGTGGCGGCACTCGTAGGAGTCAAGCTCCGTCTTAACAGGAGACCAGCCGGGATTCCAGACCGTGCCGTTGTCATTGATATAGAAATAACGTCCGCCCATGTCGATAGGAACATTATTGTAGCGATAACGGGTGATTCTTCTGAGACGTGCGTCCTTGTAAAAAGAATATCCTCCTGCCGTATTGGAAATCAGAGAAAAGAAGCCCTGTGTGCCGAGGTAGTTGATCCACGGATAGGGCGTTCTTGGAGAGCTGATAACATACTCTCTCCTGGCGTCGTCAAAATATCCGAACTTCATAAAATTTTTTACTCCTTCATTTAATAGTTGAGGAGTCATGGGCAGCGCCCTTAACTCATTTTCCATTATAACATATTTCGCATTTTTTTACAATAGATTACAGCAAAATAACGATGTATTTTTTTCACGCTCTTTTTTGTGCATTTTTCACAAACGGATTCTCAGGGCAACACCGCACAAAGATTGTGCGGCAGATGCGCAGTTGATTTTTCGTAAGATCGCATAAAAATAGCGCAGTCATACTGACGTATGGCAAGGAGTTTTTGTGTGATATGATGTCAAAAGCGCAAACAGATTCGGTGCAAAGCCACCAGGCAGTCTTTGTGAGGCGTTGCCTTTAGACAAACATTAAGCCGGGAATTTATAAGGGGACGCGCTCTCTTGCAGAGCGTCCCCTCTCCGAAAACAGTCCACTGGACTGTTTTCGGATTCACCCCTTGCAGAGCGCCTAAAGTAAACGTCGACTTGAGGTCGACATGGGACTCTGTCCCAAACCCTGCCAGAGGCGCTGCCTCTGGACTCTGCAAAAGGGGCATTGCCCCTTTTGAAACCCGGTGTTAATGTTTCTCATCAATACTTAAACTCACCCTTGCCGATAAACTCCCTGATAAGAGAATCCCGGGGAACAAATTCCGCGTCCAGCGGCGCAAGCTTCGACAAAACTGCCGTCACGTCTCTCAGCTCCGGAATATCCTGCATCTCCCGGAGCGTATCCAGCAGGCTGTCCCGGTACACATTCAGCTCATACGCCATAAACGTGTCTATATCATAGTCCGAGCGATGCTTGAAAGGCATGATATACTTATTCTCGCCCTCCTCCACGCTGCGGAACATATTCATCGTCTCCCGGAGCGTTCTCTTCCGGAAATTGCTGTCACGTATCATCCGCCGCATAAGCCGGACTTTCGAGGGATGCAGCACTATTCCGCCGCTTGTCACCCTTGTGCGGACGCTGACATACAGCTTGCACAGGCGGCTGTCGGGAACTGTTATTACCTCCGGATTCAGCGCATGGATGCCCTCTAAGATCACCAGCTCACCCGGCTCTCTTTTCAGCCTCAGCTTTACGCCGTCGCGACGGGACTCCGCAAAATCATATCTGGGCACATCCACCTCCCGGCAGACGTTTATCGCCTCGATCTGTTGGTTGAGCAGCTCCTTGTCGATTCGCTTCGGCGACTCCAGGTCAAGCTCGCCCTTTGCGGACAGCTCGCGCTCCTCCGCCGTCAGCGAACTGAAATAATTGTCCATAGACAACGTGTGCGTGGGGCAGCCAAGCTTGCCCAGCAGCTTTCCCAGCATGAGCGCGGTTGTGGTTTTTCCCGAGCCGGACGGCCCGGAAAGCAGTATTACCGGTTTTTGTTCACGGGCTGCGGCAATTTTCACCGCGATCTCCCTCAACTGATATTTATATGCCTCGTCTACGGACTCCACATACCTCCCGGGATATGTACCTATCCCGGAATTTATTCTTGTAACCTCTATATTCATATTTTCCTCCGAAAAAAGCACGGGAATCCTGCCGAGGCAGAACTCCCGTGCCATATTCTTCCTCCCAGAACCTGTCTTCATAAGACAATGTGTACATCTTTTCGGCAAATTTTACCGCTTACTGCGTCAAAAATCCTTGCCATACGTCAGTATGCCCGCGAATTTTTTCCTTGTAACCGGCAAAATTTGCTCGAAAATCCGCACACATATCTTATGAAGACAGGTTCTTATCTTTCCTCGCAGATAAGCTTTATCGCTGTTCTGTCTTCTCCGTCGATCTGTATATTCGCAAAAGCGGGGATGCACACGAGGTCTATGCCTACCGGTGCAAGATAGCCTCTGGCAATAGCAATAGCCTTTATTGCCTGATTTGCAGCTCCCGCGCCTACCGCCTGGACCTCAACGGCGTTATTCTCTCTGATAACTCCGGCAATCGCTCCGGCAACAGAATTAGGTGTCGAATGTGAGGATACTTTCAAAATTTCCATAGCTTATCTCTCCTGTAATTTGGATAGCGGCACAGCGGCGAATATAGATATCTGCTGCCCGATTACATTATACATTATCAGGAATAAAATTGCAAGTGTTTTAAAAATTTTTGTGAATTATCTGATAATTAAACGTTCTATTTTGTAGGATTTGCCAGATTTTTCGTCGAACTGCACGCAAACGGCGCACATAAAGCTGTCGCTTTCCGCCTCGGTGAATTTCACAGGCGTTCTGAATCTGAACCGGTTGATGACCGGCTCTATATCCACGCCAAGGCATGAAAGCTCCGGACCTGTCATGCCGACATCGGTGATATACGCCGTATGACCGCCCAGAATAGCTTCATCAGCCGTCTGAACATGAGTGTGAGTGCCGAAAACCCCTGTCACGCGCCCGGTGAGATAGTGCCCCATTGCCTTTTTCTCGGAGGTCGCCTCGGCGTGGAGATCCACGAAAATATTCGGCGTCCCGATATCCGGCAGGAGCTTGTCTATAACTGTGAACGGGTTATCGAGAGGGTCCATATACGCCGTTCCCATAAGGTTGACCACCGCCACGGAGAAGCTTCCCATATCCAGGACGTACACGCCTTTTCCGGGAGCGCCGCCTGCGGGATAATTTGCCGGTCGGATGATATACTCCGAGGCAAAGACCTCCGCCGACTCTCTCCGGCGGAAAGCATGATTTCCGGTGGTAATGACGTCAGCACCGGCTCTAAGAATGGCATTGGCAGATTTCGGGGAAATGCCGTTGCCCTGGGCTGAGTTTTCGCCGTTCACCACGATAACGTCTATATCGTAGAGCTTTTTGACCTGGCGCAGTTTATTCTGGAGAAAATCGCAGCCTGACTGTCCTACAACGTCGCCTACGAAGAGAAGATTTTTCATAATATCATACCTTTTTTTAAGAAATATCGGTTTTGCTGATAATATAATTATATCATTTTCGCAGAGGCAAGTCAATAGAAAAAAGTCTTTTGACAGGACATGGGACGGAGTCCCATATCGACCGCAGGTCGATAAACACCGGGTTTCCAAAGGGGCAATGTCCCTTTGGCAGAGTCCAGAGGCGGCGCCTCTGGCAGGGTTTGGGACGGAGTCCCAAGTCGGCGCAGCCGACAACACCGGGTTTCCAAAGGGACAATGCCCCTTTGGCAGAGTCCAGAGGCAGCGCCTCTGGCAGGGTTTGGGACGGAGTCCCAAGT
>JAGBGT010000110.1 GCA_017935865.1 Ruminococcus sp. | reverse complement strand
CGCAGAAAAAGAAAACCGGGAGTTTTAGGGGACGCTCTCTCTTGCAGAGCGTCCCCTCTCCGAAAACAGTCCACTGGACTGTTTTCGGATTCACCCCTTGCAGGGCGCCTAAAGTAAACGTCGACCTCCGGTCGACATGGGACTCCGTCCCAAACCCTGCCAGAGGCGCTGCCTCTGGACTCTGCCAAAGGGACATTGTCCCTTTGGAAACCCGATTTTGTCGGCTTGTGCCGATATGCTTCTGCTATCTGTCTCTCCTCAGCCTCGGCATAAATCGACTCCGATAAATCACATATGCCGCCTCTAAATTAAAATCATACAAAACAAACATTACGTTCGTCAGCGCCAGCATCAATATACCGCCGTATTTTCCGTATTCGTTCATCTCCGTGAGCATCTGATCCAGTCCAAACAGAAAAACCGTCACATAAAAAAATCCCACCACGCATACATTGAATATCGCCATTTTCAGCAGATATCTCAGCCTCTTTAGCTTCATATTCCTCATATGAAATCTCAAGATCGGATAATGCCCGAAAACCATTATAAACACAAGCGCCGCCTCCTTGTCAGCCGTAACAAACAGCGAAAGCAGGCTTACAGACGCGTATGTAAGCCACGCCCAGCTTACGCTGACCTCCGTGGCAATTATCATCAGCAGCACGCCTGCCGCCATAGGCATAAGGATATATATTATGGGAATTATGCCTGCCAGAAACATACACAGCAGACATAATGCCGACACTATCCCTCCAAGGGCAACCTTATAGCTTATGTTTTTCATACGTCCTTTTTCCTCTCCTGGATCCCGTAAACAAGCATGGAGAGCAGCTTGTACGGCACGAACCGCGATGCCCAGACTCCGGCACGCACCATAAGACCCGGAATCGCTATGAGCCTGCCTTTCAGAGCCTTTTCTACGGCATATTCCGCAGCATATCCGGCAGAAATGGGCTTCATGGAGAAGCTGACTCCTGCCCGGTTGTTGAAATTGGTGTCAACAGGTCCGGGACAGAGCACTGTCACTGTTACATTCGACCTGTCGCGCCGCAGCTCCTCCGCAATGGCAAGTGAAAGCCTCACCACATAATTCTTCGAGGCGTAATATGACGAAAGCAGCGGGCCTGTCAGGAATCCGGCGGAGGATGCCACGTTCAGTATGATGCCATGGTCACGCTTTTTGAACTCGCGCAGGAATATCTTCGTGAGAATATGAACAGCCTGGATGTTTACGCTTATCATATCAAGCTCATCCTCCAGGTCTGTTTCGTCGAATTTGCCGAAAATTCCGTATCCTGCGTTGTTTACCAGCATATCTATCTCCTTGCCCCGGCAGAATTTACAGACCTTGAAAACCTCCTCGCGCCTTGACAGATCGGCTGCAATGATCTCCGTTCCGCCCAGTTCATCGCGCAGTTCTTCCAGCACATCCTTATTTCTCCCGGTGAGAACAAGCTCCCAGCCTCTTTTTCTCAGCTCCCGTGCAAGAGCCTTTCCGATACCGGAAGTTGCACCTGTTATCAACGCTTTCATTTCAGCACCTCTTAATCATTAATTTTACCAAGAACATCAGTCTCCAGGGAATCTATCCCCAGCAGAAACAAAGTCTGCTCATAGTCCCCGGGATCCAGATATTCCGCCAGCCCCTTGCTCATATACTTTGGCGAAACAAAAGCTATTTCGCTGTAATGCTTCGTCAGAAACGGAATAAAGCAGGACGTAAACTCGTCTCCTATAACCAGAAGCCGCCTGTCGTTGTTTACCGTGGTAGTCAGCGTCACCACGGCAGCCGGTTCTCCCAGATACAGCTTATAGCTGCTGTCCGTCTCTCCGGCAGCCAGATCGTACAGCTCCTTGTCATAGACAAATCCGTCGCTGCTGTATGCCCGGCATCTGACGATCTCCGTTCCGTCGTCGTATTCGTAGATATCCAGTATATCCGCCTTTGACTCCATATGCTGAGCGCGGCTGTACAGATCGCCCCGGAAGCCGTCGGTAACGTGCCTGATAGTGTACTTGTCGTAGGAAACGGGCATAAATCCCAGCTTCTGAATGACAGTCCTGTAGACGCAGTACGCGCCGTAGCTCGTCCATTTCCTGTCTGTTCTGTAGTAGATATAGTTTTCGCTGAGCATTTTAAGTATATTATATGCGTCAATTTTCCGTATATCCCCCAGAAGAGTGCCGTAAAATCCGTCAAGCATCTGCTTTTCCGTGGATGCCGCAAGATATGGCGGCAGAAGATCACTGTATATTCCGGCAGAGGTCGGTATCGCCGCGAAATAAACAGCGCCGTCGTAATTCTCCGAAAAGCTGTTTACAGCAGCGGCGTTCTCCGGCAGACAATGTCTGTATGAGGTGTCTGCGGCAATAAGACGCTCGGGGGTAACGTAGACTCCGTTTATAAAAGCCTCTCCCACATTTGCCCCGATCCCTGCTCCGAGGGCTATCCAGCTATCCCGGAATGCGAAGTGATCCGCCATATACGCGTTAAGCTCCCTGCCGCTGTCCCCGTACATAAGCCCCTGCCCGGTGATTTCCGGAAAATCCGCAAGCGGTCGGTTCTCCTTATCCGAGTAGTCCTTTTTCTTCCCGAAAAACGTAGCCAGGGAGAAGAAACAGATAAAAAGAATGAGCACACAGCCTGTTATTTTGTTTGAAAGCTTCATTTTCCGTACCTCCCATCTACAGCCGGACTATCATGGCATCGGAGCTGCCTGTACAGGCGATGACCGACGTGCATATCATAAGCAGGACAGGCATAACGAACGGCATAATTACATTGACCACAGCGCCGCATTTCGAGCAGCGTATCCTCTGTATGGTATTGGCAAAAAGGTCTGTGGAGGCATATACGGCAGCTAAGATCACCACGATATACGCCCTGAAAAGATATGCCGCAAGAGCATCCGCCGGGATCCCGCTGCCGCCTGTCATCACCCACATATACCTCAATCCGTCCGGGACACTGCCTGTGGAAAGAAAAACGGCAAAAAACGATGTAATGAAGAAAGTGTAGAATATTCCGTTTGATTTCAGCAGACGAACGTTCCTAAGCCTGTTTTCTGCCAGAATGGATGCTCCTGTCAGTGCGCCCCAGACTGCGCCGCCCAGGGAAAAGCCAAACCAATATCCGCCCAAAACCCAGACAGCCACGAAGATCCCCTTGCTCAGATTCTTGCTTCTGACCTGGGATGACAGCGGCTTTGTCAGGTACTCCCTGAACCAATGGACGGGCTGAATAAACCAGCCGGATGCAAAATACCGTATTCTTCCGCTGAAGACCGGATAGGAGAAGCTGACCGGAAATCTCATGCCGAAGCATCTTGAAATTCCGGCGCCCATATCCGCAAAGCCGGAAAGTGTGAAATAAAGACACAGGATATACGCCGTGATGCCGAGCCATGCCGACGCCGCAGAAAGCTCCGCAAAATCGCAGCCTTTCACGGCGGAATAGAGCATATACAGCCAATCTCCGAATAAAACCTTTTTCGCCAGACCCTTTACGAAGAGGATCATGCCGCTGCCGATCTCGCCGATGTTGTACCGTCTCTTCCTGAGAATCAGGAGATAGCTGCGGTAATTGACGACAGGCCCCATTATCAGCCGAGGAAACATCATGATATACAGCGCGAAACGGACGAAATTCTTCTCCGCCCGGATATTCCCCCTGTATACGTCCAGAAGATAGCCTATCGCGGAAAGTGAGAACAGGGAAATTCCTATGGGAAAGAAGTTCTCCGGTACAGAGAACAGTCCTTTTAGCAGGAAAAGCCACTGCTCCCGGAAGAATAGAAGCGCTCCGGCGTCAAGGCATATTCCTGCGGCAGCCGGCAGTACACGCAAAATTCCCTTTCGTCTGCTGGCCCTGAAAGTAAGCTGCGCCGCCGTATAGTTCACCAGGGTATAAGCAGACATGAAAATCAGCAGATGCAAGCCGAAAAATCCGCAAAAAACAAGGCTTTCCAGCAACAGCGCGATGTCCTTGAATTTCTTCGGCACTGCGTAGTATATGCCAAGTGAGACCGGCAAAAATCCGTATATGAACAACAGGCTACAGTAGAGCATCTTTTTCCTCCGCTATGGCTGATATATGCGCGGCAAGCTCCCGGGCGGTCATCATGGTGTTCAGCACCTCTAAAAGAGCGCCGGAGGACAGAAGCTCAGGCAGCCCAAGCCTTTTTTGCAGTTTTTTTCTTAGGACGCTGCTGTCGCGTCCGCCGCTGAGTCCAAGCTCGAACATGACCGTTTTCGTAATGTCGGGGGCTGTCCTGCGCTCCGCGGAGGTTATCCCTGCCCTGCGGAAAGCGTCCAGAAGAACCGCCGCATCAATGCCCTCGACCCCCAGTTTCCCCTCGGCTGAGGGCTTTTCCTTGCGCCGTTCCTTGCCGAAAATATCGGGTATATGGACATTTTTCACGATCCCGTTCTTCACGGCGCCCTTGATATAGCCGCGGATCTTCCTCCCTGCACTGTCGGAGTCGGTCAGAATTATTATGCCCGTTTTTTCCGCATAATAACGTATGAGAGCAAGCTTTTCCGCGTCCTTGAATATGCGGAAGCCGTTTGTCACGATTATCACGGCGTCCACCACGGAGGCAAGCTTTATCTTGTCGTATTTTCCCTCCACCACAACAGCTTCACTGAGCCTTATCATACTATCTATCACCTGCTAAGCATTTTCGTGACTGCCTGCTCGATAGTGACCCTTGGGTCTGCCGGGCTGGAATTGAGCATCATGTTCGTATCACGGAGGATCACAACGCACCTCCGCAGCCGCTCTATACTCATTCTGGAGGAGTCGCGAAACGCATTTTTCACGGCAAATGTCCGCTTGCCGTAGTCGAAGTCAGCCGCCGTCTGCTCTACGGAAACATGGGCTTTTCTGGCGCAGGCGGCACGATACAGATCTAAAAAAGCAGCGGTAATGGCATAGAGTACCGCACCTCTGTTGTCGCCGTCCACCTGCAATTCATCAATAGCCTCAAAAGCCGCCCTTGCATTGAGCGCCGCCACCGCATTGGCAAGATTATAGACCGTTGTGTCATTTCTCTGGTGAACAATGAGATGTATCATATCCCCGGTAATTTCCCTGCCGTCGGCGTAGGCGCACAGCTTTTCGATCTCGTTCCCGATGACCAGCTCATCGCAAAGGCACATTTCCGCCAGTTCACGGGCATTTTCAAGGCTTATCGAGCCGCCTCTGGAGCTGACCTTTCCGGCAATGGTCTTTGCCAGCTCGCCGGAGGTCTTTATCGGGAACTCGCACAGCACGCCGTTCTTTGCGGCAAAATCAGCCAGCTTCTTGTTTTTATCCTTGATGACATTGACATTCGTCCGGAAATCACGCTGTACCTTGACCTCAAAGCCCGTTACATTAAAAATAATGACCGTCTGCTCCGGTATGTTTTTCAGTACCTCCAGCAGCTTTTTCGTCACGTCATCGGCGCTTTTGCCGCGCATATCGTCGTAGGGCTTTTCGCAGTTGTAGTCGTTTATCAGAATACAGTTGTATTCCGACATCATGTTGAACTGCCCGGACAGATCCTCCAGCTCCGCTATATCAAGCCGTCTGCCGTTCAGCTTTGTCAGTGCGAACTCCTCGCTGCCGCCTACAGTTGCCTTTATTACAGCCCTTGTCATTTGTTCAACGCCTGTTACATCCGCGCCGAATAAATAGTAGATGCGGCTCAGTTCTCGATTTTTTAGGGCAGCGCTCAGCGCCCTGGGTTCAACCTTTGCCATCAGAGACTCCTTATTTCCATTATTCCTTCCGAAGAAAGAGTTATTTCAAAATTGCACAACAGCTCTTCGTCGTCAATTAAGGGGAGCATTTCGCCTTCTCCCTGGTATATTTTTCCGTTCTCTACGATGAAGATCCGATCATCAAAGAATATTTCCATGCTGCCCTCTCCTGCCTCAACGAAATATTCTCCGATATCAACACTAAGCTCCCCATCAAAGACATGGGGATCACCTGCTCTGCCGCCATTCATGAATACGTCGGACGGTGGGAAAAACCCGGTCTCAGCCTTGTATGATGCGTAGAGCGACTGGACATTTTTCGTCAGTATCAGGGTATTGATCTCATCCACGCCTTTTTCTGTCATATATTTTGCCGCATATTCCGGATTTCTATAATGTCCGTTCAGATCTGCCACGGTGACAGAGTCCCGATAGGAGATAACGACAGTTCCCGCACCGTTTTTCCCCAGAACAGCTATAGTAAAGGTATTTCCCGAAGATATCCTCATGTACGTAAAAGTCACCGTAAACACAACTATCGACACGATCAGTGCGGCGACGACCGACTTCCGCCGCAGACTGAAAAAATAAACGCACAGCGTCGCTAAAGCCGCTACTGTCAGAAGTGCCGCCGTCATCCCGTTCAGCTTAGGCATACGGAAAAAGTCAACAGAGGAAACAGCTTTCGTCACTGCCAGAACAATGTTTATCATCAGCTTTGCCGGCACAAGCAGAGGTGCGATAATTCCGCCTGTCAGCATGAAAATCAGCCCGATGAGCATTGCCAGACTGCAAAGGGGAACTATGAAAATATTAGACAGCGGCGAAATAAGCGATACCTCATCATAGTAATGCAGCAAAGCCGGCATTACCGAAAGGGATGTGCAGACTGCCATGACGACCGATCTCTTCACAGCGCCGGATATGCCCCTTGCCGACAGCTTTTCCGCCATAAACGGGCCGAAAACGGCTATCCCGAATGTGCCGGAAACAGAGAGGATAAAACCGCTGCTGTACACGGCGTAGGGCTGCGCCAGGCAAATGACGAGCACTGCCACAGCCAGCGAATTGAAGCTGTCGTTCTGCCGCCGGAACAACGGCGCAGCATACATAATATCCAGCATGAGGACTGCGCGAATTGCGGAGACCGGGTAATTTGCCAGGGTAATTATCAGGAGAAAGAACAGATTCACCGCACCAAAGGCGATAAACCGGTTCACACGGGCTTTTCTCATAACTGCCATTGCCGACGCAGCCAATATGGAGACGTGCAGTCCGGAAACCGCTAAAATATGACCTATACCGCTGCGATATAGAATATCCCGGGTACTGCTGTCCAGATACTGCTTCTCGCCGAAAATCATTCCGCCCATAAATCCGCCGGCATCGCTGCCCATAAGCTGCCTGAAACGGCTTATAATACTGTTCCTGAATCCGGCTGCGGCATTCCTCAGCCCGTGAGTATGAGTATGAGTTACCGTCATATCGTCGTATTCCGACACTTCCAGATAGATATTCCGGGATCTGTAATACGCCTCGCTGTCGAAAAGATAGTCACCTGTTATCTTCTCGAACCGACAGTTTTTCAGAGCAATACGGTCTCCGTATTCTGCTCCCAGCTCTACAGTATACAGTGAGATCTCCGCTTTCTGTCCGCCGTTTATAGTGCCCTTCAGGATATAAGCCGCACTATCGCCGTCGTATATATCATAATCGGTAACTTTACCCTGAAATTCCCCGATCTCGCCGTCATACGCCGCGATCTTGTCATAGCGGAACACGGTATACAGCCGATTCACCGTAATTGCCATGCTGAAACAGAGAATTACACACAGATAGTCCGCCGCTCTGAAACCGCGGTATCTTCCGCAGATAAAAACAACGACAGCAGCACCGATCAGCAGAAAAGCCGCTTTAGTACCTGTAAAGAAGGAAGCGAAAAACAATCCCGACAAGTATGCTGCTGCCGCACCGATCATTTTTCGCTTCATACAACTTATTTAATAAATAGCGGCAGCTTTTCCAGGAAGATAATATCCGTTCTGTCCGCAGCATCTCCCTCGGCAAGAACCGCTGCTTCTGCCGATATTTCACCGCCTGCGGCACTGACCAGCTTTTCAAGAGCTTTCAGGGACTCTCCGGTGCTGATCACGTCGTCCACTACAAGGACTCTCTTTCCATTGAGCATAGCAGCCTTGTCAGCGGACAGATACAGTGCCTGCCGGGCTTCGGTAGTGATGGATTTCACTGTTACCGAAACCGGATCGTTCATGTACAGCTTAACTGATTTTCTTGCCACGACGTAGGGCTTTCCGCTCTGCCGGGACATCTCATAGCCCAGAGGGATGCCTTTTGACTCAGCCGTCAGTATCACATCGAAATCCGGGCATTTTTTCAGCAGCTCCGCAGCAGACGCAACAGTAATTTCCACATCGGAAAACATTACAAATGCGGCGATGTCGATCTTATCGTTAAGGGGACACAGGGGCAGCTCACGCTCCAGCCCTGCGATCGTCATTTTATATGTACCTGCCATAGCAGCCTCCTACTCGGTTTTGCCCAGAGACTCAGGTCCCCAGCCCATTTTTACGCCGCCTACCATGTGAAAATGGAGGTGGAAAACGGTCTGTCCTGCATCCTCGCCGCAGTTATTTATGATGCGGTAGCTCTCCATGCCCTCAGCCTTGGCAATTTTGGCAGCCGCCTCAAAAACCTTTCCCACAACGGCGGAGTTGCTTTCGTCCACACCGTTTGCACAGCAGATATGCTGCTTGGGGATTATGAGGTTGTGTACGGGAGCTATCGGAGCAATGTCCTTGAAGCTGTAGACATACTCGTCCTCGTATACCTTTGTGCTGGGAATTTCACCGGCTATAATTTTACAGAATAAGCAATCCATAGTTATTCTCCTTATTTGATAAATTCTTCTACGATAGAAGCGAAGGCGGCTACTGCGTCGTCCGTTTTTGAAGTATCGCCGATACCTGCCATTGCGCTGTCAGGACGTCCTCCGCCCTTTCCACCTGTAACGGCAGAAGCCTTTTGAACCATTTTTCCTGCATGAGCGCCCATTTTCAGAGCCTCGGCAGAGCATACGCAGTACAGCGTGCCCTTTTCGCCGTTTACCCCGGCGAAGAGAGCGATTATAGGCTCAGCCTTATCCTTGACGCTGTCGCCCATTTTCCGCAGAGCGTCGGGAGCTGTTCCGTCAAGTCTTGCAGCCGCGACCTTAACGCCCTTTACCTCGACGGCGTTATCGAACATAGCCGCTGCCTTTGCATTTGCAGCCTGCTGACTGAGGCTTTCCAGCTTCTTTTCCTTATCCTTGAGTTCAGCCGCAACAGAAGCGCATTTCTCCGGCAGCTCGTTAATATTGGCAAGCTTGAGCGCCTTTGCTGACCTGAGAATAGTCTCCCTGTATTCGTTGAGCAGAGCCATAACTCCTGTTCCCGTAACAGCCTCGATACGCCTTACGCCTGCCGCAACGGAGCTTTCGGAAACGATCCTGAAAAGTCCTATCTGCGCGGTATTTGCGATGTGAGTACCTCCGCAGAACTCCATGGACTTATCCGCAGTTACAACGCGGACTGTGTCGCCGTATTTTTCGCCGAAAAGAGCCATTGCTCCCAGCTTCTTTGCCTCCTCGATAGGCATTTCGACCATAGTAACGGGAACAGCCTTCATAATTTCCTGATTTACAAGAGCCTCCACCTGCGCCAGCTCATCAGCCGTAAGACCGCTGAAATGGTTGAAGTCGAAACGGCAGGCTCTGTCGTTTACAAGCTGACCTGCCTGGTGAACATGGTCGCCCAGAACCTGGCGGAGGGCGTACTGGAGAAGATGCGCGGACGTGTGATTTCTCATAATAGCCATACGTCTCTCCGCGTCAATAGCAGCCTTTACCTTGCCGCCCTTTTTCAGCGTACCTTCGGTAATTGCGGCGATGTGCAGGAAGTGACCCTCGGATTTAATAGTGTCCGCAACAACGGCAGTATCAGCACTGTCGGAGATAATACCCGTATCGCCGACCTGTCCGCCGCTTTCCGCATAAAAAGGCGTCTTGTCCAGGACGATAACGACATCCTCGCCCTCGCTTGCGGACTCCACCTCTTCGCCATCCTTGTAAATAGCAAGGATCTCGGCATCCTCAGCCGTATGATCCGTATATCCTGTGAAAACAGTCTTGGGCGCATTGACCTTGATGCTGTTGTCAGCCCAGGACGAACCTGCCTTGGCAAGGTGATCGGCCTTAGCCTTTGCGCGCTGCTCCTGAGCAAGCTCCTTAAAGCGGTCAACGTCTACCGTCAGCCCCTTTTCCTCGCAGATCTCGATAGTCAGATCTATAGGGAATCCGTATGTATCTGAAAGCTTGAACGCATCGTCTCCGCTGAGGACGGTCTTTCCGCTTTCCGCAAGAGCAGCCGTAAAGCCGTTGAGCAGCTCCGTGCCCTTGTCAACAGTCTTGGCAAAAGCCTCCTCCTCGACGCCTATGATCTTCTTTATGTAGTCGCGCTTTTCCGCAAGCTCCGGATATGCGCCGGCATTTTCGTTGATGACCGTGTCGCAGACCTCGCAGAGGAAAGGACGCGTGATGCCAAGCAGTCTGCCGTGACGCGCAGCTCTTCTCAGCAGGCGGCGGAGAACATATCCCCTGCCCTCGTTGGATGGCATAATACCGTCGCCGACCATGAACGTTGTGCTTCTGATATGGTCGGTAATTACCCGGAGAGAAACGTCTGTCTTGGCATTTTCCTTGTACGTTGCGCCTGCGATAGCGGAAATATGCTTCATAATATTCTGGACAGTATCGACCTCGAAGATATTGTCAACGGTCTGCATCACGCAGGCAAGACGCTCCAGACCCATTCCTGTATCAATATTCTTGTTCTTCATTTCGGCATAATTGCCGTTGCCGTCACTGTCGAACTGGCTGAAAACGAGATTCCAGATCTCGATTATATTGTCCTTGTCGCCCTCGGCCTCAAAGCCAGCGCGGTCGAGCTTTCTGCCGCCGCCTACACGGTCGAAGTGGATCTCGCTGCAAGGGCCGCATGGACCTGAGCCGTGCTCCCAGAAATTGTCTTTCTTGCCGAGGCGTATGATCCTGTCGTGAGGAATACCGATATTATTTTCCCAGAGCTGTTCAGCCTCGTCGTCGCTTTCGTAAATAGTTATCCACAGTCTGTCAGCCGGGATCTCCAGCACTCCGGTCAGGAACTCCCAAGCCCACTCGATAGCCTGGGGCTTGAAGTAATCGCCAAAGGAGAAATTTCCCAGCATCTCGAAATATGTACCGTGACGCGCAGTCTTGCCCACGCTTTCGATATCGGGGGTTCTGATGCACTTCTGGCAGGTCGTCACCCTTGTATTTGGAGGAACAGCCTGTCCCAGGAAGAATTTTTTAAGAGGAGCCATTCCGGAATTGATGAGCAGCAGGCTCTTGTCGCCCTGTGGAACGAGGGATGCACTTGCCATTCTTGTATGGTTTTTACTTTCAAAAAACGAAAGATACTTTTCACGAAGATCGTTAAGACCTGTCCATTTCATATTATACTACTCCTTAGTTCCGCTGACTGCGGAATAAAATCATACATCTTAATTATAATTCAATTTGGGAAAAATGTCAATAGTTTTTGGAAATTTTGAGTTTTTAGTCCAGCAAGCAAACACCGGGTTTCAAAAGTGGCAATAACACGGCAGCGTTTGGGACAGCGTCCCAAGTCGGCGAAGCCGACAAAACCGGGTTTCCAAAGGGACAATGTCCCTTTGGAAACCCGATGTTTATCGACCTGCGGTCGGTATGGGACGCTGTCCCATACCCTGCCGTGGCATTGTCCCTTTGGAAACCCGGTGTTGTCGGCTTCGCTGATATTTCTATTTCCTGTCCATGATCTCCTCCGCTATCTCCCGGAATATCGGTGCGGCAGATTCGTTTCCGTAGCCGCCGTCCTCCGCAAGAACTGTCACGGCATATCGCGGTCTGTTCGCCGGAAAAAAACCGGTTATCCAGCCGTGGCACAGCTCCTCGCCGTCCTCGTCAAACCGTCCTGTCTGAGCCGTTGACGTCTTTGCAGCGGCATATATATTCCGCGGAGCTGCATTGCTGTTCTCATTTTCATAGATCGCCGCCCTCATCATACGCCGAAGCTCAGCCGCCGTTTCCTCCGTCATGACACGGGAGGTTATCGGCGATTTTTCATTGCTCACAGTCTCGCCGTCCTCCGTTATGCCCCGGATAAGCCGCAGATAGACCAGCTCTCCGCCGTTTGCAATAGTGCAGGTCATCTGATTTATCTGTAAGGGCGTAGCCGTCAGCTTGCCCTGCCCGAAAGAAAAATTGCCAAGCTCCGCAGGAATTTTCAGCTCCTCGAGCGACGGCAGTACTCCCGAAGAAGCGATCATCCCGGAGCAAAGATATATCTCCCTGCCGAACCCCAGGGACGACGCCAGACCGCGCAGCTCCCGGAGATTCAGACAGCGGCTCAGGGAAATGAAATAGGGGTTGCAGGAGTTCACCATTGCCTCCGTCATGTCCTGAATACCGTGACCGTCAGCCTTGTGACAGCGGAATGTCTGCCCTGTCATGCGGTACGAACCGTCGCATCCGCACATATATCCGGAAAAGCCCTCATTAAGTCCCTCACAGGCTGTAACAAGCTTGAAAACCGAACCAACGCTGTAGGAGTAGAGACAGCGGTTTATCATCGGGCTTCTCTCATCGGACACCGCAGCCCCCAAATCGGATATGCCATAGTCGGGAAAGCTTGCCATTGCCAGAATATCGCCGTTTTTCACGTCTGAGACCACAATCGCACCTTTTTCGAGCTTTTCTCCGCCTCTTTCGCATATCGCCTGAATTTCACTGTCCAGAGTAGTCACCACGCCTGTTTTCGGCTTAAAGCTGCGTAGGATTGTCTTTTCTCCGCCGATCAGCACATTCCCGAAGCCGTCGGTTGAGTAGGTAACGCTGTTTTCCGTCTCACCGCCCCGCAGAATACCGTCATAGGCATATTCTATCCCTGCAACGCCGTGCCCTTCCGAAACATAGCCGATAGTGTGGACTGCCGCCTGCTCGTCTGAATATCTCACCGGAACTTCAAAAAAAGTTAGTCCCGGGGATTCCGTTCCCGTCTCGCGGCACCTGAACGCAAAGGGCTTGCCGTCAGAATATTTCCCGGAAATATCATCCAGAGCAATGCTTTCCAGCTCCGCCAGGCTCACCGCCGAGGGCACGGCAACGGCAATTATATCGGTCTCCCGGTTAGTCATCGGAGCAAAATTCCTATCGTATACCGTCCCCCAGCCGTCTCCGGCATGGATAGTCACCAATGCGCTGCTTTTCGCCGTCTGGACGTATTCCCGGCGATAGGCTATGCTGAAATAGTTGAGACAGATGCCGAAAAAAGCCAGAAAAAACATCGCCGTCAGGATGATCACGCCGTTTTCTCCTCTTTTGCGCATAAAAAATCACCTCGGGAGTATTATCTCCCGAGGCGGAATTATTATTCATTCAGGGCAGTCACTGACTATCAAGGATCACTGTGAATGGCCCGTCGTTGACAAGGCTCACCTGCATATCCGCGCCAAAGATGCCGGTTTCCGTTCGCTTGCCCTTTTCGCGGCAATATTCCGTGAAATATTCATACAGCCGACGCGCCTCCTCCGGTTTGGCAGCCTGTATGAAATTGGGACGGTTTCCCTTGCGGCAGTCCGCATACAGGGTAAACTGGGACACAATAAGCAGCTCGCCGTCAACATCCCCAAGGGAGAGATTTATCTTGTCGTTTTCGTCAGAGAAGATACGCAGATTTATCATCTTATCCGCAAGTCTGCGACAATCCTCTTCCGTATCGCCATGACCCACTCCCATGAGCACAAGGAATCCTCTGCCGATCTTTCCGCATATTGCGCCGTCCACAGCAACCTCTGCGGATGTTACGCGCTGAATCACCAATTTCATGAGCTTCTCCTATTTCTTTACAATATCCATTTCAAAGGGCTTAAGCTCCAGCCTGTCTTTTCCGGCGGAGTTTATAACGCTGAACATGGGCTTAGGCAGCGGCATGACCGCCGGCTTGTCTGAGTTGTTGAAAAAACAGATATACTCGTCTCTGCCATTGGTTCTCGTAGTTACCTCCATGCCCCTGGGAAGTCCTTTGAGCTTGGGTATTCCCGTCTGCATCATAAGATTTGAAGCCAGGCTCTCATAGAAATCCGACTTGCAGACAGTTCCCACATAGTACGCGACTCCCGAGCAGTACCTGTTCATCGAAACTGCCGGCATACAGCGGTGATCGCCGTCATTGTACTCCGCATAAGCCCTGGCGGTATTCAGTTTCAGGATATCGCACCACTGACTGCACTCAAATTCGTTGCCGGCGAAATCCCTTATAATGCGCTTCTCAGAGCCAATGGGGTCGTATTCGCTGACCTCCGCTCCCACCAGCTCCTTGAAAACAGTGGGCAGGGTGTCCATGATGCAGTTGTTGTTTTCGTCTTTCGCGCCGCTTCTGGCTGTGAGGACGACCGTTCCGCCGTTTACTACAAAGCGGTAGATATTCTCCGTCACTGACTTTTTATAGACATACAGCGACGGCGCAATGACTACCTTGTACCGCGAAAGATCAGCCTCCGGAGAAACCACGTCAATATTCGCTCCGAAATGAGAAAAAGCGGCATGAAAGGCTTTTAGCTGCTGGAAGTAATAGAAGCCCTCTGTCTGCGGCTGTATCTTGAACGCGGCATCAGCCTCCGGAGAGTAGAGAATAGCTATATCGGACTGGATATACGTGCCGTCAAGTATTCCAAGCTGCGATACCCGTCTGCAAAGCTCGCAGAACTCTAAAAAGCGGCGGTTCGGCGTATTGCTGTGATCGAGGATGCCGTGCCAGTGCATCTCCGCTCCGGTAAGAGCCGTCCTCCAGCGGAAGTGCATTACAGTGTCCGCGCCGTGGACCATCGCCTGTAGGGCATAGCCCATTATCATCCCCGGCTTAGGTGCTGGAGACATAGGCGCCCAGCTTCCGGTCGCGCCGCTGAGCTGCTCCATTACCCAGAAATTCTTGTTCTTCACGCCCCTCATAAGGTCAAGGTGGAAAGCGTGGGAGTAAAATTCCTCCGGGTCGTCAGGTATTCTGACAGGGGGATAATTGTCGTAGGAAACGAAATCCAGCGGCTCAAAGAGCTTATAGAAATCCGGAGTATTCTCGCAGAGCCAGGTGTTCGTGGTGATCGGCACCTTCGCATCCTCCATGCGTATTGTCATCATGGTGTCGCGGACAAAATCCTCGGTGCTGTCGCAGGTGAAACGGTACCAGTCGAGGCAAAGCGCCGGATTCTGCCATGCTTTCGGGTAATCCGTAGGCGGCTGCACCTGGGTTATGCTGCTGTATTCGCCGCTCCAGACGCTGTTTCCGTGAGCCTGGTTTATGCACTCCACGCTGCCGTACTTCTCAATGAGCCATTCCCGGAATTTACCGCGGCATACCTCGCAGGTGCAGAGATAAGCCTCCAGCTCATTGTCGATCTGCCATGCCGCAACTGCCTTGTTTCCAGCATAGCGGCGGATGAGCTGTGTATTTATTTTCTTGGCGTATTCGCGGAAAACCGGGGAGTTAATGCACCTGTGGCCGCGTATTCCCGTGCGTATCTGCCGACCGTCTCCGCCCACCTGGATCATCTCCGGATGCTTCTCATAAAGCCAGAGAGGAGGGCAGTTCGTCGGGGTACATAGCACCGTGCCTATGGTGTACCGGGAAAAAATGCCGATGACCTCGTCAAGCCAGCCGAAGTCGTACTCTCCCTCCCGTGGTTCGAGCCGCGACCAGGCAAATTCTCCTATGCGCACAAGCTTGACGCCGGTTCTCGCCATGACCTCCGCATCCTTTTCCCATAAAGCCCTGTCCCACTGCTCAGGATAGTAGTCAACGCCTATTTTCATATTATCAGCCCCCGCTTCTGTAATTATATTCGATTATTTCACAGTTTCCCATAAACCAGCCGATGTATTTTTCCGTGGACATATCGTGGAAGTATGTCTCGATAACACGGCAGATACCGCCGTGGCTGACCAGAAGCACATTTTTTCCGCTGTATTTCTCAATTATGTCGTCCAGCGCAGAATAGACCCGATGAGCAAGCTGCAGCAGCGACTCTCCTCCCGGCATCTTCACTCCGAATTGCTTCTTGTTCTCCGCAAATCCCTCGGTAAACCGTGATTTTCCCTCGTATGTGCCGTAGTCCCACTCGCGGAGCCTTATGTCCGTAACGATCTCCAGTCCGCACCGCTGAGCCACGGCATTGGCGGTAGTCATGGCGCGCAGCATGGGCGAGGCGATGATGATGTCCACGTCCCCCAGCTTCTCCACAGCCTCCGCAAGCCCGGCAGCCTGCTCCAGACCTGTTTCATTCAGTGGAACATCCGTCGTGCCGAGTATCATCTCGTTCCGGTTATGATCCGTCTGACCGTGACGTGTAGAATAGATCTTCATATTTTCTCCGCCTTTCTCAGTTCGTCCTCAGCCGCCTTGAGAACCAGGCTGCCCGGATCTTCGCCGCCCATTATCCTTGCGATTTCGGCTACTCTTCCGGCTCTGTCCAGAGGTGTGACGCGGGTCTCCGTGCGGCCGTCCACCACGCTCTTCTCGATCATCAGGTGATCGTCCGCCATGACCGCTATCTGGGACAGATGCGTAACGCAGATGACCTGCCGCGCCTTTCCTATCTGCCGCAGCTTTATGCCGATCTTCTGAGCCGCCTTTCCGCTGACTCCGGTGTCGATCTCGTCAAAGATCATGGTATCTATACTGTCCCTGTCGGCGATAACGCTTTTCAGGGCGAGCATTATCCTGGAAAGCTCGCCTCCGGATGCGATACGGGAGATCGGCTTCGGTTCTTCGCCCTTGTTGGCGGAAATCAGAAATTCCACAGTGTCCATGCCGTTCAGCGTAAGCTTGCCCTTTTCATGGCGGACAACCAGCTCCACTCCCGACATATTGAGAAATTCAAGCTCACCGGTAACAAGCCTGACGAAACGTTCCGCCGTCGCCTCACGGTAATCGAAAAGCGCCTTTGCCTGCTCCGTAACGGTGTGCAGCAGCTCTTCGCGCTTCGATGCCAGAGCCTTTATCTCGTCGCCGCTGCTCTCCAGCTTTGACAATTCACCGCAGGCATTTTCGTACATCTTCACCAGTTCCGCGCCGTCAGCCAGGTACTTCCGCTTCACCCTGTTGATTGCTCCGATGCGCTCGCGGAGATACTCCGTCCGCCTGCTGTCAGCCTCAGATCTGTCGGAGATCTTTTCCAGTTCAGCCGCAATGTCAGCCAGCTCGATCTCCGACGCCGACAGCCTGTCGCAGAGCTGCGAAAGCTCCTCGCTCTCATCGGCATATGCCGTAAGCTCATTCTCCGCCGCCGAAATCATCTCCCTGGCGCAGTCCTCGCCGTTTATGCTGCTGATCGCCGATCTCAGGGCGATCACAACGTTTTCGGAATTTCTTGCCGCCGCATATTCCTTTTCCAGCTCGTCATCCTCTCCTGCTTCCAGCTCCAGCTCGCCGATATCGTCTATTATCTCGTTGAGATAACGCGTCCGCTCTATGCGCGTCCGTTCGAGATTTTTCAGCTCACCGAGGCAGCGCGCCGCAGATTGCAGTTCCCGGAAATCCGCCCTGTAGCTTTCCAGAAGCTCCGTATCTCCGCCGAAATCATCAAGTATCCGGAGATGGCGCTCGCTGTCCAGCAATATCTGATTGTCGTGCTGACCGTGAATATTTATCATAAGGCTGCCGATCTCCTTGAGAAGAGCTGCAGAGGATGTCCTGCTGTTCACCCGTGCAACGCTTCCGCCGTCTGCGCTTATCTCCCTGGTGACGGTGATCTCATCGTTATCATGCTCGATGCCCAGTTCGTCCAGCTTCTCTTTGACCGTCTCCGACAGGTCGGTGAACAGCGCCGTGATAACTGCCTTGTCACAGCCGCTGCGGACTATATCCTTGCTGCACCGCTGTCCCAGAACGGCATTTATTCCGTTGATGAGAATTGATTTTCCAGCGCCCGTTTCGCCGGTAAATATATTCAGACCGCTTCCAAGAGGTATGACCGCCTCCCGGATAACGGCAAGATTTCGTATATAAAGCTCTTTTAGCATTATCGGCTGCCCTGCTTTCCCTGAAAAATATCCGTTTTGAATTTTTTGACCAGCCGCTTTGCATCGGCCTCGCTGCGCGTTAAAATAAAGATGGTGTCATCTCCGGCGATAGTCCCCACTATTCCCTCATGCCTTACCGAGTCGATAGCCGCGCAGGTGCCCTGCGCCATTCCCGGGAGACATTTCAGGACTATGGTATTCAGCGCATAGTCTATACCTGTCACCGATTCCTCAAAGACGCTTTTCTCTGCCGCAGCCGCAGGAGGCATGGTGTACCGGAAGCTGCCGTCCTCCAGCCTCTGCTTCACCAGTGAAAGCTGCTGTATATCCCTGGAAAGAGTCGCCTGGGTCGCCTTTTCCCCTCTCTCCTCCAGAAGCTGTATCAACTGCTCCTGAGTCGTAACATCTGTCTCACTGATTATATCCATTATGATCTCATGTCTGCGTTTCTTCATCTTACTCTCCGCTCAGGCAGCACCGCACAAAGCGCACCTGACGGCTTTGCACGGTGCTGCCCTTATTTAATGGGTTTGCACATCTTTCTGCATAGTGATTCGTGAAAGGAATTGTCAATGAGGTCAATGAAATTCAGATCGTTTCTTCCCCTGAATATCTCGATAGCCTCGCCCTCGCCGATACTTAGCTCCACCTCACCGTCAACGCTTACCACCAGCGACTCCTCCCCGGAAGTCCTGTTCACCAGCTTCAGCCGGCGGTTCGGGGAGAAAAGGGTCGCTCTTGCAAAAAGAGAGTGAGGGCAGATAAGGTTCATTTCTATACATTCCAGATCAGGCTCGATGACAGGCCCGCCGGCAGAAAGAGCGTAGGCGGTCGAACCTGACGGCGTGCTGAAAAGTATTCCGTCGGCGCGGTATTTTCCCACAAGATAGCCGTCGGCGTACACGTCGAAATCGCATATCCGGAAGCTGCCCGACCTTACGGAGATCTCATTAAGAGCCGTGAAGATCATTCCGTCCCGAGTCTTTACGTCTACGGTCATGCGCTTGGAGATATCGTAATCGCCGTCAGCAAGCCTGCGGAGACTGTCAAGCTGATCCGCCTCCAGACCTGCCATAAAGCCGAGAGTTCCGGTATTGACTCCGATAAGCTTCGTCTCCGTGCCGACGAGCTGCTTTGCGCAGCGCAGGATGGTTCCGTCGCCGCCGATGGCAATGAAAACATCGCAGGTCTCCACCGCCTCCTCCATGCTCCCGAAGATCACGTATTCCTTGTCTCCGAACTCACGGCGGTATTCGCTGCTCACCATGACCTCCAGCCCTGCGCTGTGGATGATGCCGCAGACCTCTCTGGCACATCCCAGGGCGTTTTTTTTCTGAAAATTCGGGTAAAGTGCCGCTTTCATCTTAGCTCTTTTCCTCCTGCCGCATCTCTCCAAAGGCTTCGTCAACAAGCCTCCTGAAATCGAAAAATTTTCCCTTGTCCCCGTTTTTTTTCAGCAGCACGAGATATTCGATGTTGCCGCTTCCGCCCTTTATCGGGGAATAAGTATAATCCGCCGCGGAAAAACCTATCAGCTCCGCAAAACTGTGAATTTCCTCCAGCACTTTTACATGGACTTTTCTGTCCTTGACAACGCCTTTTTTGCCGATGCTGCTTTTTCCGGCTTCAAACTGGGGCTTTATCAGCATGGCGGCAGAACCGTCCTCCCGGAGCAGCTCATAAACCTTCGGCAGGATCTTCTTCAGGGAGATAAAGGAAACGTCTCCGCAGACAAACTCCGCCTGACCTCCTATGTCCTCCGGCAGCACGCTGCGGATGTCCGTATTTTCCATGTTCACCACACGGCTGTCCTGCCGGAGAGATCCAGCCAACTGACCGTGTCCCACGTCAACGGCAAATACTTTCTCAGCGCCGTTAAGCAGCAAATATTCCGTAAATCCGCCGGTAGACGCGCCGATGTCCAGGCAGATCTTTCCGGTGAAGTCCAGCCCGAATGCCTCCGCCGCCTTTTCCAGCTTCAGCAGACCTCTGCCGACATATGTCTCTTTTTCGGCTGACTCAACCGTATCCTCCGCCGAGACCTCCTGGGCAGGCTTTTTGGCGGTTTTTCCGTTGACGGTAACGCAGCCGTTCTTTATCATTTCCTTTGCACGCTCACGGCTTCGGGCTATTCCGCGTGACACCAGCTCACCGTCAAGACGTGCCATTTTCGCCGCTCCTCTTCAAGATAAATTCCGCTATTTTACGGCTGTCCAGACCAACATTCCCGAGAGCCGAGCCTACAGACGCCTGCTTTACAAAGCCGTCTATGCCCACTCTGCCGTATTCGCCGCGATAACCGTTCTCCATAAGCATACATCCGATCTTCTCCGATATACCGCCGTTTGCCATAGCTTCCTCAAAGAAAAAGATATGTTTGTAGCTCATTATCTCCTGGGTCAGCTTTTCCTGAATGGGAAATATTTTCGTCAGTTTCAGCAGATCGCAGGACATACCGCTCTCCTCCAGCAGAAGCTCCGCCTTGTACGCCTCGTTGAACAGCCTGCCGTAGCTGATTATGACCGTGTCTGAGCCTTTCCGCATAAATGTACAGTCGGTGTTTATTATGCTCCGGTTGAAGTCCACATTCTCCGCTCCTCTGGGATAGCGCACGGCAACAAGCCCCTTTTCGGTGTAGACCGCCTTAGTCAGGCAGAGCCGCAGCTCCTCATAGGTCGCCGGGGAAAATATGACCGCACCGGGAATTGAGGTAAGCATGGCAACGTCGAAAAGTCCCTGGTGCGTCTCGCCGTCCTCGCCGACGATGCCGGCTCTGTCAATACCCAGAACCACATGATGTCCGCCGATAGCTATGTCATGGACAAGCTGGTCGTAGGCGCGCTGGAGAAATGTCGAATAGACCGCAAAAACCGGTATCTGTCCCATAGCCGCCAGTCCTGCGGCAAATGTTACGGCGTGCTGCTCGGCGATGCCTACATCGTAAAATCTGTCGGGAAAACGCTTGCCGAAATATTGCAGACCTGTCCCATACTTCATGGCTGCGGTTATGGCGCAGATGCGGCTGTCTTTTTCGCCCATGACCAGCAGCTCCTTGCCGAACACAGTGGAGTAGCTGTCCCCGGGGGAGACGTCCGGATTTCCCGTATTTACGTCAAATCTGGAGATGCCATGGTACTCTCCGGGGTTTTTCTCCGCCGGAAGATACCCTTTTCCCTTTACCGTCTTGACATGGATAAAAACCGGCTCATGGTAGCTTTTTGCCATTCGCATAGCCTGGTCAAGGTCTTTTATGCTGTGACCGTTTATCGGTCCGAGGTAGATGAAGCCCATGTCCTCGAAAAGATTCCGCTCCAGGATAGTGGATTTTATAGCGTCCTTAGCGTGCTTTACGCCCTTTGCCACTTTATTTCCCACCAGCGGGATGTTGGAAAGGTTCTTCTCCACACTGCGCTTCATTTTGAGATAATCCTCGGAATTTCTCAGGGAGGTAAGATACTTTTTCAGCGAACCCACGCTCTTGGAGATCGACATATTGTTATCGTTAAGAATAACGATCATATTGCTCTCCGATGAACATCCGCAGTTGTTCATCGCCTCGTATGCCATTCCGCCGGTCATCGCACCGTCTCCGATAACAGCCACTGTATAATTTTCCCTGCCCTGAAGCTTCATTGCCTCGGAAATTCCGCAGGCGGCGGAAATGGATGTGCTGCTGTGACCTGCTATAAAAGTGTCGTGCTCTGATTCGTCCGGCTTTGGAAATCCCGAAATACCGCCCTCCTGGCGTAGACTGCCGATCCTGTCCGCCCGTCCGGTAAGTATCTTGTGGACGTAGCTCTGATGCCCCACGTCCCACACGATCTTATCATCCGGAGAATTGAAATTCCGGTGAATGGACAGCGTCAGCTCAACAACGCCCAGATTCGATGAAAGATGTCCGCCTGTCTTAGATACCGAGCTTATCAGCGTGTTCCGTATCTCGGAGCACAAAAAAACGCACTGCTTCTCGCTCAGCCGTCTGAGGTCGCCGGGCAGCTCCAGCTCCGACAGACTGACTCTTTCTCCGTCGTTTATTAACTCATTCATTTTATACTAAGCGGAGACGCTCTCCGCAGCTCCTTTTATTTTTTACGATTCAGCAGAATACCGGTAAGCTCCTTGAGAAATTCGTTGTTGGGAATTGCGTCGAGCCACTCAAGAGCCTCCGAAGTTGCCTTATCCGCAACCTCCTGCGCCTTTTCAACACCGAAGAGCGTCACAAATGTAGTCTTGTGCTGAGCCTCGTCGCTGCCTACCGGCTTGCCCAGCTCCTCTGTGGTGCTGGTAACATCCAGAATATCGTCAATGACCTGGAATGCAAAGCCAAGCCTCATTCCGTACTCCGCGGCAGCCCGGATAGTCTCGTTTTCCGCATCTGCGCAGATAGCGCCCATTACGCAGGAAACCGCGATAAGCTGACCCGTTTTGCAGCGGTACATATTCCGCAGATCTTCCTCGGTCACATCCGTCCGGTTCTCATTTTCCATGTCAATCATCTGTCCGCCGATCATGCCATCTCTGCCGACGGAATTAGCCAGAACCGAAATTATCAGCATCTTCTGCTCCGCCGTAAGCGTTTCCGCATCGGCAATTATCTCGAACGGGAGGACTGCAAGGGCATCTCCGGCAAGGATAGCCGTTGCCTCGTCAAAACGTTTGTGACACGAGGGCTTTCCTCTGCGGAAATCGTCGTCGTCCATAGCCGGCAGATCGTCGTGGATAAGCGAAAATGTGTGTATCATCTCGATAGCGCAGGCAGGAGCGGAGGAGATCTCCATTTCGCCTCCCAGCGCCTCGCAGAAAGCATGAACAAGGACAGGTCTGATCCTCTTTCCGCCCACTGTCAGGGAGTAGTTCATTGCATCTATAAGTCTCATCTGCGGTCTGTTTTCGTGGCTGTAGTTGTTGTACTCTTTAAGACCCTTTTCCGTAAAATCAATGTAGCGCTGCAGGGTTTCGTTGAAATTAATCATTGCATTTTTCCTCCGTTATTTTTATCTTCGCCCGGTCGAGCTGATCTCTGCAAACCGCCGAAAGCTTAACGCCCTCGCCGTAAAGCTCAACCGCCTTTTCCAGCGGTATATCGCCTTTTTCAAGCTCCGCAGCAATTGCTCCCAACCGCTTCATATTTTCCTCAAAGCTTATTTTTTCATTCTGACTTTCCAATTATTTTCGCCTCCGCTTCACCCTTGCCGAATTTCAGCCTGACCGTGTCACCCTGTGAAATATCGCCGGCAGTCCGCACAAGACTGTTATTTTTATATACCAAAGAATATCCTCTTCCAAGAATTTTCAGCGGACTAAGCCCGTCCAGCTTCACAGCCGCCCCGGCAAGCCGCGCCTCGTTCCGCTCCAGGCAGCCGTTTACCGCAGAATCCAGCCGCTTTCCGATGCCTTCCAGCTTCTCGGACATGACGTTGAGCTGGTTTTCCGGTGACTGCGCCGCCAGTCTTGACGCCACTGACGAAAGCAATGCCGCCTTTCTCTCGAGAATCGCGGAAAATCCCTTTTCGCAGCGTCTCCTCATATCATCGGTTTTTGCCGATATAACGCTTATATCCGGAGCCGCAAGCTCAGCCGCAGCCGACGGCGTAGGCGCTCTCATATCTGCGGCAAGATCGGCAACGGTGTAGTCCACCTCATGTCCCACGGCGGATATGACCGGCACTTTACAGCCATAAACAGCCCTGGCGACCGCCTCCGTATTAAACGCACTCAGATCCTCGGAAGAGCCGCCGCCCCGTCCCACGATCACAATGTCGCAGCCGGCATTTTCCGCTTTCAGGATGCCTCTGCAAACGGACTGCGGAGCGTTTTCACCCTGAACCAGGGCGTCCACCGCATACACCTCGCAGAGAGGATAACGCCTGGTAAGAACATTTATAACATCTCTTACAGCCGCACCGCTGAGAGAGGTCACTACACCTATTTTCCGCGGCATTTCAGGGATGCGCCGCTTGTGCTCCTCCGCAAAAATGCCCTCTTTTGCAAGCTTCTTTTTAAGCTGCTCCAGCGCGACGCTTTCCTTTCCTGCGCCCTCCGGGATAATGTCGTTAACATACAGTTGATACGCTCCGTCGCGCTCAAAGACGGAAATGCTTCCGGCTGCTATTACCTCCATGCCGTCCTCTGGCTGGAATTTCAGCCTTGAGGCGGCAGATGCGAACATAACGGCTTTCAGACCGCTTTCCTTGTCTTTCAGGGTAAAATAGCAGTGTCCGCTTTTATAGTGACAGACAAAATTCGAGATCTCGCCCTTTACCATGATACCCTGCAAAAGCCTGTCGCCTTTCAGCTTCGAGCTAATATATCTGTTAACCTGTGAAACTGTTATCACCGGCATTATTTTCACCTCTGTCTATGCTTCAGATAGCCGTATATAGCTATTCCGGCTGCATTGTCACAGGAATAGCGAGGTTCTGCGAAATGCGCCCGTCCGAATTTTGCAGTTATCATATCCCGGATAAGCCTGTCCGACATCACGCCTCCGGCAAAAACCAGCGGCAGCCTGCCATACTTCTCTACCGCGTACTCCGTCATTTTAAGGATAGTTTCCCCTATAAGATCCAGGCAATATGCGGCGATATTTTCCGGCTTTTCACCACTTTCCAGCATTTTCGCACACTTATTCTCCACCCCGGAAAGGCAGCAGTTTCCGTTTTTGAGCGCCGGCTTCACCTTGAAATGCCTGTCCGCCCTGACCGCCAGCTTTTCCAGCTCGGCTCCGCAGGGGAATTTCAGTCCCAGCATCAGCCCTGCCCTGTCCACAGCCTGTCCGGCGTTCAGATCGAGAGACGTGGCGATCTCCGATATTTTCAGCACCTCTTCGCCGTCTGACTCACATAGCAGGCAGTCTGTCGTTCCGCCGCTGACGTGAAACGCTATAAACGGCTCGTTTACAAGCTCCAGGCAGTCCGCCGAGTAGAGAGCCGCCAGGATATGCCCCACCTGATGGGATGTGGTGTACAGCGGAATCTGCTCTAGGGCGGCATAGGAACGCGCAAGGCTCTCTCCGCAAAGAAAACAGGGCATATATGAGCCTGCAATATTTCTGGGACGCGCGGAAGCCGAAACTGCGGCAAATTTCCCCTCTGCCCTCTCCTGAGCCAGCAGCTCTATCATCTCCGGCAACTGCACGGTATGATGAAAAACGGCGTCGCTCTGCCGCAGACCAAGCGCTCCCTCCTTTACCGGAAGAAGCCTTTTCTGCTGGACTATCCGGTTTTCCTCGCTTATATAGATCGCTGTGGAGGTGGTGTAGTTGCTGGTGTCGATGCCCAGAAACTCAGGCATTTTCCTCAGCCTCTTTCGCGCTGTTCAGACGTTCCCGGGAAAATCTTCCAAGAACTCCGTTTATAAAAGAAGCGTCCTCTTTATAGGTATAGGTCGTAGCGAGTTTGACCGCCTCGCTTATTGCCGCATTTGCCGGAGTTTTCTCATCGTACAGGCACTCATATACCGCCATTCTGAGAATAGCATGATTTATCTTAGGCATTCTCGAAAGCTTGCGCGACGTGCTGTAGCCCTCGATAATGCCGTCGATCTCCTCGCTGTGCTCCAGAGTGCCGTCAACCAGCTTCTTTACCTCGTCATTTACGGTTATCTCTTCGATTTCCTCGGCAATATCGTATAGCTCCTCAATATCATCTCCGCGCAGCAACTGCTCGAAAAGCAATTTGAATGCGCTGTCTCTTATTTCACTTCTTGTCATTTTTCCTCTCCTGTATCCTCTTTTTTCCCACTGTCGAAAACAACGCCGCAGACCCTGACATTAACTCTTGCCACAGCTACTCCTGTCATGGACTGAACGCTGTCCTTTACGGCAGTTTGTACCTGCTGAGCCACCTGAACCACTTTGAATCCGCTTCTGATTTTGATTTTTATTTCGATCGCCGCAACATCCTCAACCATAGTGACGGCAATAGGCCCGTTATTTCTCAGCTTTGTCAGCTTGCTGACTTCACCGCACAGATCTGCCACACCTTTTACATCAAGCGCCGCCAGCCTGGCGACTGTTATAATTACGTCCTCTGAGATCTTCAGAGCTGCCGCTGTCTTTCCCTTCACATCGTTCATTTTCTGACCTCCCTGAGAGCCTGTTCAGCCGCTTCCACAAAGCAAACGCCGGGACGCCGAACAGGCTCTGACATATACATGATTATATTATACCAAATTTTTTCAGGAATTTCAACTACTTTACCTCAAAAATTCTTATATTTTCTGCGGCGACGTTTGTTTCCCCTAAGATTATCTCCTTGACCGCTGCCGCCTGCGCCTTGTCAAGGCCCTCCGTCTTGATAACTATTTTGGCAGTTTCTCCGTCAAGATAGGCGACGCAGTCATCGAAGCCCTGGGCTTTTACAAGAGACTCTATCGTCCCCTCCGATTCGATGAGCTTTGAGACCTCCACCGCATCAAGGGCATTGACGACCATTTCATCCTCGGTAATGTCGCCTCCGCCGATGATGGACTGCAAGGTCTGCACAGCCTCGTCCCGGTTGTTCATCTTGTCAAGGCGCGCCTGTGCGAAATAATCCGCCGACGCAGAAACGCTGCCGTCTGCCTCCGCATTGACAAACTCCGTCTCTCCGTAGTTTATCATATCTCCCGTTTCCGCCGTCTCGATAGTCTGATCTTTCTTTACGCCGTCCTTTTTCGGGGCTGCCGCATAATTTATGTAAACCGCCGCTCCCAGCATAAGTGTAAGACAAGTCATGATTATCTGCTTTTTTCCGATTATCATTGTAGGCTTTTTCATAGCTTTGCTCCTTAACTCATTGTTGTCACAAATATATTCATTGTTGGTATTCCCAGCGCGGCTGCCGCAGCCTTATACATACGCTCCGCAACTGCCGGATCTCCTCCGCCCTGGCAGAGAATGACCGCCCCGATTATCTCCGGCGTCTCCACCCTCTCTATCAGCGGCGCACGGTCGCTTCCGCCGCCGACTATAACATACTTTTCCTCCTCCTCATGCTTATTATCAGAGCTGCTGACCTTGCCCTCTGCGGCGTAGACATACCTCTGTCCCGTTCCTACGGTTATGCAGACCTCAACATTTCCTGCGCCCTCTACCCTTTCAAGAAGCTCCTCCAGACGCTTCTCCGTCTGACGGCGGTATTGATCGCCAAGGTCAAGCTGACCGGCAGCATCAGACAGCCCGGCTGCTTCCGTCTCTTTTTCCCCCCCGGGAAAAAAAGAGGAGAGCAGGATCAGCAGAAGTCCCACACAGCCCAGTATCACTATGGCGGCGGTTCTGTTGCGTTTCAGCATCTCAAAACAATTCTTCGCCGATACCATTGACTACCTCCGTTTCCGTTCCCAGACTGGCTTTTATGATCTCCGAAGCGGCTTGAAAGTCCCCGGAGATCACCGTCACCCTGTTAATAAATATGCTGCTGTCCTCCGAAATATTAACCTCCGCCTCAATTTTTTCACAGCTTATGCCAGCCGCCTCAAGCTGCTGCTCCAGAACCAGGCAGATGTTTGATGATACCTGAGATTCGAGGGTCTTCTCGTATATGCTCTCATATTCTCCGGATTCATACTCATATACGGCAATCTCCGGCATTTCAAATGACGAACAGCCTCTCATAAAAAACGACGCCATTACAGCCGCCAAAAGCAGATCCATAATTATCATAACCTGTTTTTTAAGCCGCGATACGGATGCGATATTACCTATCACGCACCGCACTGCCGAAACCGCGCACACTGCCCCTACTGCCGCTTTTATTTCATCCATATCAGCCGCCTCCCATTGCGCGTATCAGAATTGCCGAACAGAGCACGAATATGACCGAGTAGCATACCAGTATGCACTGGGCGATGGCAAGTCCGCTGTCGATGCTTTTCATAAGCTTCCTCAGCGGCTCGGATGAAAAGATCTCCGCCGCCGCGATGCCGACCCACATAACAAAGCGATACAGAAGAACTTCAAGTATCATAGGCAGGAGCAGCAGTATTATGCCCGTTATCCCCAAAGCGCCAACCGCTCCGCCGATGACCTGAAAGCTGCCTTTCACCGTAGAATATGCGTCCGAAACTGCACCGCCGATTATCGGAACGAAGTTTCCCACCAGCATTTTCGCCGTTTTAGCCGCTGCGCCGTCCGCCTTTGAGCCGATAGTACATTTAAGGGAAACAAATCCGGTAAAAAGCGTCATAGCGACCGAAATTCCCCATGTTATCACCTTTTTCAGCAGATTGACAAGACTGTCCAGGGAAACCGAGGGGAAAATGCTGCCGGTTATCCCAAGTGCAGCGGCAGCGCCTAAAACAGGCATAAACCAGCTCTCCGCCAGCTTTACTATGAACTCCGACGCGCCAAGCATCATTATGTGATAGATACCTGCTGTGGTTATGCTTCCGCTTGTCACCGCAATTCCCGTAAAAAAGGGCACAAACACCAGGATAAAGCTTCCTGTGGTATGTATCAGACTGAGAATTTCGCTGTATACCGCCATTATCCGTGGCAGGATAACTGCCACTGCCGACATGACGCAGACCATCGAGTAGATGTCCTCCGAAGCTTTTCCGGAAAAACTTCCTGCCGAGGAGATCACGGCGCAAAGTACAATTACCATAAAAATAACTGCCAGCAGATGCACCGGCTCGCCAAGACGGTCTGCAAGCTGCTCTCCGACCTTCCCAAGCAAACTGTCAATTGAAAGCTTTTCCGCATCATCCAGACTCAGATCGAGACTGAAACCGGACATGATATCCCCCACATTCTCCGATATTTCCTCCATGCCGTCGCTGTATTCATCGGCACAGGCGGTCATTGGCGATAAACCAAGAAAGATCGCAGCGATCATGAGGGCAGCGGCTATTATCTTCTTTATAAACTGCTCCATATTTGCTCCATGATAGATTTTATCAGCGGCACTGACATCAGCGAAAGGCACGCTTTTCCCCATATTTCTGCTGCCGAAGCTATTGCCGACTCTCCGCAGTCACGGCAAAGCTCACAGGTTATGTGTGTTATCAGGCTAATGGCAGCCGCCTTGAAGATTAGAGACAGATAGCTGTCGGAAAGCCCGGAATCGACGAAGATCTCCCGGATATCCGATAGCAGCGGCGACAGCACGGCAGCCGCACCTCCCAATACCACTACGCACGCGGCAATTGAAAGCATCATATACTGTTCCTTACAATGCTGCCGCAATACGACTGCCAGAACTGTCGCGCAAATGCAGAATGCCGCTGTTGAGAGACAGTTGTCTACCATAACCCGAATACCGTTTTGACTGTGTCGAAAAGTCCGCCTATCTCCTGTACAATTATGAGAAGAACCACAATAAGTCCGGCAAGAGTTGTCATCATCGCCTGTTCCTCCCTTTCCGCACGTTTCAGAACCAGGTTCAGAACAGCCACAATAATTCCGATGCCGGCGATTTTAAAAATCAGATCTATTTCCATTCTGTCACCTCTAAATCGTCAGTATCCCTGCCATTATCCCGAAAAGCAGACCTGCCGATGTATAAAGCTTCCCCTTTTTTGCCAGTTGCTCGCTCTGCTCATTCCTGAGCCGCTCGGTTTCACGTTCAAGAGCCTTTATGGAGTTCATCTGGCTTGTCTTGTCCCCTGAGCCTAAAATCCTGCCAAGCTCGGCAAGGATCTCCTTTTCCCGTTCCTCCAGATCACGGCTTTCCTGAACGGCGGCGACCCAGCGGCAGTGAAAATTCTCGCCGGAGCTGTAGCTGTCCGGCAGCCTTCCGGAAAAGCTGCTTCCCGGCAGGACATTTTCTTTTTTTATGCTCCGGCAGACGGCATAAACGTCGTCCTCCCGACTGCCGATCCAGTAGCCGACTCTCCCCAGGAGATGCTGTATCTCCGAGAGCCGTTTGCATCTCCGGCGGAGCTTATCTGCCATTGCCGCCCCTATGCTTCCCCCTATCGCGATGAAAATTACCGCCGCCGCCAGTCTAAGTCCCATTTTCAAGCCTCCGTATCTCCCGGATCTTTCCGGGTGCATCCGCTCCCGACAACATGACCGCATATCCGAATGCGCCGGATGAAAGGAGCGGCTTTAAAAATCCCCGTTCAAAGGTGCTCTCCAGATCTGCGCCATGGGTGGTGGCGCAGAATTTCACGCCGCTGCCGATACCTTTCAGTATAGCGTCCGCATCCGCCCCGGTGGATATCTCGTCGGTGAAAATATAGTCCGGCGAAAGAGTACGAATGGCAGAAATTATTCCCTTTTCCCTGCTGCATCCGCAGATAACGTCAGTGAGCACGCCGACATCATTTTCGATGACTCCGCCGCTGACAGATGCAATCTCATTTCTCTCATCTATCAGTACCGCCTTTTGACGATTTCCCGTCAGGCGGCACAGATCCCGCAGCAGCGTGGTCTTTCCGGAATTGACTGCGCCGCATATCAGTATTCCGGAGTTTTCGCCGCTCATGAGCCGGAAAATCTGCTCTCCGCAGTCAAAAATGCACCGCGCTATGCGAAAATTCACGCCTGTAACGTCCGTCAGGCTGCCGGAATCATTGTAACAGCCCGATAGTCCTGCCCGGACGCCGCCTTTCAGCGTGAAATATCCCTCCCGGAGCTGCTGGGTGCAGCTATGCATCGAATAGTGCGCCAGCGATTCCACAGATTCAGAAATTTCCCTGGCAGTTACATTGACAACATCGCAGTTCTGCCACGCCGACGTCATCCCGAAGCTTGTCAGAAACTTGATCTTCCCGGGAAAAACCAAAGCAGCCGGTCTGCCTGAATGAAGCCGTATCTCTGTCAGCCCCGAAAGTTCCCTGGAAGACAAATCGCTCAGCGGTCGCCGTATCCTCTCCGGCAGATAGCCGCTGATAGTTGCAAGGCTTGTCTCTTCCTTCATTTTCACTCCTCCTTTTTTTGACTCATGATTAGTATAAGTGCCTCAATTAATGATATTCAGCAAGGAGTACAAATATGAAAGGGCAAAAAAAAACAGCTCACCGAAGTGAGCTGTAGTTTTTAATTATTCCTTTACACCGCCGAGAGCAACACCTGCGATAATGAATCTTGACAGGAATACGTATGCAATGATGATAGGAACAATGGAGAGCGCGATAGCAAGGTAGATACCGCCGTAGTCCTTGATCTTATCAGATGCCTGGAGTCCTGCAACCATCATAGGAAGCGTTCTCTTGTCCAGATCAACGTTAATGAGGATCATGTTAGGTGTATAGTAGTTATTCCAGCTTGCGATGAATGCGAAGATAGCCTGTACAGCGATAGCCGGCTTCATCATGGGAATAGCGATAGAAACAAATGTTCTGAACTCGCCGCATCCGTCGATACGGGCAGCCTCAACGATATCCAGAGGGAACGACGACTTCATGTACGAACGCATGAAGTAAACGACCGCCGGAGCCGCAACTGCCGGTATGATAAGAGGCCAGTATGTATTTGTAAGGTGAATATCGCTCATGAATGATACGAAACCAGCAGATGTAACCTGAACAGGAACCATCATTACAAGAAGAATAATTGAGTAAGAAACCTCTTTGAGCTTAAAGTCATAAACGTGACAGCCATATGCGGTCATAGCTGAGAAGAATACAGTCAGAATCGTACAGCAAACTGTAATGAAAACACTGTTTTTATATCCAGCCAAAGCATTATAAACAGCTTTCAGCTCAGGCGTATCGGACAGATACTTGAAGTTCTTTCCGATGCTTGAACCGGGGACAAGGCTCAGACTGTTGGCAATATCCACATGAGCACGAGTCGCGTTAACGATAAGAATGTAAATAGGAACCAAGCAGATAAGCGTCAGGAGTAAAAACCAGATAAACAGGATCGTTGACTTGATCTTTATCTTAGCTGAGTAATTGCTCTTAGGTTCTCCATATACGTTGTCCATTTTGCTCATATTGAAAAACCTCCAAACTGTTTAGATTCCTTTTTAAGCTGCTTAGCGATCTTCTTTCTCTGCTTTTTCTTGGCGATCTCATCCTTATCACGTGTGATATAGAGTGCGAGGAGACCAAGGATAAGAGTGATAAAGAACAGAAGAACAGAAGCAGCACCGGCGTAGCCGAGCTTATTCTCATTATTCTGTGCGTGGAAATACTCGTAAATAAGAACTGCGATAGTCTTAACATCAGGATCGGGCTTACCGCCTGCCGCGTGATACAGGAAAGGCATATCGAACATCTGGAGACCACCGATCATGGATGTAACCAGAGTATAAGCCATAATGGGTGTAAGGAGGGGCAGAGTGATCTTTCTGAAAACCTGTCCGGAGCTTGCACCGTCGATGCTTGCAGCCTCGAAAAGTGAGGGGTTGATACCCTGAATACCAGACATAAGCATGATCATGGTATTACCGAACCACATCCATGTCTGGATAAACATAATTACGCCGCGGCTCTGCCACACTCCATTTACGAACTTAACAGTATCATATGTAGTAAGACCGGTCGCCTCAACGTAGTTAGATTTAATAAGTCCCAGTTTAGCCAGAATCATATTTACGGCACCGGGAACGTTCTCGGACTCACCCATGAGCTGGATGAAGAGAACAGCTACGGAAGCCGCTGTGATAATATTGGGCAGGTACATAACAACTTTGAAGAAGCCCTTGCCCGGGATCTTAAGATTTGCCTCTGTAAACCATACTGCCAGTGAGAGTGATAATGCGATCTGAGGGATAAAGTTACCTATCCAGAGGATAAATGTATTTCCCAGAGACTGAGTAAAGGCAGTATGAACCTTAGCTACACGACGGTCGCTGCCGCCGAAGAGAAGATGACTGTAGTTCTCAAAGCCGACAAATGCGTCGGGTTTGTCTGCATTACCCTGGAAGCTGACAATGAAAGTATTTATAAGAGGATATAATTGGAAAAAGAAATAAACAAGAAAAAACGGCAGAATAAACATATAGCCGTATTTTGCATAGCTGATTGACTTAATGCGTTTCTGTGCAGCTGATGCCATAACACACACCCTCTCGGTTTTTGATATGAAACCCAGCCGGTTAGCTGAGTATAAACAAATATACACCTACGGAATACACAGAAGTATTCCGTAGGGTATAATGTTATTTAGTTATTATGACGAATCGATGATTAGGATTAGTCAATCTCGATTGTCATGATGTGCTCAGAAACATCATCCTTGAATCTGTTAAGTGTGTCATCCCAAGACTTGCCGCCCATGAGATACTCTTCCTTAACAGCCGTGATGAAGTCAGTCTTAACTGTTGCATCATACTCTGTGATAAGACCGTTGAAGTTGATCTGCTCAACGTTGGAAGCCAGCTCAGCGAAGTAGTTCTGACCATCCTTGAAGTTGCCGGAGATATCCTCGTTTGTAACTGTGTTAGCAGCGATGATCTCATCCATTACAGCCTTGTTGTTTACGAACTCAGGCTTGTTAACAGCGTACTCCTTCATTGCAGCGTCGTCGCCAGCAGCAGAAAGGATGAACTCACGGCACTCGTTACCGTTATCTGTATCAGCATTAGCAACGAGCCATGTGCCGCCCCAGTAGAATGCCTGAGGACCCTGACATACGTTCCACTTGCCGTACTGGTCTCCGCCTACGCCGCCAGCAGCCTCAAGGAAGAATCCGCCGAAGCCCCATGTAGATACGAAGTAACCCATTGTTGAGCCCTGTACACCGGAAGCTGTCCACTCGTTAGACCACTGGTCGTTCTTTGTGATACCGCCCATATCCCAGAGCTCCTTAGCTGTGTCAGCGAACTCCTTGCAGAAGTCGTCGATCTGAAGCTTGTTGTCCTTAACCCAAGGAGTTGTACGACCGCAAGCGTAAACCTGCCACATACCGCCGAGAGTATCGCCGAGAGCAACTGTGCCGCTTGTAGCGTCAGAAACTGTCTTTGCAGCCTCTGTGAACTTAGCCCAGTCGCCAACCTTTTCCTGCATCTCAGCAGGTGTCTTAACGCCGAGGTACTGCTCAGCAAGGTCAGCTCTGTAAGCGTAGCCGCCGGCTGCAGCCTGCCATGAAACGCCCTTCAGCTCGCCGGAAGTAGATGACTTACCGATCTCCTTTGTATAGCTGTAAGCGTTGGAGAAATCAGCATCGGAAAGACCGAGCTTTGAGAGAGGAAGTGTTCTTGCGTCGTCGTTGATGAACTTGAGAGCCCAGTCAGCTTCTACGAAGAACACGTCGATGTCTGTGCCGTCAGCGAAACGCTGGTCATAGTTCTCAGCAGCCTCGCCGCCCTTACAAGACATATTCAGGAACTTAACGCCGGGAACTTCGCCGTTCTCGAGCTGCTCTGTAACCTTATCGTAGTCGAGACCCTTCCACTGAGCGATGAGCTTAGGAGCATCGTTAGCATCCCATGCAGCAACTACGAACTCAGCGCCGCCCTGTCCAACAGAAGCGTCAACTGTGCCTGTGCTGCCCTCGTCGCCAGTAGATGCGTCACCGCCGTCAGATGTATCGCCCTCTGAAGCATCAGGTGTAGACTCAGATGAATTATCGGATGTAGAATTGTTGCCTGTGGATGTTGAGCTGGACTCGTCCTCGCCGCATCCAACAAATGCTGTTGCAGCCATAGCAAGAGTAGCAACTAATGCTAATGTCTTCTTAAGTGTGTTCATTGTTTTTTTCCTCCTTAAATATGTATTATGCCTGTAGCATAATAGTGAAAAAAGTGTGTTGACGGTCTCCTTTCCGGATCCGCCTGAGCCGACGAATGTCCTCGCCGAAGCCCGAGCTTCACGTCCATTCACCGTCCTGTCCAAAGTGGACTATTACAAGACTTTCGTCTCTGTAATGCTTTGGAGCCATACGTTTACGGAATATATCCGACTACGGAAGTTACCGCCTGACCACAGCCCTGGCTCCGTATGCTACTCTCTCCGCAAGGCGTATCCTATATAAAGAGAGCCTTGTTGCTTTTTGGGAGCCTACCCGCTGCGTGAGTGCATACATTCCTTCGCAAACGCATTGCTTTTGTATTAACACTATACCCTATTTTCGATCTAAAGTCAATGATTTGCGCAGTTCTTTAATATTTTTTGAGCAGTTAGTACATTTTCAACATTATTTTTTTGTTGGTTTTCACATATTCTTTGCCTAACTTTTCCAAAAGGTTACAATTTGGTAACTGACTATATTCGCCTCATTTTCACATATATAGCTCTGTTTATTTATACCATTTTACTAAGAGTGACAAATTATTGTCAATTTATGGCACTGGTTTTTGTACAACATAGATATAAAAAACGCCGATTCGATACGATTTTTTATTTTTTTCGGTTTCCCCGGCGGATTCGTGAATCTGCACAATTAATCAGCTTACAGAAATTTCAGCATATTTCACAAGAATACTGCTTGCATCCGAGGCGTCTATCCTGCCGTTGCGGTCATAGTCGGCATAGTCCTCCACGACCCTTGGCAGAGTTCCCCTGCCGCCTGTAGAAACGTCGGAATAATGCACAAGAACAAAGGCTGCGTCGGATGCGTCCACCTTGCCGTTCAGGTCGACGTCTCCCGGCTGAACCTCAGTTCCGGCAGAAATATAGCTTCTCTCGGTTACATCGCCGGAATCCGTCATAGCTCTGACAACTGCCAGCCCCGAGATCTCCAGAGGCTCGGTGTACAGCGCAAAATCACTGCCGTTGACTGAATAATACACCGCCGAGCCGTCTCTGACCGACAGCTCCAGCTTCTCATTTTTCGGAATAAACCCGGTTGGATGCGAAAAATCTACCGTACCGACCGGATTTGCCAGCACCTTTACCGGAATATTTCCGACAGCAAGAGTAAGATCCCCCAGGCTGAACATTTGCTTGTAGATATTCAGCGACGCCTCCGCCTCTTCAAGCAGATCAGTCTCCTCCGGGTAGATGCCGTCGAAAAGCTCCGTCTCCAGTTGGTCTATGATCGAGTTCTTTTCCTCCTCGGAAAAAAGATAGTCCTCCCCCGTCACATCGCTCCAGTCACTGCCGTCGGGACTGAAAAAGCTCTCTCCGGCGGCTGTGTACTGCCGTATCTGCTCCCGGGTATTATATGTGCCCAGCGGGAACATATCCCCGTCAGCCGTCTCTACCGCCAAAGAAGCCTCTACCGGGATAACGAACGGGGTCGCCTCGTTCATAGCCCTTACGACCACGGAGAAATTCCCCTCCGGAATGAGCACGTCCTCTGCCAGCGGAACTGTTATGTATCCCGAAATGTCGGAGGAATATGCGGTTTCCGCCGAAGCCGTGCCGGAGCTTGGATCTCCGCTGTCTGTCAGCCCGGAATAGACGGTTATGCCGTATTCAGTCCCGGGAGACGTCACGTAAATGTTGACCGCCTCCGCCTGGACAGCTTCCTCCGCATAAAAAACATTTGCCATGTATGAAGCGCCGGTCTCGCCGCCGTCATCGTAGGCGGACATCGACTGCGTTGGATAGTGGGTATCGTGGTGGAAATTTATGCTGTACTCCTCGCTGTCCTCCAGCATGAACGCCGTAAATTCGCAGAGAGACCGGTCGTCATAGGATATCCACAGATAGCCATTGTCGAAGGAGTCCTCGCCCCAACTGTTCTTCACCAGCCACGCGCCGTCGAAGTCCGCCGGCTTGACGAAATTCTCTTTCGGGAAGCTGTCATCCCAGCCCACAATGGTAACGGAATGACTGGCAAAACGCGGCTTCCTCTCGCTTCTGCTGGAATTGAACTCGGCAGAGTAGCAGTTGCTCACGTCCGGCTGGAATGACACATCCACCCCATAGCCGCCGTAAACCAGCTCTTTCACCCTGCGATTGACCGCATCTATGTCGCTTCTGTCGCCGCTGTAGTCGAAGAAAAGCGCGTCGGACATATGGTAGTCGCTCATGTACTTTACTTCCTCCAGCGATGAAGAGCTGCCGAAGATCGACATATCGCCGCAGGGCATACGGCTCTCCTTGACCGGGCCTACCCACTGAGACCACAGATTAGCCGCCATATAGGCATTTCCGCCCATGTTAAGTATCTCCGATGCTTCACTGTCGCTTCGGTCGATCTGATCTGCGCCGTAGTAGGTGAAAAATGCAGTGTGATACTCCGAAAGGTCGATCTCCGGCTGATATCTGATCAAACTCGTCTCCGCACTTGCCGCCGCCGACTGTGCCCAGCAGGTGCCCTCGCTGCCCTGGTCTTTCACCGGAGTCACGCCGTTTTTCTCCCGAAGGTCGAATTTCTCCGGAAGCGCCTGTTCGCCGTAGTTCCCTGAAACTCCGCCGATCTCCGGCATCAGCGTGATACCGTCGATCCCGCCCTCATCGCCGTAGCTTATGTGGAGCGGCGCAACGGAAAATCCCTTGCTGTAGGATTCCCTTTTTATTCCCGGCTCACCGACAGCCGCCGGGGTCGCCGCCGAGGAATACAGCGGAAAAACTGCCGACGCCGCCAAAGCTCCGGCAGCAATAAAAGCTCCTGTCTTTTTCATTTTGTCACCCCTGTCCAAAAACAGTATAATATGCTATTCCAAGCCATTCCCTGACCCAGTAGGTCGGCAGCAGCCAGAGCGCCGTAGAGGCGGAGATATTATAAGAACGCAAACCCTCGCGCCGGGCAAAGATATCGGCTCTCAACTGGTGGTAGCCGTCGGTAACGATCGTTATATCCGCCGGAAGCCCCTGCTCCTCTATTATCGCTTTGGAAAAACGGATATTTTCCCGGGTGTCCGTAGACTTGTCCTCCATAATTATCCGCTCCTCGCCTATGCCGCGTCCGACGAGGTAATTGCGCATACACAGAGCCTCGCTGATCTCCTCATCGCTGCCCTTTCCGCCGGAGACGATGACCTTGACGTCGCCGTTTTCCGCCAGAAAATCGTAAGCCGCATCAAGCCGCCGTCTCAGCATCTGGCTCGGCTGATCTCCCCTCACCTGGCATCCCAGGACGATGAGGGTAGTGTTGCTGTTTTTTGGTTTGTCATTAATTTCTTTGACCATAAAAAATGAAATAACTGCGGCAAGAATCGCTCCTGCCGCAAAAATTCCGATAACAATTATTATAGCCGCTTTTCCGATCTGCCATATGTGCCCCAGCCAGCTCCGGAGACTCCTCCGGAACAGGATCGCAGCGCAGACGCCTCCGGAGACCAAAGCGCCGAAAACATTGCCGACGCTGACTATTCCTGCTTTCAGCGGCAGCAAAAACCATATGAACAATACGAAAAATAATATTGCCATAAGAAAACTTATTCCCGTCCTGATCTTCATGATCTACCTCTTAGCCGAGGTGAGCCTGATTATTCGCTGAACCTCTTCCTCCGCTGTAGTCTCGCTTCCAAGATGCGTAGGCACGCTGTTGTACAGCCCGTGGAAATCTGAACCGCCTGTTTTTATAAGATCATATTTCTCCGCCAGTGCTCTCAGCTCACGGCGGTAATTCTCATCGGCGGAATAGTGGTCGATCTCCACGCCGTCGATCTTGCCCTTAACCGCCAGCTCCTCCAGCAGAGCCATGTTGTCATACTGGGCAGGATGCGCCAGAACAGCCGCTCCTCCGGCAGTATGTATCAGGTCAATGACAAAATTCACCTCCGGATATTCACGCTCAACGTAGCAGCAGCCCGTTGCAGGATTGAACAGCTCATGGTCAAGCTCGCCGTAAAACTCCAGAGCATAGCCGTAGTCAATAAGCGCGCGCATGATATGCTGCTTGAAAATGCTCTTGGAGGATGTGGTGTGTTTCAATATGCTCTCGATAGTAATGGGGAATTTTTCCATGACCTTCGCTATCATCTCCTTGGAGCAAGCCTTTCGTATCTCGCAGGATTTCTGGCAGAGACCCTCCAGGCGTTCTGGCTTCCGGGGAGCGTAGCAGAGAATGTGTACCTTGGAATCGCGCTGCTTATCCCAGGCGGAAAGCTCCACGCCGTGAAGTATCTTTACGCCGTCCCTCTGTCCGAGAACGTCGGCGCGCGAGAAAGACGACATCGTATCGTGATCGGTAATTGAAAGCAGTTGGACTCCCGTTCTCTTCGCCTGAGAAATAATGTCCTCGATGCCGAGAGAACCGTCGGAAAATTTTGTGTGGCAATGCAGATCGCAAATCATAGTATAAACCTCTTTTCACCGCGCCGGGCGGCAGGAAAATAGGCAGACCGCGGAAATCCCTGCAAAAAAACGGGAAACCCGGACTGCCGTAACAGTATTGACTACAATATTATACTACACAAAACCATAAAAAATACTGTCCGTCCTCATTATACCATACTTTGCGACAAAACGCAAGCGTTTTTGTGCAATTTTACAAATATTACTTTAGAGAGGAATACAGCTCGCTTTTCCGGAAGCCGGTCTCCTTTGCCACCGCTTTGCAGGCGTCCGTAGGCTTTTCACCGCTTTCCATGAGGCGGCGCACCTGCTCCAGAGCCTCCTCCAGGGTGACTTGCTCCTTTTCCTCCGAACTTTTTCCCTCCAGAACAAGAACATATTCTCCCCTCGGCTCTCTCTCGGAATAGCACTGCACAGCCTCCTCCAGCGTCATCCGCTGAACCTCTTCGTGTAGCTTCGTTATCTCGCGGCAGATGGCAATGCGCCGTCCTCCGCCGAAAAAGTCAGCCAGATCCCCCAGCGTGTTCCGCAGCTTATGGGGAGCTTCATAAAAAATCATCACCGCGCTCTCATTCCGCAGCAGTTCCAGCCGCTCCTGACGCTCCTTGTTCTGCACCGGAAGAAATCCCTCGAAAGTGAATCTGCGGATAGGGAAGCCTGACAGAGCCGCCGCAGTTGCAGCCGCCGTAGGTCCGGGGACAGCCCTGACCTCGATCCCGTTTTCCTGACACATACGCACCAGCACCTCCCCCGGGTCGGATATGCAGGGCATCCCGGCGTCTGTCACCACGCCGCAGCTCTCCCCGGCAAGAAGCCTGTCGATTATCCGCTGAGCTTCGGCTTTTGAGCTGTGCTGATGAAAGCTCACAAGCTCATTTTTTATATCGCAGCGGTTAAGCAGCTTCAGCGTCACTCTGGTGTCCTCGGCGCAGATAAAATCCACCTCCCGGAGCATCCTCATCTGCCGGAGGGTAATATCCTCCATATTTCCGATAGGCGTGCCTATGATATACAGGACTCCCATTATTCCGCCTCCTTTCCCGTGGAATAGATACGTCGCAGCTCGTCGGAAAAGCCGTCGCCGCTTCTTATTATAAGGGTAGGCTCGACCCTCATAAACGGCTTTGAGCCTTTTTTGCCCTCCACCAGGAACAGCCAGGGTGCATCCTCCGGAGTTTTTGCCGCAAAGCGCAGTCTTTTCGGCTCAATGTTGTGGCATTTCATAGCATAGAGAACGTCGCTTAAACGCTCCGGACGGTTGCAGACGCATAATCTTCCCCCGAATTTCAGCAGCTTTTCTGCCGCAGCGCACACGTCCCCGATATTGCACATTATCTCGTGCCGGGCTATCCTCTGCGCCGTCAGCGCGCTCTCGAATCCGGTGTTTACCGCCTTATACGGCGGATTGCAGGTCACCAGGTCAAGCTGTTCCAGGGGCGCGTTCTCCCAAAGCTCTTTTAAATCGGCGCATATGGGGACGATGCCCTCTCTGATACCGCTTTTCTCCATGCCCATCCGTAGCTGATCTACAGCGCCCTCCTGGATGTCAACGGCATATATCACCTCCGGCGGCATTGATTTCTGCATGATAAGGGGAATGATCCCGCAGCCCGTACCCAGATCGCAGACCTTGTCCTTCCGCCTGTAGCCGCAAAAATCCGCCAGCAGGAAAGCGTCCGTCCCGAAGCGGTGGTCGGAGCTTGCGCAGACAAATATCTTTTCCGTCAGTTTCTCAAATTTATATTCCATATTTCACCTATACAATAGTTCCGCCGCCGACTACGATATCACCGTCATAGAAAACCACCGCCTGACCGCTTGTCACGGCTCGCTGAGGCTCGTCAAAATCCACGCGGTATCTGCCGCCGCCTATCCCATAGACCACGGCTTTCTGCTCGCGCTGACTGTACCGCGTTTTTGCGGTGACAGCCATAGGCTCGGTTATTTCAGCCACGGAGATGAGGTTGACATCCTCTGCGATAAGGCTGCTCGTATACAGATCCTTCTCATCGCCCAGAACAACGGTGTCTGAGGCGGTATCTTTCCGCACCACATACGCCGGTTTTCCCAGGGCGATGACAAGTCCCTTGCGCTGACCGACGGTGTAGTTCATAATGCCCTTGTGCCTGCCGAGGATCTTTCCCGAAATATCGGTAAAATTCCCCTCCGGCGAGGTCTTTCCGCTGAAACGGGCGATAAAATCCGTATATTTTCCGTCGGGAACAAAGCAAATATCCTGGCTGTCGGGCTTATCGGCATTGACAAGACCGTATTTTTCGGCTATTTTCCGGACACGGCTTTTTTCCAGTCCGCCAAGGGGAAATATCACGTGGGAAAGCTGCTCCTGGGTCAGGGAATAGAGCACATAGGTCTGTTCCTTGCTTCTGTCCGCCGGTCTTTTCAGGAGATAACGTCCGCGGCTCTCGTCGTATTCGCATATGGCGTAATGACCTGTGGCGATGCCGTCATATCCCTGCTCCAGCGCTATTTTCAGCATCTCTCCGAATTTGACGTATCTGTTGCAGACAATACACGGATTGGGAGTTCTTCCCCGGAGATAGCTTTCCGCGAAATATGCCATAACATTCTCCCGGAAGCAACTGCGGAAATCGAATATTTCATGGGGAAATCCCAGGCGCTCAGCCACTCTTGCGGCATCCTCCGCATCTCTCATGGTTCCGCAGCCTCCGCCGGATATATCGCTTTCCGCAAACATTTTCAGGGTAACACCGGTAACGTCATAACCCTGTTCGCGGAGGAGCAATGCGGCAACGGAGCTGTCAACTCCTCCGCTCATTCCTATCATAACTCTGTTCATAGCAGATTTTTCACCTCGTCAAGCGTCATAATGTAGCAGTCGGCAAGCTTCTCCAGAGCCGCCCTGTCCGATGCGGCAGCCCTGTCATACACCGCGGCGGCGATAAACCCGGCATTTTTCGCGGTCTCAACACAATGAAGCGAATCCTCCACCACAAGCGTCTCCTCCGGTTTCGTTCCCAGAAGCTCCGCCGCTTTCATGTAAATATCCGGGGAATTTTTTCCTCCCGGAAAGTCCCTGTCCGTAAGCAGAAATCTGAATCTGTCCCTTATTCCGCACCGCCGCAGGACAGCCTCCGCCAGCGAACAGTATGTGACCGTCGCCACGCCGCAGGGGATGCCCCGGCTGTCAAGGACGTCCAGAAGCTCCTCAACACCCGGCTTCAAAGGGATATTCTCCTCATACTCCAGCCGGACAAGCTCCTCGATGCGCTGTATCACATACTCCTTTGAGCATTTCAGTCCGAACTCCCGGATAAACAGCTCCGACGACTGATCTATAGTCATTTTCTTTACCCTGTCCGATATATCCTCCGGCGGCTCACTGACGCCGTTCTCCCTGAGAAAACGCCTGTCTACATCATACCAGACCTGCATGGAGTCGATAAGCGTGCCGTCCAGGTCAAAAATTATACCTTTTACCATAGGTTTTCAAGCTCTTTCGGTTTATTTATTTCAAGCCATTGCTTCATTTCGGATTCGGTGGCAGTATTTACACCTGCCGTGTCGCCGTAGCCGCAGAGAATGACCGCCTGGCTGCCCATTTCCTCGTATATCCTGCCGAATCGTTCCTCCTCGTACTCCACGTTTCCCACAAGAGGATCGGCTGCCATGATAACGCCCCTGTTTCTGTCATATCCGTAGACTGTCAGGCAGTGCTGGTAGCCGTTGAACCAAAATTCCTCGCCGCAGCCGAGAATAAACTGGAACGTGGCATGAGTCTCGCGCTGATCCATAGTCGACCACACGATGACCGGTCTGCCCTGCTCCACCTGGTACAGAATGTCGTCCATTGTAATACCCGTCAGATCCAGCGCGTACCAGTCCGAGCCGATATACGCGAAATAATCGTTGGCAGCCTTTTCGATGACCGGGGCGTTGCAGCCGAAGCCGTTTTCAGCCCTGGGGTCGCCCAGATAGGCTTCGTTCATGGAGTAGTATCCGTTGATATCAACAGGCATGAACGTGTCGCACATAAACACCTTGTCCACATCGAAGCCGTAGTAATTGAGAGTCTGGGTAAGAGCCGTTATTTCACAGCCCGTAGGAAGCTCAGGTCTCTGGAGTACCGTCTCGAAGCCGGATATTTCCGCCGTATCGGAAAGAATATAGTCTGCCGGCTTTTTTGTTTCCACCTCAATACGTTCGCGTACTTTCTCTGTAGGTGCTTCCGTGGCAGGCTCCGTTGCCGTCTCCCGGGACGGCGGTTGCGTTGCCAGCTCTGTTGCAGGCGCAGCTCCGGAAATACCGCCGTTATAGCCGTCGCGCTGAACTGTTCTGCCGCATGACGAAGCCGCTGTCAGAATAAGCGCCGCCGACAGCGTCAATGTAAATTTTCTAATCATAAACTACTCCAAATCTATCTTCACGCCGAACCGATAATCCTCTCCGGCAGGCGTGATTTCCTCCTTGGCAAGGCTGTAAATGTCGCCGGCACGCGCCTCCAGCTCCGCAAAACGCTTTCCATCGGGGCTTGTCCGGCTCAGCTTTGCAAGCGATGTGCCGACAGGTATTTTCGCCGTTTTCTTCGCGATGCCGAGAATTTCCGCCCCTCTTTCGTTGAACGCCAGGACTCTGATATAGGGCGGCTTCATCGCCGTGTCCGCGCGTTTTATCCCGATAAGCAGCGACATTATCACCCTCTTGACCCTCGCCATAGTGCAATTTTTCGACTTCACGCTTTCCAGCAATTCTTCCAGTGACGCCGCAGGATTTCCGGTCAGCCTTTCCGCGACAGTCTTTGCGTCGGCAATTCCGGCTATCTCCTCCGGCGATGCGGTGCGTATCTTGTAGAGGATCGCCGTCTCCAGCCGCTTTATGTCCGCCCTGCCGTTTTTCATGGCATTGCGGCAGATCTCCGGCATATACATCTCCGCCGACTCCGGATGCTGCCGGATATAGGACGCGCTGGCGATATCTCCTGCCGCCTCGCCGCTGTCATGGGAAGCACCGTGCCGCCTTACGGTAAACGGCTTTATGCCGCTGTTCAGCCTTTCCAGGGCGCGGATGTACTCCACGGCAAGAAGATTGTTCGGCTGTGAAATTATCTCCGACGCCTCCCGGTCAAGCAGACGGCAGAGCGCTTTCGGATATGTGTCCCCCTGCTTTATCAGCCGGAAAAGCTCCTCCGATTCCGCGGCAGCTTCCGCTTTTTTTCCGGCAGTTCTCAGCTTTTCGGTGTCGCCGCACTCGCTGCCGAAGCTCAGCTCCTCCACGCAGCCGAGACTGTCCAGCAGACCGACTGCTCCGGCAGCAAATCCCTCCGCCGAAGAGAGACACCGAGCGACCGGCAGCTCGATCACCAGATCTGCTCCGCATTTCACCGCAAGCCCGGCTCTTGTGAATTTGTCCAAAACGGCTGGTTCACCGCGCTGAACAAAATTTCCGCTCATGACCGCGGCGATGTGGGTCGCGCCGTTTTTCCGCGTTTCGGCAATATGATACAGGTGTCCGTTGTGAAAAGGATTGTACTCGCAGACAATACCGCTGATCTTCATGAAAATACTCCTTGGGCAACACAGTACAAAGCCGTAAGGCGGTCTTTGTGCGGTGCTGTCCTTAATGTAATACCCTTATTATACCACAGCACAGCCGCTTTGTCAAATAGACCGTCCAGGACAGACGGTTTATCGGAAATCATTTATTAATAATTATAAAAAAAGGAAAAAAGGCTTGCATTTTTTGGAAAATAGTGTATAATAATAAAGGATATTATTTTTGAAAGGATTGTTTAACAATGATCATCTTAGTTGTAAATGCAGGAAGCTCCTCTCTGAAATATCAGCTCATCGACATGGCTGATGAAAGCGTTATCGCAAAGGGTAACTGCGACCGTATCGGCATAGACGGACATATCGCGCACAAAACTGCCGACGGAAGAGAGCTTAATCAGGATTGCTCATTCCCCACTCACACCGAGGCTTTCATGAAGCTGGTGGAAACTCTTACAACAGGCGACGCAAAGGTCATCGACAGCATGGATCAGATCTCCGCTGTAGGTCACCGTATCGTACAGGGAGCTGACGTTTTCGATAAGTCCGTTCTCGTAACCGACGAAATCATCGACAAAATCGACGAGCTCCGCGAGCTTGCTCCCGTTCATAACCACGCGCACGCGCTTGCCCTCCGTGCCTGCAAGAGCGTAATTCCCGAGAATGTTCCCCAGGTAGTCGTTTTCGACACCGCATTCCACCAGACTATGCCTCCAAAGGCTTATATGTTCGGTCTGCCCTATGAAGATTACGAGACTCTGCACGTAAGAAAGTACGGCTTCCACGGCACATCCCACAGATTTGTTTCCGCTGCTCTGGCTGAGGCTATGGGCAAGGATATCAAGGATCTGAAGATCGTTTCCTGCCATCTGGGCAACGGCTCGTCTATCACTGCTGTTGACGGCGGAAAGTCCGTTGATACTTCTATGGGCTTCACTCCCCTGGACGGCGTCGTTATGGGAACGCGTTCCGGTGCAGTTGACCCGTCCGCGGTTACTTTCGTAGCTGACAAGCACGGCTTTTCTCCTGCACAGATGAGCGACTACATGAACAAGAAGTCCGGCTTCCTCGGAGTTTCCGGCGTCGGCTCTGACAACCGCGACATTACGGACGCAGCTCAGCACGGCAACTCAAGAGCCCAGTTGGTTTCCGATATGCTTGTTTACGAGATCAAGAAGTACATCGGTTCTTACGCGGCTGCCATGAACGGTCTTGACGCTGTTCTCTTCACAGGCGGTATCGGTGAGAACGCATACGATGTCCGGGCTGCTGTCTGCGAGGATATGGAATTTTTCGGCATCAAGCTGAACAAGGAAGTAAACGACGGTCTCCGCGGCAAGCTCGCAAAGATCTCCGCAGCCGATTCAAAGGTTGAGGTATGGGTAGTTCCCACAAACGAGGAGCTTCTTATCGCAAGAGACACTCTCGCTCTTATTTCCAAGTAAGAATAAAGCGACTTTTCAATAAAATTGTAAGGGACTGCGAAACAGTCCCTTATTAATATTTACGGGAATCTAAAGGCAGCACAAAAAGGAGGCGAAACATGGACAAATTAACTCTCGATAAGCTCATCAGCCAGATACTCGGCGAACCGGACGATCCCGGCAGCGGTCAGGTCTACTGCGACGAGCCTATAATCAGACGCGCGTCAGAAATAAAAAAGCCGAAAGTTCCTGCGAAAATCAGGGAAATGAGGAATATAGCGCGCACCCGTGAGGCGTACTGGAAAACCTCCGCCTGGCTCTTCTACCAGCAGGGCACATTTATGGCGGAGTACACCGACGACTACGACTATAGCGGCTATAATAAAAAATTTTTCATGTTCATGCCCGCCTACTCAGAAATGGATACGGAACAGCTCCGGGGATATTTTTCCTGGCGGACTCGTTTCAGAAACGGCGAATTTATGCCTGCTCCGCACTATTTTCTTACTCTCTATGCCCAGGAAATAGTAAACCGCATCGGCGTTTCCTCGGCTGAGGAGGGCTTCGAGCTGCTGGCAAGGCTGCAGCAGGAGTATCCGGACTGCCCGGATATTACAGAAAATTGGCTCTCCGACTACGCCGTATACTATGGACTTCCGGAGGAATATTACAGCCGGTGCAGCGAATTTGAGAACGACAGGTATATAACTGCATTTGCAAACTGTGACGAAACCGACGACGATTCGCTGTATAAAGCCGTTTGTGAGCTGTCACCGTATAAGATCGGCAGCTCAAAATTCTGCAGGGAATATCCGCAGGAATACAAGCAGGCGATCGTCCGCGTCGTCCGCAGTCTGTCGTCGTTCCATGAAAAGCACCGGAAAAGAAGTCTCTGCGAGGCTCTTTTCGGCAAGATGACCGAACGCTTTTACAGAATGTTTGAATATGCGGCATTTTATGAGAAAGAGAGACATAAAGAAGTCGATATTACGGTAAACCCAGTACGCTCCTACCGCTGCCGGGGAAACGGCATCTGGAGCGTCAGACGATATGAAAAAACTCAAGCCAGCAGAAAACTGGGGATGATCGCCAAGGAAACGGACAGGCTTATGCGCGAGGCATACGGCTTCAAGGGCGCGCTTAAAGAGTCTGATGTTCCGAAAAGCACCGTAGATCTCATCAAAAAAGTGATCGACGCTATTTCCGCAGAGCGTGAAAAAGCATCCGCCAGGGAGAAGCTCCGGGAAATAGTTATCGACGTTTCGCAGCTTTCCAGGATACGTGCCGACGCCGATATCGTCCGCGACAAGCTGATAGTAGAGGAGGAGGCTGAGCAGTTTCCGGAGTCGGCGGAAGAAATCGTCATGACTGAGGAAGAGGAAACTCCCGTGGAAGAAAGCGGAGGTCTGCTCACGGCTGCGGAAAAGGGCTTTGTACAGGCGCTTCTGTCGGGGGCGGACGTCAGAGCCTACGCCGCCGGAACAGGCGTTCTGCCCTCTGTTTTAGGGGACGGGATAAACGAAAAGCTCTTCGATATATTCGCCGACAATGTAATTGATTTTACCGGCGACAAACCCTGCATTTTAGAAGATTATATCGACGACATAAAACAAATGAGCGAGAACGGAGAATTGTAATGCCAGAGAAAAAACAAGTTAAAATTCCAAAGAGAATAGCCTCCGCCATAGTAAATTCCCTGAAAGGCGGCGTCGTGCCCAGAATAGGTCTGCCATATATCACCGTGGGAAGAAGAGCCGAAATAGACGCGCTGCTACATGACGTTGACATTATACAGGAGGGCGGCGCAGCCTTTCGCTTCATTGTGGGACAGTATGGCAGCGGAAAAAGCTTTCTCCTGCAAACTATCCGCAATCACGTAATGGACAGGAATTTCGTGGTGGTGGATGCCGACCTGTCTCCCGAACGCCGCCTCCAGGGAACAAAGGGGCAGGGACTCGCCACCTACAAGGAGCTTATCCGCAATATGTCCACAAAAACACGTCCGGACGGCGGCGCGCTGACTCTCATTCTCGACAGGTGGATAAGCAGCGTCCAGGCGGAGACGGCTGCCGAAGCCGACCCGGCGTCTCCGGACTTTGAGAAAGCGGTGGAAAAGAAGATATACCAGGTCATCTCCACCCTCAGCGAAATGGTTCACGGCTTTGACTTTGCCAAGCTGCTGACTCTCTACTACCGCGCAAGCATGAGCGGCGACGACGAGACAAAGGCAAAGGCAGTAAAATGGTTCAGAGGCGAATATGCCACAAAAACCGAGGCAAAGGCTGAACTGGGCGTAAATATCATCATCACCGACGACGACTGGTATGAATATCTCAAAATCTTCGCTGTTTTCCTGAAACGGGCAGGCTACAGCGGACTTCTTATCCTCATCGACGAGCTGGTGAACATCTACAAAATTCCCAACGCTATTACAAGGCAGTATAATTACGAGAAGATACTTACCATGTACAATGACACCCTCCAGGGAAAAGCAGGCTACATGGGCATTATTATGGGCGGTACGCCTCAGTGCATCGAGGATACGCGCCGGGGCGTCTACAGCTACGAAGCTCTCCGCTCTCGTCTTACCGAGGGACGCATTGCCCGCGAGAACAAGGATGGCATACGGGATATGCTTGCGCCTGTGATACGCCTTGTGCCTCTTAACCATGAGGAACTGGTGGTGCTGACGGAAAAGCTTGCGGAGATCCATGCGGAGCTTTTCGGCTATGAGCGCAAGATCAGCCAGGATGAAAATATCAGCTTCATCCGCGCGGAAGTGAGCAGAGTCGGCGCAGACAGCCGCATTACGCCACGTGAGGTCATCCGGGACTACATCGAGCTGCTGGATATGGTCTACCAGAATCCCGGCATAAATATAAGCGAATTTATCTCCTCCGACGCCGTCAATTCCCTCTCCTACGGCTCGTCAGACGGCGAAGACGATATGTTCACGGAGTTTGAGATATGAATACATTTGACCGCTATGCGCCGTTTATCCAGGACTTTATATATCGGAACAACTGGGAGTCCCTCCGGGGCGTTCAGGCTGCGGCTGCCGATGTGATATTCAACTCCGAGGACAATCTGCTGCTGTCGGCGTCAACAGCGTCCGGAAAAACAGAAGCGGCGTTTTTCCCCATTCTGACGCTGTTTTCCGAAGATCCGCCGAGATCTGTCGGAGCGGTGTATATCGGGCCGCTGAAAGCCCTCATAAACGACCAGTTCTACCGGCTGACTGAGCTGTGCGAGGAGGCGGATATCCCCGTGTGGCACTGGCACGGAGATGCGGCGCAGTCCCACAAGAGCCGGATGCTGAAAAATCCCTCCGGGATCCTACAGATCACCCCGGAGTCCCTTGAAGCTATGCTTCTGCGGAAAAACGCGCTTATACCGAAGATTTTCGGAGATCTGCGGTTTGTCGTCATCGACGAGGTTCACTCCCTCATGCGCGGCGACCGGGGCGGACAGACACTCTGCCTTATCGAACGGCTTTCACGGCTTGCAGGGGTAAATCCGCGGAGAATAGGACTTTCAGCCACCATCGGTGATCTTGAAGCCACGGGACGCTTTCTCTCCGCCGGAACAGGCAGACGGACGGCTATCCCAAGAATCGAGCAGAAAGGCGTAAAATGGCGGCTTTCTATGGAGCATTTTTATATTTCACAGGAAAACAACCCGGAGGAGGATGAAAAAAACAGCGTCTCTGCGCTGCCCGCTCTGGACGTCCGGACGGATACCGCTCCGAAAAATGCCGATGCCGGGCTGGGATATATCTTCGAGCACACAAGAGGGAAAAAGTGCCTTGTTTTCGTCAATTCCCGGGAGGACTGCGAGGCGGTGACGACTACGCTCCGCTCCTACTGCGAAGCAAATAACGAGCCGGACAGATTTCTTATCCACCACGGCAATCTCTCAACCTCGTACCGTGAAACTGCCGAGGATATCATGAAAGACGATACCATAGACATGACTACCTGCACCACGGCTACTCTCGAACTGGGAATCGACATCGGCAGGCTGGAGCGCGCATTTCAGATAGATGCGCCGTTTACGGTGTCCTCGTTTTTGCAGCGCATGGGACGCACCGGACGCCGCGATCTTCCGCCGGAAATGTGGTTCGTGATAAGGGAGGAGCTTCCCGAACCGCGTTCTATGCTGCCGGAGACTATTCCATGGAAGCTGCTGCAAGCCATTGCCCTTGTCCAGGTATACCTTGAAGAGCGCTGGGTAGAACCGCCGAGACTGGACAGGCTGCCATATTCCCTACTATATCACCAGACTATGAGCACCCTTGCATCCTGCGGAGAAATGACGCCGGGAGAGCTTGCGAAAAAAGTGCTGACCCTCAACATTTTCCACCGCATTTCCCTGGACGATCTCAGAGTCCTGCTGCGGCATCTTCTTGAAATCGACCACATTCAGCGGACTGAAGAAGGCGGTATCATCGTGGGCATAACCGGCGAGCGCGTTATCAACAGCTTCAAATTCTACGCCGTTTTCCAGGAGAACGAGGAGTACACTGTCAGAAGCGAATCCCAGGAACTGGGCACGATAGTAAGTCCGCCGCCTGCCGGGGAAAAAATCGCCATTGCAGGTCATGTGTGGCTGGTGGAGGAGGTGGATCACAAGCGGCATCTGGTCTACTGCACTCAGATAAAGGGAAAAGTGCCTGCCTATTTCGGGGATTGTCCCGGAGATATAAACACCAGGATCCTCCGGCGTATGCGGCAGGTGCTGACAGAGGACAGAAGCTACGCCTATCTTATGAAAAACGCTGTTCTGCGGCTGGAAAATGCACGTAACTCGGCAAGGAACTCCGGGGCAGGAGTTTCGCCGCTCATTTGCCTGGGAGGAAATATGTGGCTTCTTCTTCCGTGGCTGGGCACTTACGCTTTTTTTGCAATGGAGCGGTTTCTGAAACTCCGCTGCGGCGAAAGACTTGGAATAAAGGGGCTTGATTCCGCGCGTCCGTACTATATCAACTTTAAGATGAAAGCTTCTCCGGAGGAATTTTTTGCGGTTCTTGAGGAGGAGGCGGCTAAGGAATTTGATCCGCTTGCGCTGGTTTATCCTGGTGAAGTGCCGGTTTTCGAGAAATATGACCAATACCTCCCGGAGGAGCTGATAAGAAAAGGGTTTGCTTACGGCGTGCTGGACATTGCCGGGATGAAAGAGCGCGTTTTTGAGATGTGCCGGGAATTTAAGGAAGGTGTTTTCTCGCCATAACACTGGGTTTCCAAAGGGACATTGTCCCTTTGACAGGGTTTGGGACGGAGTCCCATGTCGACCGGAGGTCGATAACACCGGGTTTCAAAAGGGGCGATGCCCCTTTTGCAGAGTCCAGAGGCAGCGCCTCTGGCAGGATTTTGGGCAGCGCCCCAAATCGACCACAGGTCGATGCAGCCTTTAGGCGCTCCGCAAAGGGTGAATTTTCCAACAGGCCGGTGGACTGTTGGAAAAGAGGTGATTCCCCACGGGGTGGGGAAATGTCGCGAAGCGACAAAGGGGACGGCACGTAGTGCG
>JAGBGT010000109.1 GCA_017935865.1 Ruminococcus sp. | reverse complement strand
CGCTCTCTCTTGCAGAGCGCACTACGTGCCGTCCCCTTTGTCGCTTCGCGACATTTCCCCACCCCGTGGGGAATCACCTCTTTCAAAACAGTCCACTGGACTGTTTTGAAATTCACCCCTTGCAGGGCGCCTAAAGTAAACATCGACCTGCGGTCGATATGGGACTTCGTCCCAAACCCTGCCAGAGGCGCTGCCTCTGGACTCTGCAAAAGGGGCATTGCCCCTTTTGAAACCCGGTGTTTATCGACCGTTGGTCGATATGGGACGCTGTCCCTCCGGGTTTTCCTCAAGCCAGCCCTTTTCCCTTGCATACTCATAAAGCCTTTTATTTTCACAATTAAGTGTCCCGAAATGCCCGATACAGCAGATCACCCTGCGGCAGCCCTCCATAAACCAGACTGCCCTGTCGAAATTATGAGCTGAAACAGGCTCAAAAGCTTTTTCCGCAATGATTTCCGACGCCAGCGCGGAGGCGGCAGGAAAATCAATATCGTTTTCGTGAATTATCCCTGCCGCAAATGGAATCTGCATCCTCTGGAGTCTGCGGAAAGTGTTGACCCCCGTCCCTCCGCCGGCGATAACAAACACCTCCGGCTTGCCGGCGACAGGTTCAAGTTCCACCGAGCCGTAGCCGGAATAATAGCTCGCCGCCGGGATATTGTAAAGCTTATTTATATACTCGTCAGTGAATATTTCCTCCGGAGCGCCGCATTTGTCGATACCGTTATCGCTCACACATATTACAAGGTCTGAGATCCTCTGGGCAAGATCAAGCTCGTGCATGGACATGATAACGCTGATTTTTTTCATTGTCACCAGCCGTTTCAGCATTGTCAGCAGCTCCAGCTTGTAGTGGATGTCGAGAAACGAGGTCGGCTCGTCGAGAATAAGAATGTCCGGCTCCTGGCATATCGCCCTTGCGAGCATTACACGCTGCCGCTGACCGTCGCTGATGCGGCTGAAATCCCTGTCTGCGATGCTTTCCACGGACATAAGCTTCATGGACTCGGCTATCGCGATTTTATCATTATCGGAAAGTATTCCGAGCTGACCCGTATATGGATAACGCCCCGATCGGATAACGTCATAGCAGGTCATAAGCTCCGGCTCGATGCGTGCCGTCATTATGACGGATATAGTTTTCGCCAGCTCACGGCTGCTAATATTTCTCAGATCTTTTCCGCTGATAAATATATTTCCCGAGAGCATCGGCAGTTGTGCCGCAATAGTTTTGAGAATGGTGGATTTCCCTGCTCCGTTCGGCCCGATAAGGGTTATTATCTCCCCCTTGTTCACTGAAATGTTGATATTGTCTATGAGGATCTTTTTATTATATCCTACGGCAAGCTCTTTTGCGCTGAACAAAGCGTCCTGCATACCCGATCTACTCATACTGACCTCCTCCGGCTGAGAATTATGCTTATTACAACAGGCGCGCCAAAAAGAGCCGTCACGGTGCTTATGCTCAGCTCCGACGGCGCGAATACCGTGCGCGCTATCATGTCGCAGATAAGGCAGAAAACTGCTCCGCCGAGAAACGACGCCGGAATGATAATATGCGGTTTTGCCGTACCGAATATTTTTTTTGCAATATGAGGAACTGCTATCCCCACAAAGGAAACAGGCCCTGCAAAGGCAGTAACGCAGGCTGAAAGTATGCTCGAAAGCAGGATAAGAAAAGTTCTGAAAAGCTTTATGTTCACCCCGAGATTCCGGGCGTAGACCTCCCCCAGTTGATATGCGCCTATCTGCTTTGAGATCAGCAGCGCGGCAAGAGCTGTCGGAAAAACAACGGCAGCCATTACGGCGATATCTTCGCTGCCGATTCCGGAAAAGCTTCCCATCGACCAGTTGTGAAGATTGACGATATTTGAATCGTCGGCGAATGTTACAGCGAGATCGGTGGCTGCGGAACAGATATACCCGATCATAACTCCGCTTACAATAAGTGCGGAGCTTTTTTTGACTTTGCCGGACACCGCAAGAACCACCGCCATTGAAAGAACAGAGCCGATAAAGGCGGAGGAAATAAGCTCCGCCGAGTTGAGAATATTGCCAATTTTCAGGGAGAAGATCATAGTGAGCGCCACCGCCAGCTTTGCTCCCGATGAGATCCCCAGCACGAAAGGCCCGGCGATAGGGTTTGCGAAAAAGGTTTGCAGCAAAAATCCCGATACGGACAGCGCTCCGCCGAGTATCACCGCCGAAAGCGCCCTGGGAACGCGTATTTCCATTATTATATTTTCCGCAGCCTTATTGCTGCCTTTCCCGAGAAGTATATTTGTGACCTCCCCGGCGGAAAGTCCCACGCTTCCGGAATAAAGCCCCAGAATCACGGCTGCGGCAAGGAGAACGAGAAGTATAGCGAAGCACGCCGTACATCTTACTTTTTTATTCATATTATACCTCAGAACTTGCGTTCATTGAATATTGCAAGTGTCTTTTCGGCAAAAACACAAGTTCTCATTCAAGACGATAGATATATACCGGAGCTTCATCGCTGCTTCCGGTGAAGATCAGGTGCATATCGGAGATCATATCCGCCGCGCCTGTTGTCTGCTGAAACATATTTTTTTCCGTACACCATACATTTCCGTCCTTGACTGCCTTAAAATCCGCAAGCAGACTGTTTTTTTCTATAAGCTCGTCAACCGACGTTATACCGCCGTCAATAGTACTGTTGTATATCAGGAAATCGGCGTCTTTTGCCAGATCATAAAAGCTTTCAAACTGGATATTCATAGTCGAAAGGGAATTATCCTCAACATTCAGCTCCTCAGCCGTAAAGACATTTTCTCCTCCGGCAAGCTCTATCATTTTGGAAACATAATCTCCCGGCTTGTGGATATTGGCAAGTCCGTTTGATGTGATATAGAAAAAGGCGGCTGTTTTTCCGGTATTTTCATCTTCGGAAAAGGCATCGACAGCCTTTGTTTTTTCCTCAAAAAAGCTGTTTGCTTCGTCTTCCTTTCCGGTGAGCAGACCGTAGAGCTTTATCCACTCCATTCGCCCCAGGGGATGAGACTCGTAGCTCGAACGCTCAACCAGCACCGGGATACCCATTTTTTCCAGTTGTTCCCGTATTTCTGGGCTGTGATATATCATGGTGGATTCTATGGCAAGACCGCAGTCCTTGTCAATTATCAGCTCATAATCGGGGGCTGAATACTTTCCGGCGTAGAGGATATCGCCGCTGTTCATGGCGTCCTTGATTTCCGGCAGCGACCAGTCCTTTTCCATAGTCGCAGTCAGGCTTACAGCGTCGAGAGCGTCTATTCCTCCGAATAAGTCCATGGCAGATGACGCCGCAAGGTAGATATTGTCGGCAGGCTTCCGGACAACAGTTGCGGAGTCGGGGATATCCTGTGGGATATCCCCGGTTTCCGGCACAATGATATACTGCTCGTCATCCCCGACAGTGACGACAGCCAGCTCGTTTTCGTAGTAGTCCACCGAAAACTGCTCCGCATATTCCAGTTCCATGCTGCCGGTTTTTTTCAATTCCGGGAAATTTATCTGTCCATTTTCAGGCGCGCCGCAGGAAACAGCGCATATTGTCATGGCTGCCGACGCCATAAATAAAATAATTTTTTTCATTGGCTGATAGACGACGAATCAAAATTCAGGGTGTAGTCGATCTCATGAGGCGTGCTCATAGCCGTTGTGTTTGCGGATACAGCCATTTCCCGGTCGAAGCAGGTCACGGGGATTTTAAATGCGGAATTTTCCTCAGTGTTGATAGTCTCATATTTTGTACCGTCAACAAGCATATAGTCATAGTTTGAGCTGCCCCAGACGATCTCGGCATAAGCAGCGCCGTTCTCGACAGTAAGCTTCGCAGGGGATTCTACTGAGGCACGTCCCGAGCCGCCGCTGAGGGTCACATCTACGGTATACTCTCCGTCTGCCAGCCCGAGGGACTCGGCTGTCACAATGCTGTCGCCGGAAAATGCGTCCAGCGGGAGAGAATCGGCGCGGAATACAAGAGTGCGGTCGTACCACTGCTCCTTTTTTTTGCTGAACGCAGAGCAGTCGATTGCCTTGTCCAGAGCTTCAACGGGAACGGTGTATGTATGCTCGCCGTTTTCATTTTCCACAAAGGGAATATATCCGTTTTCAACAGCCTCCTCGCCCTTGCCCATGAAAACATAGAGATATCCCTTGCCGCTCATAGTCATAACGGCAGTCATTTCGCCGTTATTTACAGTCAGTTCGCATTTTGTGATCTTGAACATCGAAGAGCTTGACTCGGCGGTGATCTCGTATACGCCGTCTTTCAGCTCATTGCCGTATACAGGCGTGAGATTTTCGGTATCAAGGTCGATTTCGGGAGCTTTGTCGCCCTCGCCTGCTATTTTATTTTCAGGATCAGAGGCGCTCTCCGACGGCTGGGAGGTGCTGCTCCCGGAGGCGGAGTCATCCGTATATCCGGAGGACTGGGACGAACTGCTTTCGGAAGCTGACTCGTCTCCGCCGCAGCCTGAGAATGTGCTGATAATAAGTCCCGATAAAAGTATAGCTGCTATAATTTTTTTCATTGTATATTTCTCCTTTGGCGTAAACATAACCAACACCGCACAGAGATCATACTGTCTTTGGGCGGCGTTGGATTCAGAACGGTTCTTAGAACTTGTGTTCATAGGATATTGCACGCGTCTTTTCGGCAAATTTCACCGATATCTGCGTTGAAAAAAGCTCACCATACGGCAGTATGCTTTCGCTTTTTCGCCTTGCTCTCGGTAAAATTATGCTCGAAAATCCACGCACAAATCCTATGAACACAAGTTCTTATTATTCAATAGAATCTATCGCAGCCTGCGCGTGTTCAACGTAGATCTTTCTGATCTCCTCGTTTTCGCCAAGTCCGCGGAGCAGGCACTCTACCTGGAAGCCCTCTGCCTCGAACGCCGACTTCCATGAATCCTCTTCGTCGCCAGCCATATCGTTATTGGCATGATCTCCGGCAACCACCATAAGCGGCTCAAGGATAACTCTCTTGTAATTGCCCTCCTTGACCTGGGCAAGAACGTCCTCAAGAGACGGCTCAGCCTCAACAGTTCCTACAAAGTAGTTGGTGTGACCGTCGGCAGTAAGCATATCCTGCATTTTCTGATAGACCTGATTTGCCTCATGCTCCGTACCATGGCCCATAAAGCAAATAGCCGTCTCGCCGTCGTCATACTCGGATGTCCAGTCAACGATCGCATTTTCCACTCTCTTGAAATCATCGTCGCTTGTGAGAAGCGGCTCGCCGAATACTACCTTGTCGAATGCGTCGGAGTAGCCTGCAACTTTTTCTATGATCTCATCATACTCTATGCCGTTCATAAGGTGAGTAGGCTGTACAACGAGGTTCTTTACACCGTTGTCGACAGCTCTTTTCAGGGCGGCGTCAATGTCGTCGATAAGTATGCCGTCACGCCTGTTTACGTGGTCGATGACGATATTTGCGGTAAATCCGCGCCTTACGGAATAATCCGGGACAGCGTCCTCGATGGCGCCCTCGATCGCGCCGATAGTAAGGCGACGGCTGTCGTTATAGCTTGTGCCGAAACTCAGGACAAGCAGCTCATTATCGCCGATTCCGTCCTCGTTGCGGACATTGTCCAGCGAGGCGTCGCCTGTTGTGTAGTCCTCGTCATCCTCCGGTTCACCTGTTGGAGCCTCAGAGCTATCAGAAGTCTCAGAACTCTCGGAGCTTTCCCCGTTATTTACTTCAGCCTCAGTTGCGGAAATATCCGCCTTGCTGCCGCTTTCGGATTCTGAGCTTTTATCAGAGCAGCCCACGAACATTGCCGCTGTAAGGGATACCGCAGCAACAGCAGCACAGATTTTCTTTAAATTTTTCATAGTTTTTTCCTCCGATTGATTTTTTCAATCAGAAGCATTGATAATATACTCGCAGCTATTGCAAAATGTCCAAAGAATGCTGAACAGAAATTTTGTATGTCAAGGCGGAGGAGGAAAGCATACTGACGTATGGTGACGACGACAACGTAGACAGACAAAATTTATGTCAGCATGACTGGATATTTTGTAATAGCTGCAAGTATAAGAAATGCCGTCTTTTCGCGGAGAAAAGACGGCACGCCAAACAAGACACTCTCAAAGACAGTGCCTTAATAGAACGTACAATCAATACCTCGTGATCTGGAATTTCAGAAATAATTCTGATCCCTGTACTGATCTATGGCAGGTTTCCTGACTTGGGGATCATCATTCATGACCGCCTTCCCAGCATACGCCAGTGACATAATAGCCATGAACTCCTCCTACACAGTGACGAGTTCGTACAGGATTTTCACCTGTTTCCCTTTTACCCTCAGTCTTTGCCGAAAACCGGCAAGCTGCGGCACCGCAGATCTATTTAATTTTAAGTTTTTCAGATTTTATGTACATAAATCCGGGAAAGCGCCCATCAACTGTGCGTCTGACGCTCCGGCTCAGATCAGCGCTTTTCTGATTTTCATTATATCACTGATATGGCAAAAGTCAAGCTTTTTCTCTGATAATCGTAAAATTTCATAGATTATATCCGTAAATTGCGAATCATATTGTAAAGTCAGACAGCCGTTGTCCTGACCTTGACACAAGCGTTTTTCCGTGATATAATAAAGGCAATACCGCACAAAGCGCGCCTGGCGGCTTTGCACGTCATATGCTTGCATATTTTCCGTCATATCACACAAAAATCACTCGACAGGCGTCAGCCTGCCTGCGCGATTTTTATGCAATCTGACGAAAAATTTGACTGCGCATCTGACGCACAATCTTTGTGCGGTGTTGCCTAAAGCCACAAGTGAATATGATAACGGGTGTCGGATATTATGGGCAATACCGCACAAAGACCGCCTGACGGCTTTGTACCGAATCTGCTTGCGATTTTTCCGCCATATCACACAAAAGCTCCTTGAAATACGACAGTATTCCTGCGTCGCTTTTGTGCAATCTGACGAAAAAATCTACTACGCATCTTCGGTACAATCTTTGTGCGGTATTGCCCCTGCAATCAGAATGATCCGGTGAAAAGGGAAGCAGGTGAAAATCCTGCACGAACTCGTCACTGTAACTGCGGAATCCGGAAGAATACGCCACTGATCTGCGATCGGGAAGGCTCTTCCGGGTAGTGATGCTCAAGTCAGGAGACCTGCCTGTTATTGGAGTACAAATAAGCCACGAGCAATTGGCTGTACGTTAAAAAACTGTTATGTATCTTTTTTCGCAGACTTTTCCGGTGATCTCTGCCGCATACTGCGTTAAAGCTGCTGAACAGGATTTCGGTGTATAGGATCTGTTCTATACATTTTTGGTGTACGCTTTTGCCAATGGCAGAGGCGTATTTTTTATAAAAATATGTCGGCAGGATAATCAGGTTTTAAGAGGTTGCCATATGAACATTGAACACATCAAGCCCTACGACATCGAAAAAAGAAGCATGGAGATCATTGAGAGCGAAATGGGCGTCGCTTCACACCTGACCGAAGCTGAAAGGCTGATAGTCAAAAGGGTCATCCATACCACGGCTGATTTCGACTACCTGAAAAATCTGCGCTTTTCGGAAAATGCCGCAGAAATCGGATTACAGGCTCTTCGCAGCGGTACGGTCATAATCACCGATACAAATATGTCCCTGGCAGGAATAAGCAAGCCGGCATTAAAGGCGTTAGGCTGTGAGGCGTACTGCTTTACTGCGGACAGCGACGTATCAGCCGCCGCAAAATCGAACGGTACGACCCGGGCTGTTGCCGCTGTAGACAAGGCGGCAATGCTCTACGGGCAGCAGAAATTCATTTACGCCGTGGGAAACGCTCCCACCGCACTGATAAGACTTCATGAGCTTATCACGGAGAAGAAGATCTCGCCTGCGCTGATAATCGGAGTACCAGTGGGCTTTGTAAATGTAGTTTACTCAAAGGAGCTTATCATGACGGCTGACGTTCCCTACATCGTGGCAGAGGGCAGAAAAGGCGGAAGCACCGTCTCGGCAGCCATATGCAACGCACTGCTGTACCAGTTGTACAAGAGGTAAAAATGCTTGACAGTTTTGTATATCACGGAAAAAGCCGGCTGCAATGCGGCTATACCACCGGAAGCTGTGCGGCGGCAGCGGCAAAGGCGTCGGCGGAAATGCTGCTTTCCGGGAACAGCGTATCGCAAACGGAGCTGCTCACTCCCAAGGGGATAAAGATCGCTCTCCCTGTATCCCATATTAAGATCACTGACAGCTCAGTCCTGTGCGGAGTGATAAAGGACAGCGGCGACGACCCGGATATCACCAACGGAATTCTCATCTGCTGCACGGCTGAAAAAATAAAGTCGGGCATTGAAATAATTGGCGGAGAGGGCATCGGCGTCGTCACAAAGCCGGGACTCGACCAGCCGGCAGGGGAGTGGGCGATAAACAGCGTTCCGAGAAAAATGATAAGCACGGCGGTGTCTGAGATCTGCGAAAAATATGACTATTACGGCGGAATAAGAATCACCGTCTCCGCGCCAGAGGGCAAGGAGCTTGCCAAAAAAACCTACAATCCGAGAATGGGGATAGAGCGCGGAATTTCTATTATCGGCACGACCGGGATAATAGAGCCTATGAGCAATTCGGCGATCATTGAAACTATCCGTGCCGAACAGCGTATGCGCAGGGCGGAGGGGCGGAAAAATCTGCTTCTTACGATAGGCAATTACAGCGAGGATTATCTTATGAAAATCCTGCCGTTCATGAGTACTCAGAACGTAATATGCAGCAATTTCATCGGCGATGCCATTGATATCGCCCTTGAAATGAACTTCGATTCCGTACTTATTCTGGGGCATATCGGCAAGCTGGTAAAGTTAGGCGCAGGGATAATGAATACCCACTCCGCCCAGGCTGACGGAAGAATGGACGTGCTTGTTACCTGCGGCGTGCTTGCGGATGCGGACATTAAGACGCTGAAAAAAATTCCCGGCTGCGCCACAGCGGACGCGGCTCTGGAGCTGCTTAAAGGTGACGGGGTGCTGGAAAAATCAATGGAAATTCTGATGCAGCGCATCCAATATTATCTCGACGCAAAGACAAAGGGCGATATTCTTATGGGCGCTGTGACTTTTTCGTATAAGTTCGGGATTCTGGGGAAAACAAATTCTGCCGATAGGATAATACATCGGCTTACGGAGGAATACAATGGTTAATTTCGTGGGAGCAGGCTGCGGAGCGGCTGACCTGATAACAGTCCGCGGCATGAGGCTTTTGCAGCAGGCAGATGTCATAATTTATGCAGGCTCTCTGGTGAATCCCCAACTGCTTGAATATGCAGGGGATGACTGCCGGGTCTATAACAGCGCATATATGACCCTTGACGAGGTGATAGAGGTCATGAGATCTGCCGAAGCGCAGGGGAAAATGACCGTTCGGCTGCATACCGGAGACCCTTGCCTGTACGGTGCGGTGCGCGAGCAGTTCGACCGGCTGGACAGCCTTGGAATAGCCTACGAGGTATGCCCCGGGGTAAGCTCATTCTGCGGAGCGGCGGCTTCCCTGAAAGCGGAATATACCCTGCCGGACGTATCGCAGACAGTTATAATTTCACGCATGGAGGGACGCACATCCGTGCCCGAAAGGGAGAAAATCGAGCTGCTTGCAGGTCACAATGCGACAATGGTGATCTTTCTCAGCACGGGACTTCTACAGGAGCTTTCGGCGGCGCTCCGGAATGGCGGATATTCTCCCGATACACCGGCGGCGATAGTGTATAAGGCGAGCTGGAGCGACGAAAAGATCTGCCGCTGCACTGTCAGCTCCCTTGCGGAAACTGCCGAAGAAAATAACATTAAAAAGACCGCGCTTATATGCGTCGGAAATTTCCTCGGCAGCGATTATTCGCTGTCAAAGCTGTACGACAAGGAATTTGAAACAGGTTTCAGAAAGGCTGCAAAATGAAAGCAGCGATCATATCCGTGACGAAAAACGGCGTGGCGATATCGGAAAAAATAGCAGTTTCCCTGAGAAATGAGCATCAATGCGTGCAATATGTCTTTGAGCAATATGCAGGCGGGAACACGGTTCCCTTTGCGCGCCTGAGCGATCTCATTCCGGAAATTTTCGACAGATATGAGGCGATCGTATTCATATGCGCCTGCGGAATTACAGTGAGGGCTGTCGCGCCGCTTATATCCTCCAAGCTTACCGACCCGGCAGTCATAGCGATCGACGAGCAGGGGAAGTTTGCCGTCTCCCTGCTGTCCGGGCATATCGGCAGGGCAAACGCGCTGACGCTGAAAATCGCCGGTATACTGAAAGCGACCCCGGTTATCACAACTGCCACCGACATCGGAAAAAATTTCTCTCCCGACAGCTTTGCATTGGCAAATAAACTTCATATCTGCGAAACGGATATGGCAAAGGCGGTGGCTGCCGCGGTGCTGAACGGCGAAAAAATCGGCATCCGCAGCGATTATCCTGTTAAAAATATGCCGGACTGCTTCTCGGAAAAGGGCGATATAGGCATAAGTATTTCCGGGGATTTTTCGGATAGTCCGTTCAGAAAAACGCTTCATCTTGTGCCGAAAAATATAGCTGTCGGTATCGGCTGCAAGCGCGGTATAGCTGCGGATATGCTGGAAGATCTCATTCTTGGATATCTCGGAAAAAATAATATCCCGATATGGCGTGTGGCCTTGGTAAATACTATTGACCTGAAAAAAGACGAGGCGGCGATCTGCAGATTTGCCGAAAAATACAAGCTTCCGCTGCGTTTTCTTTCGGCGGAGGAGCTGATGAGCGTTGAGGGGAATTTCAGCAGCTCTGAATTTGTGCTGAAAACGACAGGGGCGGATAACGTGTGCGAGCGAAGCGCCTGTTACGGCGGAGCAGAGCTGCTTGCCCCGAAATACGCCGGAAACGGCATGACTATAGCCATCGCCGGACTTCCGGTACATATCGACTTTGAACAGGAGATCTTATGAAGCTTTTTATTGTTGGATTTGGCGCGGGCAATTATGAGGGAATGACTCTGGCGGCAGAGCAGACCCTTGCGGCAAGCGATATAATCATCGGATATACGGTTTATGCGGAGCTGATGCGGAAGCATTTCCCGGACAAGGTATACATGACCACTCCCATGCGCCGGGAGCGTGACCGGGTCATCCTTGCGCTGGAAAAAGTCAGGGAGGGCAGCAGCGTGTCGCTGATTTGCAGCGGCGACAGCGGTGTATACGGCATGGCTGGGCTGGCGCTGGAGCTTTCCGGAAATTATCCTGATATCGAGATAGTGATAGTCCCCGGCGTAACGGCGGCACTCAGCGGCGGAGCTGTTCTCGGCGCTCCGCTTACCCATGATTTCGCCGTGGTCAGCCTTTCAGACCTTCTTACGCCGTGGGAGAAGATAGAAAAGAGGCTGGAATGTGCGGCTATGGGAGATTTTTCAATAGCTATATACAATCCGTCCTCCCGGAAGCGCGCGGAATATCTCGGGAGAGCCTGCGATATACTGCTGAAATATAAGGACAAAGATACCGTTTGCGGATATGTGAAAAATATCGGCAGAGACGGCGAAGAAAGCTGTATCACCACCCTTGAAAGGCTGAAAAATATCCCCGTGGATATGTTTACGACAGTTTTTATCGGCAGCAGCGAGACGAGGGAGATCAACGGAAAAATGGTGACTCCGAGGGGGTACAGGAATGTGTAGGCTGCTTATTTTCGCCGGCACATCCGAGGGACGGCTGCTGGCTCGGTTATGTGCCGAAAACCGGATCCGCGCATATGTAAGCGTAACGACCGTGTACGGTGCGGAGCTTCTCGGCAGGTCTGAATTCCTCCGCGTCCTTACGGGAAAAATGGACTTTGCGGCGATCTGCGGATTTATCCGCTCTCACAGAATCAAGACTGTTATCGACGCGACCCACCCATACGCCGAAGAAGCCACAAAAAATATAAAAAATGCCTGTGATTCCCTTTCGGCGGAGTATATCCGCGTCATTCGCCCGGAGGAAAAGGCTGTGGAAAATGCGAGGTATTTTGATAATATTCCCGATATGGTCAAATATCTCAACGCCACGACGGGGAATATCCTGCTTACGACCGGGAGCAAAAATCTCAAAGAGTTCTGCGGCATAAAAAATTACGGAAACCGCTGCGTTGCAAGGGTTCTGCCGCTGCCGGACGCAATAGAAAAATGTATTGAGACCGGCTTTGAAAAAAGCAGTATTATTGCGGAAAAAGGCCCGTTTTCGGTTGAGCGGAACGAGCTGCATATTAAAAAATACGGCATAAGATATCTTGTTACAAAGGACAGCGGAAGCACCGGCGGTTTTCCCGAAAAAGCGGAGGCAGCGCAGAAAAATAACGCGGAGCTTCTGATTCTGAGGCGTCCGAGGGAAAGCGGCATTTCCCTTGAAGATGCGGAAAAGCTCCTGATGAAAAAGCAGGTCAGCATTATCGGCATCGGAATGAGCGGCAGGGAGACTCTGACGGCTCAGGCTCTTGAGGCTGTACGCAGTGCGGATGCGCTTATCGGCGCAAAACGCATGACAGAGCCGTTTCAGGCTATGGATAAGCCGCTGTTCAACTCCTATTCGCCCGGGGAAATAGCCGGATTTATCCGCAAAAATAATTACAGGAAATATGCGGTTCTGATGTCCGGGGACTGCGGATTTTTCAGCGGTGCGGAAAAGCTCCTCCCTCTTCTCGCTGATTGCAAAACCGAGGTGATATGCGGCATTCCCTCTCCCGTTTATTTCAGCTCAAAAATCGGTATTCCATGGCAGGACTGGCATTTTGTAAGTCTCCACGGTGCGGATGCAAATATCATCCGGAATGTCTGCGCCCACGAAAAGACGTTTTTTCTCCTGGGCGGAAGCGTAAATGCCGCTGAGATCTGCGGTCTGCTCTGCGAATACGGTCTGGGCGGAGCGAAAATATTTATCGGCGAAAATCTGGCGTATGACGGCGAAAAGATCACCTCCGGCAATGCGGTGGAGCTGCGTGATATCCGGACTGAAAGGCTTGAGGTCATTCTTGTTGTCAACAGGAGTTACGAGAAGCGTAAAAGGAGTGGTATCCCGGACAGTGAATTTATCCGTGGCAGTGTTCCCATGACCAAGTCGGAGGTGCGGTCTGTCTGCGTATCAAAGCTGGAAATCGAAAACGACAGTATTTGCTGGGACATTGGCAGCGGCAGCGGTTCGGTGTCCGTGGAAATGGCTATACAGTGCACGGACGGCAAGGTTTACGCCGTTGATAAGTCGGAAAGCGCGGTGGCGCTCACGGAACAGAACAGCCGCAAATTCCGCTGTGACAACATGATCGCGATTCACGGCAGCGCCGAAAATATTGTTAATGAGCTTCCTGCTCCCGACTGCGTATTTATCGGCGGCTCAGGCGGACATCTCCCGGAATTGACAAGGGCGGCATATGAAAAAAATCCGGCTGCCGTGATCGTCATTACCGCCGTTTCTATCGAGACATTGAATCAGTCCGTTGAGATCTTCGGCAGTCTGGGAATATCATGTGAAATAACGCAGATCGCCGTGACGCGTACAAAAAAGGTGGGAACGCATACCATGCTGACTGCCGAAAATCCAATTTTTATTCTCAGAGGCGGTGCAAAGTGAAAAGGATAATGATTGCCGGAACTCACAGCGGATGCGGTAAGACCACCGTGACCTGCGCCGTATTGCAGGCGCTTGTTAACCGGAAAATGAAAGTGTCGTCATTCAAGTGCGGCCCTGATTACATAGACCCCATGTTCCATGGCAGAATTACTGGGATTCCCTCGTATAATCTTGACCGCAGATTCTGCGATAAAAAAAGACTTGCACAACTGCTTTATGAGCGGCAGACGGAAATTTCCGTGATCGAAGGCGTTATGGGATTTTACGACGGCGCAGACCCGGAAAGCTCGTCCTGCGGCGTCTCGCTGGATACAGAGACTCCTGCGGTCATCGTCATCGACTGCAAGGGAATGAGCCTTTCCATGGGCGCGGTAATGCAGGGATTTCTTGGTTTCCGCCGGAACAATATAGCTGGGTTTATTTTCAATCGTCTCCCGGAAAGCCTTGTGGAGCAGGCGAAAGAGCTTTGCGGCAATGCGGGAACGGAATATCTCGGGCGTATGCCTGTGTGTACCGAAGCGGTTATTGAAAGCCGTCACCTCGGTCTTGTGACGGCTGATGAAATTGGAGATCTGCACGAAAAAATGCAGACCCTCGCCGGGCTTGCCGAGGAGCATATCAGGCTGGACAGACTGATCGGGATCGCCGGGACTGCTCCCGAGATACAGGCTGACAGCAGCGCGTACATTGCACCGCCGACAAGCCGTCCCCTGCGGATAGCAGTCGCCCGTGACAATGCCTTTTGCTTTTATTATGAGGAGAGCATTGAATTGCTGCGGAGTCTCGGCTGCGATATCGTGTACTTTTCTCCGCTGGACGATAAAAAGCTGCCGGAAAAAATATGCGGCTTGTGGATAGGCGGCGGTTACCCGGAGCTGTATGCGGAAAAGCTGTCCAAAAACGGAAGTATGCTTGCCTCGGTAAAAGCGGCTGTGAACTCAGGGATGCCGACAATTGCGGAATGCGGAGGATTTATGTACCTGTGCCGCGAACTGACCGATAAAGACAACGGGACATATAAAATGGCGGACGTTTTGGACGGAAGCTGTTATCCCACAAAAAAGCTCCAGCGTTTCGGATATGCCGAGCTGACTGCGCTGCACGGCAATCTTCTTTGCAGCGAGGGCGAAAAAATAATGACTCACGAGTTTCACTACTGGGACTGTACCGACTGCGGAAGCACATTCCACGCAAAGCGCAGCAGAAATCGGGAAGACCTGTGCGTTCATTCTACGGAGTCGCTGTATGCGGGATTCCCGCATCTTTATATGTATGCTGCTTCGGAAACTGCGGTGCGGTTCGTGAAAAAGTGTATGGAGTATGACAATGAAAAGAACAGATAAAATTTTACCGCCTGATGCAAATGCGGCACGTCTTGCCCAGGAGCATTGGAACAGCATCGGAAAGCCGCTGCACAGCCTTGGTATGCTGGAGGATTTGATAATAAAGATCGCAGGTATCAGCGGAGACCCGGATGTGAAAATAAACCGCCGCTGCGCCGTTGTATTCTGTGCCGACAACGGCGTCGTATGCGAGGGCGTGACTCAGACCGACAGCACCGTCACCATGACTGTTGCGGAGGCGATAGCGTCGGGGACGTCAAGCATCAACCGTCTGGCGGAGGCTTTCAATGCGGAGGTGCTCCCTGTTGATATCGGCATGAACACCGTCAGCAAGTCGGCGAAGATACTGGATCGCAAAGTTGCGCCCGGAACAGGAAATATCGCCGCCGGCGCTGCAATGAGCCGGGAGCAGGCTGCCGGAGCGATCTCTGTGGGAATAGATATTGCCGGGGAATGTGCAAAAAACAGCTTTGATATCCTTGTGACCGGAGAAATGGGGATAGGCAACACGACAACGTCGTCGGCAATTGCGTCCGTTCTGCTGAATATTCCGCCGGAAAATGTGACAGGTCGGGGCGCAGGGCTTGATGACGATGGCTTGAGGCGTAAGATCGGGGCTATAAAGCGTGCTGTCGACATAAACAAGCCGGACGCGGACGACGCCCTGGACGTGCTCTCAAAGCTGGGCGGATTTGATATTGCAGGGATGACGGGGCTTTTCCTCGGCGGTGCGATCTACAGAATACCGGTTGTCATCGACGGATTTATTTCGGCAGTTGCTGCGGCTCTTGCGGTAAAGATAGATCCTCTGGCACGGGATTATATGCTCTGCTCCCACGTTTCCGCCGAGCCTGCCGGAGCGGAGATCCTGCAAAGCATCGGCTTGAAGCCGCTTATTACCGCAGGACTTTGCCTTGGCGAGGGAACAGGCGGAATAATGCTGCTGCCGCTGCTTGACGGCGCGCTGTCGGTCTATCGCTCCGCCCACAGATTCGATGAGCTTAAAATGAAACGATATGAGGAATACTGATGTTCATACTTATTACAGGCGGCTGCAAAAACGGCAAATCAGCCATTGCGGAAAAAATTATCTGCTCCGGGGGATCCGTGCGGTTTTACATCGCCACCATGCAGCCATTTGGAAAAGAGGCTGAGATCGCCATAAACCGCCACAGGGAAATGCGCGCCGGAAAGAATTTTAAAACCGTAGAGAAGTACACGGATATAGGGGATATCGCCCTGCCGGAGAAATGCTCTGTTCTGCTCGAATGTATGGGAAATCTCTGCGCAAACGAGATGTTCTCAGCCGGATGCGCCGACCCTGCCGGAAAAATAATCCGCGATATCCGGAAGCTTTCCGACCATACGGAGCTTTTTATCGCCGTAACGAGCCAGGTCGGCGGCGACGGAATAGAATATCCCGGCGAAACGATGAAATATATGGAATCCCTCGGCAGGCTGAACAGCGGACTTGCCGATATGGCAGATATTGTGATAGAAGCCGTTTTCGGCATACCCGTAGTCCTGAAAGGAGAGCTTCCGGAATGTCTATACTGAGATCGCTTTGCTCGGCATTTCTCATGTACTCGCGAATCCCTTTCCCCAGGGTGGAGTGGAAAGAAGAAAACCGCCGTTACTCGCTGTGCCTTTTTCCGCTGATAGGGGCGGTTATCGGCGGATGTCTGCTGCTCTGGTTCAGGATATGCGAAATTTCAGGAGTGGGAGATATTCTCTTTTCCGTCGGGTGCACGATTATCCCCATAGCCGTAACAGGCGGAATACACCTTGACGGCTTCTGCGACGTCAATGACGCGCTGGCGAGCTGTACCTCCCGGGAGAAAATGCTGGAGATCATGAAAGATCCAAACATCGGCGCGTTTGCGCTTATACGCCTTTGCGTATATCTCCTGGTACAGACTGCCGTTTTCTCCGAGCTGAGAAATTCCGCCCCAATTTTAATATGCTCGTTATGTTTTGTGCAGTCGAGAGCCTGTAGCGGACTGGCTGCCGTGACGTTCCCCAGCGCGAAAGGGGAGGGCAGCCTGCAAAGCTTCACAAAGCCTGCTCACAAGAAAATAACGGTTGCGGCAGAGCTTGCCTGGCTTATTGTTTCCGCGCTGCTGATGACAATAATTCAGCCCTGCATGGGAGCGGCGGCGGTCATCTGCGGAATCATCATATTTGCATACTACTATTATTTTTCAAAGCGGAAATTCGGCGGCATCACCGGGGACTTAGCCGGCTGGTTTTTGCAGGTTTCCGAGCTTGCGGCGATAACGGCGGCTGCAATAATAAATATAATCATGTAAAGGGGCGAGAATATGATTCTTATTATCGGAGGTTCATATCAGGGGAAAACCGTTTTTGCGGTCAGTACCTTCGGGCTGAATGAAAAGGAAATTGCAGAGGGCGGCGATGCCTGGGAAAGGCTAAAAAATGCAAAATGCATCCGTCATTTTGAGGCTCTGGTGTCGGCGGCTGTCAAGGAGAATAAAGATCCTCTTGAGCTTACTGAGAAGCTGTTAGACGCCGCTACTGATGTAATAATTATTATGACGGAAATAGGCTGCGGAATTATCCCCATTGAAAGATCGGAACGCATCTACCGCGAGCTTGTGGGAAAAACAGGCTGTCTGCTTGCCGGACGCGCTGAAAAAGTAATACGGCTTGTCTGCGGCATTCCATCGGTCATCAAGGGTGAGTCGATATGAAGATAGCATTTATCCGCCACGGCTGTACGCCGGGAAATCTCGAACATCGCTACATAGGCAGAACCGACGAGCAGCTTTCCGCCTGCGGAGTCGAGGAACTGAGAAAGCGGCGATACCCGGCAGCAGATTATGTTATTTCAAGCCCCATGAGGCGCTGTATTGAAACGGCGGAAATTATTTATCCGGCTATCGAGCCGATGATCGCGGAGGATTTCCGTGAATGTGATTTCGGCGATTTTGAGGGCAAAAATTATGCCGAACTGAATGGGAGACCGGATTATCAGAGCTGGATAGACAGCGGAGGCGAGCTGCCGTTTCCCGGCGGAGAAGCTCCCCGGGATTTCCGCGAAAGATGCTGCAATGCTTTCATAAACGCAGTCAGCGGACTTCCATGGAACGCCGCTGTTTCGCTGATAGTCCACGGCGGAACGATAATGTCAGTCCTTTCGCGCTTTTCCGTCCCGGAGCGCTCCTATTTCGACTTCCGGATAGAAAACGGCTGCGGATTTCAGACCGAATGGGACGGGCAAAGACTTTTAATATCGGAGGTCATATGAAATATCTGATTGCTGTTTTGCCGCTTATTATCGGCTTTTTCTTAGATCTAATGATCGGCGACCCATATGCTCTGCCGCATCCGGTAAGGCTTATGGGAAAGCTTATTTCCGCACTCGAAAGTTTTTTCAGAAAATTGTTTCCGGACAGACTGATACTGGCAGGAACGCTGCTGTCCCTCACCGTGCTGATCTTATCGTCCGCTGTTCCGCTGATCATTCTGCTCCTGTGTTACAGCCTGAATCCCTGGCTCGGCGTGGGAGCCGAGAGCATCATGATCTACTATATGCTTGCGGCGAAATGCCTTTGCACCGAGAGCATGAAAGTCTGTAAAGCGGTGGAGGAGCATGATATATCGGAGGCTCGCCGGGCGGTTTCGATGATAGTGGGGCGCGATACGGATAAACTCGACGAAGAGGGCGTGATCCGGGCGGCGGTGGAAACAGTTGCGGAAAATACCTCCGACGGAGAAACTGCGCCGCTGTTTTATATGGCGTTCGGCGGAGGCGTTCTGGGATTTTTTTACAAAGCCGCCAATACCATGGATTCCATGCTGGGCTACAAGAATGAAAAATACCTGTATTTCGGCAGATTTCCGGCAAAATTCGATGATGTCATGAATTATATCCCGTCAAGATTATCCGCCCTTATGATGATTATAGCGGCGCGTATTCTCGGATTCAACGCAAAGGGTGCATGGAAGATCTGGCGGCGTGACAGGGGGAATCAGGCGAGCCCCAATGCCGCGCAGACCGAATCCGCCGCCGCAGGAGCGCTGGATATCCGGCTTCTCGGCGACGCCTGTTATTTCGGAAAGCTGCACCGTAAGAATACGGTGGGCGACAATATACGCCCGGTAGAATCAGAGGATGTGCGCCGCGTGAACCGGCTTATGTTCTGCACGTCCGCAATAATGCTTATTTTCGCTGTTTCTGTGAGGGCGTTTCTGGCATTTCTGTCTGGAGGATTTTATGGAGCATTTTGAACACGGCGGAAACTATCCGGACGGTATACTTGATTTTTCGGTAAATATAAATCCCCTGGGGATGCCTGAGAGCGTGAAAAAGGTTCTGGCTGAAAATATCGGTAAATTCGCGGAATATCCCGATCCATACTGCACTGAGCTGACCCGGAAACTATCCGGACGCGAAAAAGTTCCGGTCACGGATATCGTGTGCGGAAACGGAGCGGCTGACCTGATATATCGCCTTGTTTACGCTTTAAAACCGCACAGGGCATTGCTGACAGCTCCGACATTTTCGGAATACGAAAAGGCATTGCTGGAGGTGGATTGCCGGATAAAATTTCATATCCTGCGTGAGACGGAAAATTTTTGTATTACAGAGAGTATACTCAACGATCTCCATGATGTTGATATTTTCTTTTTGTGTGACCCCAACAATCCCACCGGAGCGCTTATCTCCCCTGAGCTGATGAAAAAAATAGCCGACAGGTGCGCCGAGGAGAATATCCTGCTTGTCATCGACAGGTGCTTTATGGGATTCACCGGCAAAAACGGCGATGATACGGCGTTTCTCAACGAAAATACTGTCATCCTGAAAGCCTTTACCAAGCTATATGCAATGGCAGGGCTGAGGCTGGGATATATGATCTTCGGCAGCGCAAGGCTGGCAGAAAAGGTACGCGGTACCGGACAATACTGGAGCGTGTCCGTCCCTGCTCAGCTTGCCGGGATCGCGGCTTTGCAGGCGGCAGATCATGTTGAAAAATCCGTTTCGCTGATAAAAAAAGAGCGCGGATATCTCTGCCGCGAATTAGAAAGACCCGAAATAAAAATTTATCCGTCGGAAACGAATTACCTTCTTTTTCATTGTCCGCGTTCCATTGACAAGCTGCTTCTGGAAAAGAACATCGCAGTACGCTGCTGTGGGAATTATTATGGATTGAATGCGAATTACTTCCGCATCGCCGTAAAAAATCACCGTGACAATAAGCGGCTGGTGAACGCGGTAAACGAGATATTGGGGTGAAATTATGGCAAAAGCGATTATGATACAGGGCACAATGTCCAACGTAGGAAAAAGCCTCATATGTGCCGGGCTATGCAGAATTTTCAGGCAGGACGGATACGCCTCCGCGCCATTTAAGTCCCAGAATATGGCGCTTAATTCCTGTATTACCCGCGACGGACTGGAGATCGGCAGGGCACAGGCAATGCAGGCGGAGGCGGCAGGCATCGAGCCGTCTGTTCTGATGAATCCGATTCTTTTAAAGCCCACGACCGATCATGGCTCACAGATCATCGTAAACGGCAGGGTGCTGGGGAATATGCGTGCAGCGGAGTATTTCCGCCACAAAAAAGAGCTGATACCGACCATAAAAACGGCATACGACCGACTGTCTGAGCAGGCGGATGTCGTCGTTATCGAGGGCGCAGGAAGTCCTGCCGAAATGAATCTGAAGGCCGACGATATCGTGAATATGGGACTTGCGGAGCTGGTCGACGCCCCTGTACTTCTTGTTGGGGACATTGACCGCGGCGGTGTTTTCGCTCAGTTTATCGGCACGGTCTCGCTTCTGGAGCGTCATGAGCAGCAGCGTATCAAGGGGCTTATAGTAAACAAGTTCCGGGGAGACAGGTCATTATTCCGGGACGGTATAAAAATTCTCGAAGAAAAAAGCGGCAAACCCGTGCTTGGCGTTGTACCCTATGTTGACTGCGATATCGACGACGAGGACAGCCTGTCGGACAGATTAACGGAAAAAAGCGCGGACATTATAAATATAGCCGTCATAAGGCTGCCCAAGATCTCGAATTATACCGATTTTTCCCCGTTTACCCGGTACAGCGGCGTATCGGTGAGATATGTTGAGAAAGCGTCTGACCTTGGCGAGCCGGATATGATAATTATTCCCGGCAGCAAGAGCACCATTTCCGATATGAAATGGCTGAGGGAAAGCGGATTTGAGAGCCTGATAAAACGAAAGGCATCTGCCGGAACGCCTGTTTTCGGGATATGCGGCGGATACCAGATGCTTGGGATGACAATATCAGACCCGGACAATACGGAGTGCGGCGGAGAAATACGCGGACTGGAGCTGCTGGACATCCGCACGGTTTTCCGCAATGAAAAAACGCAGCGGCAGTCCTCCGGGAGCATAGCTGCCGAAAACGGTTTTTTCGGCGATTTGTCCGGAGCTGCGGTTCAGGGCTATGAGATACACATGGGACAGACGGAAAGCTGCGAGCCTCCGCTGATACGGCTTTCGGACGGACGCAGCGACGGCGCATACAGGGGGAACGTTTTCGGCACATATCTCCATGGGATATTTGACAGCAGCGCTGTCTCCGCGTCGATAGTGAAAACGCTTTTCAGACGCCGGGGACTGGATTTTTCGGAAACGATAAATTACAGCGAATACAAAGAGAGTCAGTACGATCTGCTCGCCGACGCCCTGCGCCGGAATATTGACATGGAAACGATCTATAAAATCATCGGGATAGGCTGATGGGTTCAGAACCTGTCTTCACAAGATAATGTGAATATCTTATGAAGACAGGTTCTCAGAGGGAGGAAAAAATGGGACTTATTCATATTTACTGCGGTGACGGCAAGGGAAAAACCACGGCTGCTATCGGTCTTGCGGTGCGTGGGGCAGGCTCGGGAATGAGGGTGTGCTTTGCTCAGCTTATGAAAGGCAGCTTCACCTCGGAGCTGAACACCCTGGCGCTGATACCGGACATTGACGTTATGCGCTGCGACAGGGATTACGGCTTCGTGAAAAATATGAGCGATGATGACAAAGCTCTGCTGACAATGTGTCATAATGATCTGCTGAAGAAATCATTTTCGGGAGACTATGACATGATAATTCTCGACGAGTTCAATTCGGCGTATTATCATGGACTGCTTGATAAAACGGCTGCGGCTGAATTTATTTTAAATGGCAGAAAAAATGCGGAGATCATCCTGACCGGAAGAGATCCTGCCGGGATCTTTACCGATGCCGCCGACTACATAAGCGAGATCGGATGTATCAGGCATCCCTACCAGAACGGCGTGTCTGCAAGAGTTGGGATAGAGTTCTGAGGCAGAATGAAATATTACTTGTACTCCCGGAAAAAATATGGTATAATATGGTTGATAAAGCGGTCAAAGGGAGGAGAACCAATGAAAAAAGTTCTGATTTCGCTGTGGGGACTTCTGTACGGTATAATAGGTGGATTTCTGGGAATTTTAGGAATTGCTTTTATGTTCCCTGAATCATCTCCCGGCTCAAAGGACTATGAGGAAGATCGTTTTTTTATTCCGATAGGAGTTATAATGTTGCTGATCTGCCTGGTTACAGCGATAATCAGCTATTATAAGCTGCGGAAAAGCAAGTCGGATATTATTATTTTTTCGGCGGCGCTTATAATTGGCGCGGCGATTTTCATTTCCTGGAGTCTATATTACTAAGAGCCTGTGTTCATATACAGTAATCGCTTCCGTCGCTGGGAGCGATGCGGTCGGCAATATCCTGCAATGTGATGCTGTCGAGGTATTCCGTAACGGTCTTGTAGAGTCCCTCCCACACAAAAAGGGTGGCGCATGAGCCGGCTCTCTGGCAGTCGTTGGGCATATGCTCCAGGCAGGAAACAGGGGAAAGAGTTCCCTCGGCAGCGCGGAGAACGTCGCCGACGGTTATTTCCCGGGCAGATCTTGCAAGCATATATCCGCCCCTGTTACCCCGGGTGGTACGTACAAGACCGCTGCTGTTGAGCATAGGGACTATCTGCTCCAGATATTTTTTTGAAATATTCTGTCGCTGAGCCACGTCTTTCAGAGAGACAAAGGAATCATCCTGATGCGCGGCGAGGTCGGTAAGCATTCGCAGGGCGTATCTGCCTTTTGTGGAGATTTTCATGTTGCTGCTCCTTTCGGTGGACGAGATTATATATACTGTTATAACATAGGTTTACTAAGTTTTCAAGGCAACACCGCACAAAGATTGTGCGGCAGATGCGCAGTCGATTTTTTCGTCAGATTGTACAAAAACGACGCAGGCATACTGACGTATGTCAAGGAGTTTTTGTGCAAGATGACGGGAAAAGCGCAAGCAGATGACGTGCAAAGCCGTCAGGCGTGCTTTGTGCGGTGTTGCCTCAAGGAAAAATATCGGCTGAAACAGAGATTTTTCCGGAGCAGGCTGCATAAGGCATTGAAATTTCTGAAAATATATGGTATAATTTATAATGTAAAGGCGGCGAAGTAAAAAAATCCGTATTGCTTCCGGGCAATGCGGATTTTTCGCGGAAATGTCATCCCATCATAACGTCCAGCAGCATCATTACCGCAAAGCCGGTGACGATACCCATTGTCGCAAAGTAGGGCTGAGCTTTCTGATTTTTCTGGCATTCCGGAATAAGCTCATGTACGGCGACAAGTATCATCGCGCCTGCCGCAAAGGAAAGGGCGTAGGGCAGAATGACCTCAACGTAAACCACAAGCAGGGCGCCGATAACTCCGGCGACCGGCTCGACCATTCCGGATGCCTGACCCAGGAGAAAGCTTCTTTTCCGGGAATATCCCTCCCTTCTGAGAGGAACAGATACCGCCGTGCCCTCCGGAAAATTCTGCAAACCGATACCCACTGCAATAGTGATCGCGCCCATAAGCCCCTCCGTTGTGAGAGGCCCGTTTTTCAGAGCGCCGAACGCCACGCCTACCGCAAGGCCCTCCGGAATGTTGTGCAGGGTAATAGAGAGAACAAGCATGATTATGCGATTGAGCTTTTCATTGCTTTTCCCCTGGGAGCTGTTGACTTTTTTTCTCGTAAATGACACGATCTTATCGGAGCTCCACATAAAGACAGCCCCGAACAGAAAGCCGACAGTCGCCACGAAGTAAGCAGGCATATCTGAGACTTTCTCCGCCCGTTCGATAGCCGGCTGTAGCAGCGACCAGAAGCTTGCCGCGATCATAACGCCGGAGGCAAATCCGAGCATAAGGTTCAGCAGTTTCTGATTGGGAGACCGGAAAAACACCACCATTGCAGCGCCCAATGCCGTGACGAACCATGTGCCCAGCGTTGCCACCAACGCCATTAAAACAAATTTATCCATAATGCACCTCCTTATTCATTATATTTGAAAAGGGATTAGCCTGTGAATGCAGATTCTGATACGGAAGAGGAAGGAAAAATGAACCGGATTTTCTATCTGATAGGCAAAAGCTCCAGCGGAAAGGATTTCATTTTCCGCCAACTGATGACCCGGCTGGAGCTTACGCCGATAATACTCTACACGACGCGGCCCATGCGCGAAAACGAGAAAAACGGCAGGGAATACTATTTCGTCAGTTGGGAGGAGTTCTGCCGGATGCGCGCCGAAAATTCCGTGCTGGAGTACCGGATATACAGCACGATCCAGGGGGATTGGGCATATTTTACCGCCGCAGACAGCGTTGACCTCTCCAGGGGAAGCTGCCTGGGGATCGGCACGCCGGAATCGTACACTGCCCTAAAAAAACACTTCGGCGATCTGCTTGTTCCGCTGTATATCGAGGTGGAAGACGGCATCCGGCTGTCTCGGGCGCTGGAACGCGAGCGGCTGGAGCTTATGCCGAAATATGCGGAGATGTGCCGCCGCTTTCTCGCGGATTCCGAGGACTTTTCCGACGAAAAGCTCCTGGCAGCCGGCATAACGAAACGCTTCTCCAACGACGGAGAGCCGGGGGAGTGCCTTGCTGAAATTCTGCGCTATATCGGCGAACTACAGGGTGAGGATAAATGAGCAGGATAAAGAATTTCATCAAGAGTCAGCCCGTCCTCACCGCGGCGTTTGCGGCAGCCTTAGTCACGGCATTTTTTGTTCCTCCGGACAAGGCGTACCTGGGTTACTGCAACACGCAGGTGCTTATTTTGCTTTTCTGCCTGATGCTGACGGTCGCCGGATTCCGCTCCGCCGGCGTGTTCGAGCACATATCTGCCGCATTGCTGAAGCGTGCCGGAAATCTGCGGCGTCTCGGGCTGATAATGACGTCGGTATGCTTTTTCTTCGCAATGCTCGTCACCAACGACGTGGCGCTGCTGACCTTTGTCCCCCTGACGCTGCTTATCTACGAGGGCATCCCGGACGAAAAAAGCCGCATCTACACAATTGTTCTGGAGACCGCGGCTGCCAACCTTGGCAGCATGGCGACGCCGATAGGGAATCCCCAGAATCTGTATATCTATTCGGAGTACGGGCTGACTATGGGCGATTTTTTCCGCACAATGCTGCCGCTGACGGCGGCAAGTCTCCTGGCGCTGATGCTGCTCTGCCTGCTTTTGCCTAAGAGACCGTGCGCCGCCAGACCGGTCGAAAATGAAAAAATGCCCGGAGCGCTCCTGGGCATCTACTCGGCGATGTTTGTTCTCTGCCTGCTGACGGTTTTGCGCATCGTGCCGGACTGGTTCTGCCTTATAATCACGGTCTGCGGAGTGCTGGCGACCGACCGCAGACTGCTCCTGAAAGCGGATTACGGTCTGCTCGCCACATTTGTCTGCTTTTTCGTTTTTGTGGGAAACATCGCCCGTGTGGAGGCAATCGGCGAATTTTTCAGGTCTGTAATGCAGGGCAGAGAACTGCTGATCTCCGCGGCGCTGTCCCAGGTCATCAGCAACGTTCCGGCGGCTGTCATGCTCAGTGGGTTTACGGAGAACAGCGCTCCGCTGCTGCTGGGTGTAAATCTGGGAGGTCTTGGCACGATGATCGCGTCTCTGGCGAGCCTGATATCATTTCAGTTTTACCGTACATCCCCCGGCGCGCGGACAGGCAGATATATGATGATTTTTTCACTGGTGAATTTCGGACTGCTTGCGGTACTGCTGGCTCTTGCCGTAGTATTAGAACCTGTCTTCACAAGATAATGTGCACATCTTTTCGGCAAATTTTACCGCTTACTGCGTCAAGGCAACACCGCACAAAGCACGCCTAACGGCTTTGCACGTCATCTGCTTGCATATTTTCCGTCATATCACACAAAAATCACTTGACAGGCGTCAGCCTGCCTGCGTGATTTTTATGCAATCTGACGAAAAATCTGACTGCG
>JAGBGT010000108.1 GCA_017935865.1 Ruminococcus sp. | reverse complement strand
GCTGTCCTCGACTGCTTTTGTGAGTAGCTCCTGCTTCTGCCGCCAGAGTTCCGCGCTTTCGGGTGCTTTTTTCAGGGCGCTGTCCACCTCCCGGAGCTCCGACCGCGTGTTTTTTCCGGCTTTCTCGATGCCTTGAAGAGCCGTGTCCAGACCTGTGGTGTCCGCGCCGATCTGTATAGTAATTCCCTTGATCCTATTTCCTGCCATTGCCTGACGCTCCTTTCAGCTCCCTGAACGCCTCCCGGCCCGGTTCTTTCTGGGAGTTATAATATGCCTTTTCCAGATATTCAAGCCCCTGACCGGTTTTGTCACATTCGCAGTTGTAGATGAATCCGTCCCGAAGCCACGCCCAGAACTGGGTTATCGGCAGCTTGCAGACCTGGTTAAAATCAAGCCTGGTGTAATCCGAAACCATTTTTATATCCTTTGTACCGCAGTTATAATAACGCTTCTCCCAGGGGAAATCCGGATAATACGGGATTTGCAGAAGAGGGTCGGCGGCTCTGATGCCATCGACCCACTCCAGGTATTCCCTGCAAAACGCCCCGAAATCCTTTGCCTCTGAAAATTCACCTGCTATAGCCCGGGCTGTCTCGTATACCTGCATAACATCCCGGGAATATTTCAGGATATAGTACTCCCGTACAGTTGGCAGACGATACTTCATGATTCGGATACCGTTCCCTCAACGTCGTATTCGTCAATGATGAAGAGATCGCCGTTGCCGTCCGGCTCGGCGGTGATCGTCGGCGTAATGGTGGTTTCCGAACCGGGCTTATAGGCGGCTGAAAAGCCCTCCAGATTCTTTCCGATGATCGTGTACTTTACGTCTCCCTTGACCTTGTCCTTATGGACGGCACGGACAATGTACACCTTGCCGTCGGCATTGCCAATGCTTTTGCCTGTCGTTCTTCTAAGCTTTCTTCCCGTGCCCCCGATCGCCTGGACTACCACATTCGCAATAGGGATAAGCTTCTGTATCGTGTCGCCGTTCCAGGTGATAAGACCGAAGGACAGCGTCACTGTCTGCTCTGTAATTTCGGTTCTCTGAGCGATGCCGTCGTCGGACTTTGCCGTATAGGACGTAGTGTTATAGGAAAAAGTCGCGCCGTCCTTTGTTCTGCCGATGAGATTCTCCGGCGTTTCCAGAACGGAATCCTCGGGAATATCCGCGAAAGTACTTCCGGTAAACTCTGTCATATAGATATCGCATGAACCCATCGCGATCCTGTTCTTTTCGTCTTTCATAGACATATTTAGTCCTCCTCTATTGATTGTATGGTTTCAAATGAGAATGATGTCATGTACATTTCCTCGTCGGGGAGGTACACATCACCGTCCTTGTGTATCGGCGTATCTGAAAACAGGCTTTCAATTTTACGCTCGATCTTTATTCCCTTTGGCTTGCTGTCGGAATACAGCTCTATATTTATATCCACGCGCCTGTACAGATTGAGGCTGTCCGCGCCCTCTATCTCCGTTCCGCTCTCGAAAAAGACGATAAACGGCAGCTTCTGGGGTTTGGTGAATTTCAGATACGCCACAGGGATGCCGATAGTTTCAAGCTTTTTTGAAATTTCATTCAGTTCCATTGCCCAGCTCCTTTATCAGTCTGTCAACTTTTTTCTCCGCGTTGGCGTTGGCGATGCCGATATGTGGAAAAGCCCTGGAATACGTTGTGCCGTCCCGGGTCAGGTGCTGATTTTCGAGCAAATGGGTCAACTGATGATTTTTGCTGTTATGCACCGTTACCTTGACCGTTCCCCGGCGTTTTTCCACCTGATACCGCCAGCCTCTTTTGTAATTCCGCCTCTTGACTTTTTTGCTTTTGCCTGTATAGACGGGAGAGAGGGCTTTGACTTCCTCCACCGCCTCCCTGCCGATCTTCTCAACGCCGTCAGCTATTTTCTCACGCACATCGTCGTTGAACTGCGCGCACGCCGACGTGATCGCCTTTACCAGATCATCCGGGGTTATAGTATCAGCCATTTCTCTGCACCCCCTTTATCAGCATCAGACTGTCTGCAAACCGGAGATCGTCCACGGACTTGATGTCGTAAATTTTACCCCTGAAAATTATGCGGAAGTCCGTGGTATTCAGATCTCTCAGCTTTTTGCAGTATCTGATCTTGAAGTTAACTGTATTTTCTTCGTGCTGTTCACGCGCCTGCCAGTATTCGCGCCCGGAAACACCGCTGACTGCCGCCCAGCAGGAGTGATAGTCAGTCCATTCTTCCGACTGCCAGCCGATGTCATTGTCAATAACTGATATATGGCGTTGAATAGAGACCCGCTGATTGAGTTTGCCTGTATCAGTTTCCAGTTTCATCGTCCAAATACTCCTCCATTTGTAGCTGCGTTATTATCGAGCGTATGGCATACTGCGCCTTTTCGCCTGCTTTTTCCACAGTTAAAGCACGCTTCTCATACAGTTCTGTAATTATCACCAGCGCAAGAAGTCTTACCCTGGCACTGGTGTAATCGCACTTGCCCGTTGCCTCCCTGATGTACTCGGCAGCCGCCTCCAGCAGCAGAGCGATATAGTCATCGTCGTCGTCGAAGTCAACTTTCAGGGCTTTTTTGATGAATTCTAATTCCATGCTCTCCCTCCTGCTCCGGCGAGACCGCCGAATTATGAGCCTGTTTTGTCCGCAACTTTAAGCTGTCCCACACAGTAGCACTTGTCGGAGGCGTCGTTCTGAACCACGTCAACAAACTCGATGAGCCGGGCAATAGTCGTGTTGCTCATGAAGCCTGCCTCTCTGGATGCTGCAAACTGGGTCTGACCCAGGTCAACGAACTTGACGCCCTCCTCCAGGTTGCCGTAGTAAACGGGGGCATAACCGTCCTTAGAAGATGTTGCCGCTGTGGAGGCAAGCAGCGCGTTGCTGAATACAACTACAGGATAGCCGACAAATCGCTTTGATGTGGGATTAGCCGGGTCAGGCTGGAGGACAGGTCTGCCGGTGCTGTCCAGGGCGGAATCCAGAGCGTCAAAGCCGTCCTGATTTGTCACGATCACCGTGCCGTACAATGCAGCCGGGTCGAGGTCTTTGTTGATAGAACTTTTCAGGGCGTTCCAGCCGGCAAGAGTTTTCTTGGTTTTGCCTTTCTCGATAGCTGCCACAGCCATTGCGTTCTCCGTGATAACCGCCTTTTTAGCGAAAATATCCACGATATACGCCACAAGGTCGTTATCCGTCAGGGCGAGAAGAGTGTTGGACAGCTTGATGAACGCCGCTTTTTCTTTCAGGCTGAACGAGATCTGAGTAAATGAAAAGTCGGTTGAATCCTCGCCGTCAGTGCCGTCAGTGAAATCCACCAGCCCGGTAAGGCTGTCGATATTCTCCGCCGGGAACGAGCCTTTGAGGGCTGTAGTTCTGATGCTGCCGCACACCGAACGCATGGAGCGGAAATCCCGGATGCGCTTGTTGATGCGTGTCTGAACGTCCTCGGGAAGAATGTAGCCCTCGCCGTTTGTACCTGCCGGAGTGGACGCGGTAGGCAGCAGGAGGGAATTTTCCGCATCCGTGAGAGGCTTGCCGGAAAAACTCTTGATACAGGCGCGGATGAAGCTTGCGCTGTCGGCTGCCTTGCCGGCTTCCCCGGGAGCGGTCTCCGCAGGCTTTCCGGGAATCCTGTTCTGCTCTGTCAGCTTGTCTACGAGTTTCTGCTTCTCGATCTTGTCGGCAAGCTTATCAAGCTCCGCCTTGGCAGCTTCCGCCTCGTCCAGCTCGTTCTTGTCAATATGCTCCTGCATTGTGTTGAGCAGCGAAGCAAGACGAGCCTGCATTTCTTCAAGTTTTGTCATTGATATACCTTCTTTCTTTATTCTGAAAACTACTGCTCATACAGTCGTGCATAAGCTGAAGTTTTCTTTTGCGGTGGATGTCAGCCTGTTCTTCCGGTTCAGGCTGAGCCGATTTTCTGAGACTTTCGGGAGCGTTTCTGTATAGCCCATAGCTTTCGGAAATGCACGCCGCGGCGGCTTCTCCCGGCTCGATCTCAATGTCAAAATACTGCGACGCCTGCTCACAGGTGAGCCATGTTTCCCGGTCTATCATGGACTTTATCTTGTCCGCAGTTGTGCCGTTTACAGCGTGCTCGGCGTAGATGCTGATGATAGACTGCTCGCAGATGTTGAGGGATTCGATGCACTTTTTCATGTCGTCAGCGTTGCCCGCACAAATGCTCCAGGGCTTGTGCAGCATAAGCTGCGAAGATGCTCTGGCGATCACCTTGTCGCAGGCGAACGGGATAATGCCGGCGATGGACGCCGCTATGCCGTCAATATGCGCCACTTTTTCGCCCTGATAGCGTGACAGAATGTTATAGATAGCAATGCCGCCGAACACGCTGCCGCCGCCTGAATTGATGTAGACGTCAAGCCGTTTTGTGCCGCCGCCCTCGTTGATCTCCGAAAGGAAATCAACAATGTCCTGGGGCGCTTTATCCTCGTCGAAATACCTGGACTCCCAGGATTCTCCGCAGATGTCGCCGTAGAAATACAGCGCAGCGGAATCCCCCGAGACCCGGTCATACTTCATGTAGCCGCATTCCCTCGGCTTTCCGACCTTGTCTTTTCTCGTGAATGTGAATTTACTCATTATTCGCCCCTCCTTTCTCATACTGTTTTCCCAGATCTTCCAGTGGGATTGATGCGCCGTTGCCGATTATCAGCTTGTCTGTTCCCGGCACAAAAGGCAGATCTTCTTTTTTTCTCGCCTCCGAGATCTTCAAAAATCCGCTTAATATTCCGATCTGATAGGAGCGATACCGGGATTCAATATCGGACCTCAGGAACACATCGGCGTTGCCCTTGACAAAAATTCCGCTTTTCCTGTCAGCCGTGGATAACAGCTTGTATGTCATTTCCTGCTCGTAGCAGGTCAGAACATTCTGCATAGTGTCGGAATAGAATGCCCTGTTCTGCTGCTCGATGTTGCTGTATGTGGATTTCTCCATGTCGTTCAACTGGAAGGACTTGACACCGAAAGCATTTGCGATGTGCCGTGTGGTCAAGCCGTTCAGCTCGAAGAACTGGGAGTTTACCAGCTTGGTCTCAAGCTGTTTCACTTCAAAACCTGCCTGTAGCGGCACTACTTTTCCGGCATTCTCAGCGCCGCCCAGGCTTGCAAATTTTTTCTTGATCGCCTGGCTTTTTTCCCTGTTCAGATCGCCGGTGTAGAAAACTACGATAGGGTCTTGCAATCCCTTGCTGTACTTCTCCTTTACGACTTTCTGGGCGTATTTCTCCTGCATTATCACGTCGTACAGATATTTTTTCAGCGGCGTGCCTTTGATGCCGTTCATGGAAAAATTCTTGAAGTGCACCACCCGGTCAGCCGGATAGATCAGACGCCCTTTTTTCTCGTCCGTATATATGTAATACACCCCGTTTGGCTTGTCCAGGATGCCGGCATTGTCCACCATGATCTCCACCGCCGGGCTGTTGAGAAGATACAGAGCTGTTATTTTTCCGCCGGAGAAATTGTACACCCAGAACGCATTGCCGTATTCAAGCCTCTGGAACTCCGTCGCCCACAGGAAATCGTGAGCCGTGGTGTACGGATTGGGTCTGAATTTCAGCAGCTCGCTGATGCTGTGGTCGGCAGACTGCGCGCCGTCTCCGTCCTGCCGGTACAGCTTGAACGGAATTTTCGCCAGAGCGCTGCACCTGATCTGCATACAGGCATAGTAAGTAGCAGCCGTCAGATCGCTTTTTCCCATAGCCGAAAGTACATCCTGGCTGTCAAAAAAGTCGTTTATCTGCTGTATTGTCAGGGTCTCGGCTTCGTTTTTGATCTTTCGTTTGAATATTCCCATTTTTCACCACCTATCACTTTTCAACCACTCGTCAACGTCGGTCATATCTATAAACTCATGATACATAGACATCTTGAACGCGCACAGAGCCGCGTCTACCGGGTCGATACGCCTGATCGACGCGTCCTTGTCTATTTTTATCAGCCCGTTATTGACCCGGAGCACGGCGTTTCCCATTGCGAAATTCAACAGAGGGTTGTTGAGATATATAACGTTTCCGCAGTATACCTGCTCCCGGAAGCCTGCCGTCGCCTCGTTCAGGGACTTGTGGGACTGGTACACCTCCACCACGTCGTAGCCCTCCTCAGAAAGTTCCAGCATGAGTTTTGAGGCATTGGCAGGGTCGAAACACAGACTTGCGATCTTAAGCTTGTTCGATCCGCAGAAGGCTTTCACATACCGCATGACGGCGTTCTGATCGACTATTTCGCTGTCCGTCACTGTAAGCCAGCCGTTCCGCTCCCAGGCGTCGTAGGGCATTTTGTCCACCGTGATGCGCTCCCGGAGCTTCTCCCTGTTCGGTATGAAGCTGTGAGAAAACAGGATGTATTTCACTGTCTCGCCGTCCTTGAACGGTATCACAAAGGCGACGCTTGTAAGGTCGATCTTCGCCGACATATCAAAGCCTACGTAGACCTCACGCCCTGCAATGTCAACAGGCAGCTTGTCAACTCTGCACCTGTTCCACTTCGCCATGTCCATATAGCCGCCCTGTTTCGCCTGCACCCAGGTATTCAGCGCCTTTGTGAGAAACGCCGTCATTTTTTCAGGCACTTGCTTTGCAACCATGTAGTCGTCCCGGAGCTTCTTCCTGCCCTCCGGATAAGACGCCCGGATAGGATTCGACATCTCCGCCAGCCTGTCATAAGTCTCATCCGTTAGCTGCACTCCCGGTTCAGCCTCAAAAATGTCAACAAAGTACTCGTCGTTCACAATGTCCGGCTTATCAGGGTTCAGGATGTCGGAGCAGTATTTATATTCCTGCCTGTAGCAAGGCAAGTTCAGATCCATACCTGCCGTGGTTATTATCATCAGCAGCGGTTCTTTGGTGTTAGAGCCTATCGCCAGGTCGTAAAATTCCGTTGTGGCGTGCTGGTGGTACTCGTCCAGAACAAGCACCGCCGGATTCGTGCCGTCGCCTTTTTGTCCGTCCTCTTTGCTGAGGGCTTTCAGGAACGACCCTGTTTTTATGTGCTCGATGAGCTGCTTGCCGCACTTGAACTTGACGGCGAGAGGAGAACCTTTCAGCAGATTTGCACACTCGTTGAACACAATTTTCGATTGTTCGCGCTTTGTTCCTGCGCAGTAGCATTCGTTGATCTCCTTGTTTTTCACCGAGCCGTATGACATCTCGTACAGAATTACGCCGGCTTCTTCCTGGGATTTGGCATTTTTCCGCGCAACTTCCTTGAAGGACTTGTTGAACCGCCGCAGACCGTCCGATTTTCTCCGCCAGCCGTAGATCTGGCACAGGCTGAATTTCTGAGCGGTCGTCAGCGTTATGGGCTTGCCGGCAAGTACGCCCTTGGAATGTCTCAGCAGGAAGAACCAATCAACTATCCTCTGCGCCTCCGGTTCGCTCCAGGTATACGGATATTCCTTGTCGTCCGCCAGCCGCTCCATGTCGCTGAGAAAGCGCATACACGCCCATTTGTGCTTGGTGCAGCTAATTATACTGCCGTCTATGCACTGTCGGGCATACTCTGTCAACTCCTGCCTGATAGTCACTAAATATCACCAAATTCCCCGGTAATACTCTCTTCAATCGTTTCAAGCTTGGCTGATGCGAATTTCAGGCGGCTGTCAATGGATAGTCCGCACTGTTTGCCGAACTCTCTCATTTCCTTTGCATATCTGGTTTGCAGGCTGGCAGCAGGATTTGCAAAAGGCTCGCCGTCAATTACAACAGTCAGACCGTTTGCCCTGATGTCCTCGGTGGCGGTCAGATAGTTGTCGAAAGCCTCACAGTATGCCGCAAGGTTGTTCGCATCCAGATCACCCAGCATATCCATGCTTTTCATGCATTCGTACAGCCTGGCATACTCTTTTTTTGCCCGGTCGGACAGCCAGCCCGGAGGTCGCGCGATATATGACCGCCCCGACTTCACCAGCCCCTGCTCGGCAGCCCGGCGCACTTGCTCTTCGGATGTCAGGTGACCTTTCTGCTCCGAAAGCGGCTTCCTTGTTCGTCCCATTTCGCACCTCCCGGGAAAAAATATCTGGAAATTTGCGACGGGAAGAGAATCCCCTTGGTTAAATGTACTTATCCCCAAACATTTCAACATACCCCCTCAGCTTCCCGATAGTCTGCTCCCGTTCGGTCTGATACAGCTTGTGTATCAGCCGGTGGTTGCTCTCGGTCAGATATATCAGATTCCCAGGGTCAAGCCGCCGGGAGTAGTCGTCGGTCAGAGGAATAATGTGATGCACCGTGAAACCGTATTCGATCACGCCGCGCTCAAAAAGGCTGTATATGTCTATCCCATAGCACCTGCTGATGCACTCATCCCGGGCGGTCAGCCAGTCTGCCGTGTGATAGAAACGTTTCAGCTCATCCGTGTATTTGTCTGTGGATGCCGGCTTGTATATGTGAGGAACGTAACAGTTGCACTGTCTGCCCACAGCTACACGCCTGCCGCATCTGTTGCATCTCTTAGAAAGCATATCCCGCCCAACCACCTCTCCGCCTTATCCTATAGCGGCTTATCTTATATCTCTATTGTAGCATATATTTTTTTCCCAAAACTGCAAACTTTTTAAAAACCGCACAAAGTCGTCGGACGTGCTCTGTGCGGTGTTACTCTAAATATATCCAAGATATTCAGCGATAAAATATGCTAATTTCGATTTCCAATAACCATATGTCCGCTCGCCTGCCGTGTAAGGGTATTTCGAGTGATACAAAATACTGTTCATAATGCCCCTGTGGTATTCCGGCGGTATTCTTGCAAGCGCCTTTTCCACCGCCTCACAATCTCTGCTGAGCATAGCAAGCTTATCATTTCCCGTCGGGTCGCCGCTGAGTATGCTGCTCTTCTGTTCTCTGATCCGGTCATAATCCCGAACAAGATCTATCATGCGCCTGTATAAGCTTGTGGGCAGCTTATATGGATTATTCTTCTGTGGCTGGTAGTTTCTCATTTTCCGCCTCCGTCCATTTTGCCGAGAATGAGATAATCGCAGCTTACACCAAGGAACCACGCTGCTTTCCCGATTCTTTCGGCTGATAGCTTTCTCCTGCCGCTTAAAATATGCGATATTGCTGAGGGCAACACACTTAATTCTTTGGCGAGTTCCTTTTGCATTACGCCTTTAAGCTTCATAACTTTGCAAACCCTCGCCTCAATAGTCCCCGGATTTTCTGATTCGATCAGTTCTTTCTCAGCTTTTGCATCTCTAAGCTGTTTTTCAAGCTTGGATATTTTTTCGTCAATAGATTTCATCTTCATGACCTCCGTCCATTCTCGCACCGCATCCGGGGCAATGTTTAAAAAGCATCACTCTATTCTGCTTCGCAAAGAAATCTGTAAACATACAAATCGAACAGGACACAGTGCCGTTTATGCCAGAATCAAGCCACTCTCCATGCCTCACAGGCACGACTTCGATTGTAGGAGCATCATCGATAATTTTAGGCATATAAAAGTTAAGCACACATTCTCCGCCCTGCTTGTATCTTTCGTTCGGCGCGTCGAATTCGTATTTGCTTATAGTCACTTTTAAAGCGTCCGCGTCAATCAGTCTCATTTTCATCTCCTTACCTTTCTTCCACATTCAGGGCAAAACTTTAGTGTATATTCATATCTGCATTCCTCTTCAATTCTCATCCAATCTTCAAGATGCAGTCCGCACGATGAACATCTAAACTCATCGACTTCTGAATGATTTTCGTTTTCGTTTTCACAAAATCCTTCATCAGGCACTCTGATTTCAGGTTCGTTCATAAGTATTCTGTTAAACGCCGACAACACGGCGGCAGTCATAAAGTCAGTATTGATATGCATATCTTCAACATTATTCTTGATTAATCTATCCGCATCAATCAGTCTCATTTTCGTCCCTCCTGTTCCAACGGTCAACAGCCTCTTGTTCAACATCTTCTTTAATGGCATAGGGTATTGTAAGGTTTATCACTGTTCCGCCTCTCGCGTTGCAGCAATTACAACGGATAGAAGCGACATAGGCTTTTTTGTCTTTGTAGTTGATCTTCTTCTTCACAAGTTTCAGTTTGTTGCTGCCGCAGAACGGACAAGGCTTAAATTTTATTTCAGACATTTTCTTTCTCCTTGCCTTTCAGCTTTTTTGTTTTCCAACTATAAGACACGGACGTAGTCAAGATAAAAATGCGTTCACACTCCGGGCATTCGATCTCGTGGTTGCCCTCCTCATAAATTTCTGGAAAATCTTCATAGCCATAGTTAGTTTCCATTCCATTACCACAGTAAGGACAAACAACATAATCGGTTGAAAATGCGTCAACTTTCTCTCCGGGTTCTGCTTCCTTGATGCCGTCTTGTATTTTTTTAAGGCGTTCAAGTTTCTCGCACTTACAGCACTTAGTATCCCACGATAAATATGCATTAAATTCTTTTCCACAGCATTCGCATACTTTTTTCATTAAGTTTCTCCTTTCATCGTTTCACACGATTCTCCAGCTCCGCTTTCAGCATCATGATCACTTCTCTCTGCGCTTCTATCACTTCTACGGCTTTGGTCAGCTCGTCCGCAGCCTGTTTCAGCTTTGGTTTGTTTCTGTGCCGAAGGTTATGCAGGCGGACTCTCGTTTGTTCGCTGATAGCTGCCGGGCGGCATTCTTCGCAGTATTTGCGTCTGATAATACTGAAAAAACTTTTCTGCCCCTCCGGCGTTTCTCCGGTGTTATGGTTGCCGATCCATACGCCGCACCGGCTGCAAAAATGATCCCCTTCCACTTTCATCACTTCCTTTGCGTTACGTTTCCGTTGCTTGGCGGAACACTATGTCTTTCGGCGAACGGCAGGAGAGAGAGACCTCTCCCCTTGCCTGCTCCGGTCTTCCTCTCCTACCTCCGTTTCTTCGGAAGCTTGTACACCTTGCTCATCAGGCTCTGCTTTGTCTCCGAACGGACGGCATATGCAAGCCGTATCAGCTCGTCGGACGCCGTAGAGTCTCCGTCGATAATAAAATTCAGATTCTTTTCCTTGCCCGTCACATTGTCGCTCCAGGTAATGGTTATTCCCTTTCCCCTTATGTTGTGTTTTTTCAGAGTTTTCAGCTGAACGTCCAATATCAGCTCGTCCACAGCGGCAAGTCTCTCTTTCAGCCGGCTGACGCCGTCGATGTCGCGTTTCAGCTTCTCCATATTGACTCGGGGATTCACACTGCGCAGATACAGCCAGATCCCGAAAAACGGAGCGGCAACCAGGATCGCATACAGAAAAAAATCCAGCAGCTTTCCCATAGCTATACTCCTTTTTTCTGATTTTTTAAAGCCATATACTGACCGTATGAAATACCGCTTGCCATAGCGGCGTTGGCGTCCCGCACGAGGTTGTCGGATAAACTGAGCTTTCCGGAACGTTTCTTTCTGCGCATCTCGACGCCGCGCAATATATGGAGATAGCGCGCGCAGCCGTTGCAGTATCTCTTGCTCGGTGCATTTTCCGGTAGTTCCGCGCCGCATAATCTGCAATATTTCATTTCCTGCTCCTTTCAGATATTGTTGATAAGGCATTTATACTTCTCCGGGTCGAAGCCGTCGGAATGCTCTTTTTTCTTCTCTTTTTCTTTATCTTCTTCTATCCATTTGCGTATGGTTTCGTAGTTAGTGCTGTACTGCCTGCCCTTTGACTGCTGGTACTCGTCGCATCGCTTTATGTACTCCTCGACTTTTTCGCTGCCAAAATCTTTTACAAGCTCGTCGTGTTGTTGTTGTGTCAGTTTTACGGTTCCAAATTCTACGATTGTTGAATTTGTTGAAACTGTTGAATTTTCGGAGCACGCAACTACTTTACTTTTGTTTACTTTTGTTTTGTTTACTTTTGTGTGCGCATTATCGTTGACATTAATTGAAGTTTCTGTAACATTAACCGGAGTTTCTGCAACAGAAACCGGATTTTCGGGTGCACTTAATAAACCTTCGTCGAAATCTGAATTTTTTTCGATAAGGCAATACTCAGCTATTTTTGACCGTCTACGTCCCACCGCTATTAGGTAACGCTCCTGGATACTCCGAGAGGTTATAACGTTTCTTAGCATAAGCTCTGATGAAAAGAGATTAATCTTAGCAAGATAAAGTATAACTTCTTTCACGGTCTTTTTGTCCTTTGCCCATCTATTGCCGATAGACCTCATTAACATTGCCGCCAATTTGTCTAAGCTTTCAAAACGGTAATAGTAGCCGTTTTTATACACAAAGCACAGTAAGCGTACATAGATAACCTCACCTAAAGGACCATACTCGTTTTGAAGATCGAAAATTTTATCGTCCTCGAAAATGTCAACATCCAATGCAAAGTAAGTAAGCCCCTTTTTCATCGGTCTGGGCATACGATCACCTCGTTATTTGGATATTATTTCCTCGATAGTCAAAATGACCTTATTTTCCCTGCCGTACTCGAACGTGTCTGTAAACGCCGTAACATATCTGCGGTTGTCGTCCTTCAGCTTTCCCGACTTGACCATAGCGTCGAGAATAAATTTCTTTGCGAACGCAACATTATCCAGGTCACGCCGCCTCGTACTCTCAACCCAGCGGAAATGAAGCTTTACAGGCTTTTCAAAGCACGGCAGGCTTCTGATAAATATGCTTATGACAGATTCGATATCTGCCTTGAAACGCGCCGCTTCATACTTGTTTTTGCGGCATACTCTGATATACTCGTTTAGAGACGGGAGTTTCGTGCCAATTTCACAGGTAATCATAACTCACCCCTTAAAACGGCGCGTCATCTCCGAAAATCTCTTCAAATCCTCCGTACGCCTGAGGCTGCGTCTGATACTGGGACGTTTGCGGTCTGCCCTGCGCCGGAGCGGATTGCGGAGCAGGCGCGGAAGCTTGTCCGTTGCCGCTTTTAGGCGCGCAGAATTCTACGCTTTCCACAAGAACGTCCGTGGTATAATGCGTTACGTCGTTGTGAATCCTGTCCTGATAACTGCCCGTTCTCAACGTTCCTTCCAGAAGTATCAGCTGTCCTTTTCTGAAATATTTGTTGACCACATCGGCAGTCTGACGCCACGCCTGGCAGTTTATAAAGTCCGACTGCTTCTGTCCCGTAGCCTTGTCTGCTATTTTGCGCTCCACGGCAACCGTGAAACGACAAGAGACCACGCCTGACTGCGTCTGTCGTAATTCCGGGTCAGCCGTCAGCCGCCCTTTTAAAATAACTTTGTTCATTTTTTACCTCCTGTTTTTTTTCTCCTGCTCCAGCTCTCTCGCTGTCTCTTCCCAGAGCGCCCGGTCAGCCGGATCGCCCTCTGCTGCGGCGCGATACAGACCCGAAAGCCTGTCCGTATCCTCGTCGGCTTCCACATACTCTCTGTCCCTGAACGCTTCGGAAATGTGTTTCCGCTCATCCAGATAAAGACTATATGCAGCCGCCATAAGAAAAAGCAGAATAAGGAGCAGGTACAGCCCGTCCGGCATAAGATCATCTGTCAGGATCATTCTTTGCACCGTCAGTCATCTTTCAATTTTCCTTTCCAACTTTAGTTCACACAATGTGCATTGTGTGAACTAAAGATATTTTCCAAAATCGCTATTCTGCGAGGTTTCGGGGACGTTCGTTTTTTTAGTTCACATATACAATTTATAGGAACTTAAACGTTTAATAATAGCTGAAATTCTCAATAGCATCGTCAATAGTGCTCTGCTCGATACCTATGTATCTCAAAGTCTTGCTCTGATCGCTGTGATTGAAAATTCTCATCAACAGAACGATGTCCTTCGTCTGAATGTAGAAATGATACCCAAACGTTTTTCGCATCGTATGCGTTCCAAGATTAGTCAGACCAAAACGCAGCCCGGCTTTGTGGATGACACGGTATGCGTACTCACGGCTGACCGCCTTGTCTTTAGTACGCGCGCCTGGAACAAGAAAGTCGCTGTCGCTCTTTTTTTCGCAGTATTCCTTGATGATTTTTCGGAGAGCGGCGTTGACCGGAAAAATCTTCTCCTTGCCGGTTTTCTTCTCCCGAAGCTTTATGCTCGACCTGTTCCTCACGTCCCTTACCCTGAATTTCAGAATGTCCGAGACTCTCAGTCCGCTGTAGATCCCGATCATATACATAACATAGTATTTTTCGTGGATCGTTTTCAGATAGTCTCCGATAGCTTGCACGGTAGCTTTATCCCTGACAGGCTCTACAAAATTCATATCGCCGGGACGTTATCTCTCTTCGGCTTTGAGCGCAGCAGTATCATCAGATATCTGTCTATCTCTGCATCGGTAACCTTTGGCAGGATCTCTTCAATGGGTATACGGATCCATGATACCGTTTCATTGCCCAGAAGACTCAGAAACCGGTTGAGCTTTCTATACTTCTCTGTATTTGTATGATCCCTCATTTTCAACCTCCGTTTCATAAATTACAGATCGCCGGAGTTGTACAGTTCCGGCAATCGGATAAAGCCTGCAAGCCTGGGATAGGGCTGATACGCTCAACCCTTCAGAAGCGTGGTGTGTGTATGTTGTCAAATATGTGAAATGTTGTCGTCTTTATATCGACCTCTGACTGTCCTTTCGCTCTTGCGCACCCAGGCGCACAAGCTCCTGCCAGTCATAGCCGTCGTCGATAACGCCTTGTGCAAAACGTGCGAGTTCCGGACGGACATATCCTCATCAGAGCATACAAAAGCTGCTGGGCTTTTCTTCGTTGGTCATTTTTTTACAACTCCTTTGCTTCATTTCCCCACTGCTCTGCCATTGCTCTGGCTATGCCGGGGAAGGTTTTGCTTCTGATTTTCGACGCTCCGCCTGACCTTGAAAAGCCTGATTTATCCTTATTGCCTTTGTTTCGGCTCGTCCCACAAGATATATAAGGTTTATATTTATCAAGAATATTTGTCGGCTTCAACGCCGGCAGATTTTTAAGCCACAAACATGTTTTTTTACTGTATGGATGACCATATTCAAATGGCTGTATTGTCTGCGAATACGGCGGCAAGCTGAAAATCTTTGATGGAATCGGATTTTCAACGCATATTTTTTCGCAGTCGGCGTTATAGAAACGCATAAAAAATTCTTTCGCGTTTTGTCCTCTTCGAAAACGCTGCCTGTCAATCTGCCCTCTATTAGGGTATAGTCTGCAAGCCCCGGCATTGCTTAAATATGTACACGGCGGATGAGCAATAAGCAAGTCCCATTTGCCGTTAATTTTATGTGCCGCGCCGTCCATTGTGAAAAATTCGCAGTTCCCGTTTATCAGCGGCAGAACGTCGCCGAGTACGTGCCATTCAGGATGACCTCCGGAACATTCCTGTATGTCGCAGCTGTATGCTTCGTGACCGAGCTCGCGGAATGCTGTGCATACTCTCTGGGATTCTTCACAGGCGATCAATACTTTCATGCGCCATACCTCGCCTTAATGATTTTCTCCGTGACCTCAATGGCAGGTTCCCTGACGCTGATCCTTTCACCGCCTGTGATGCGAATATCTGCTCCTGCGTCACTGATTGCAAGAACTTCATCAACAGCGTTGATATCCAGATCAAATTGTATGCCGTCGGTGTCTGTTAATCTGATCATGTTTTTTTCTTCAATAAACATTGGCTTTTCCTCCTATTCTCTATACTCCTCAAATTTACTTGTACTTCTGAAAATCCAGCGGCAGTTAACCCAACGCTGTAATCTTCGTATTTCTCTTGGAGCAGTTTCTTTTTGATAAATCATCACATATGGACTGTAGCCTAAGTCACGGAGCGTGTAGATTCTGTATAGATCTTCGTCGAGTGTACTGTTAAAATTGGTAAGCACATACACTGATCTATTACGTTCAGATTTAGTATTTGTAAGCTCTGAAAACTGTTTATAAAATGGTGTTAAATCTTCTTTTGGATTGTCCCATGCAAAATGAATTATGCTTGTTTTCACAGCGTTCAGTAGCCGTATATTATCCGGATTGGTAAGGCGAATATCAAGTCCTTGCGTAAAATCAATCCTTGCGCCACTTTCCGAAAGCTGTATCAATAGTTTTTCGTGATCCTTGCAGGCAAGCAGATTCGGGTCAAGCAGTTTAATTTCCTTTTGCCCTCTCCAAAATTCCGACAGGTCAGCCACCTGATAAGAGCATAGCCCTTCTTTCTTACCGACTACACAGAATCCGCAGTTTCGAGGACAACCTCTTGTTAGAAATCCTGTAGCATAGTTGTATTGAGGATACAAGTCATAATCCGGATAAATATGCTCTATATCCTTTAGAAGAGCTGTATTCTTTAAACTATCGAAAACTTCACGACCATTTTGTACACTGATACAGTAGCCTGTACCGCCTTTCCGGATTTCATCAGCCTGAACAGGATAAATGTCGATATCGTCTGTAAAACTGAACACTTTTGAAGCATAAACCAGATCGTAGCAGTTCCATCGGTCGAATAGTTCAACTTCATCGCCTATTGACTTATGATACGCAGATAGCTTCATTAGCGGTAAACTCGGAAAATTGTGACTGTCAGCCCATAATCCTATTTTCAAAACTTGACTTTTCCTCCGTGTTGTGCTATAAGCGGCGAGCCGCCACAGCCATGTTCACGCTATGAAAATAAAATCACAATTTTTTCTCCGCGCCTATTGCATTTTGGCAGCTCATATGTTATAATAGCAGTGGTTAATGTTTTTATATTTCTTTTTCCGTCTGATGCTTTTCAGACGGTTATTTTTTATCTCCATTGATGCTACTTTCACCCATTTTGACTTTAGCATAAAAAATGGTGTCGATGATCGCATCCATAGTTTCAACAACGATTTCCCATTCTTTATCGCTTAATTCATTTATCGGAGTTCCGACAATACGATAACCTGCCTGACCAGTGATTTTCTCACGGACAAACGGCTTCAACGCCCTGAGAATATTCGTGTAGAACGTCTGAAAATTGTTGTATATCTTCGCCTGATCGTCGGTAGGCTTAAGAATTCCGCCGTCGGCTGAAAATCCGAAAAGGCTGCTGATCTTGCTTGAATCCTTGACCTCACGGTACAGATTTCTCTCCGGATTTTTCTTCGCGATCATGCTGTTCAGCGACCTGTTTTCTGCCAGCAGCTTCGCGTTCTGCATCTCCAGATCAGCGAGTCTTTTTTCTATCTCGGCGAATTTTGCAGCCGAAAAATTGTACTTTCCCATAATTTGATCTCCTTTATTATTTAAATAATTCTGCCGTCTCATCCCAATAATCGCAGTCAGCCGGGTCTCCGTGAGCTACAGCGGAGTAGCAGTCGGCAAGCTTGTCGGACGTTTTGTCAGCTCTGACATCCGCTTTAAGCTCACGGATTGTATTCTCCCGGCGAATCGCTCTCATCTCGGCTGCCGATGCAACTATGTACACAATAATGGCTATCAACCCCAGAGCCGCAAGTATGGTCGCCGCGCTGTCGGGGAGTATCGGAAAATTCGGACTCATATTGATTCCCCCTTAAAAAATCTCACAAACGACTCAGCGCCATACTGCCCTTTTGTAAGCTCGATGATCTCGCGGACAGTGTATTCCTCTTTGATCTCAGGCAGGCTGTCAATAAAATTCTGCGTTCCCTGTCGGCAAGCTCCCGTTATTACCCGATACATCGCTATTGCATCGTCTTTTTTGATAACGCTGTCCAGGGTCAAAGTCCTATACTGCCCAGCTCCTCTG
>JAGBGT010000107.1 GCA_017935865.1 Ruminococcus sp. | reverse complement strand
GAGAAATCTTCCCTTTAAACGAGAAAATTTCTCTCTATTTCTTTATATATAGACAATCAGTTTATAAGGGAACGCCCTCTCTTGCAGGGCGTTCCCTCTTTCCAAACAGTTCACTGGACTGTTTGGAAATTCACCCTTTGCGGAGCGCCTGAAGGCTGCGTCGACCTACGGTCGACCTTGGGGCGCTGCCCCAAACCCTGCCAGAGGGACATTGTCCCTTTAGAAACCCGGTGCTTATCAAGATGCCTATTTCTTTTTTCTCAATCTCTTAAAAAAAGTCGAAAGCACCCCTGCGCAGTCCTCCTGGTGGATTCCGCCATAAACCTTTGGCTTATGATTGTATGGAAGCTCAAACATCCGCTGAACTGACTCCGCAGAACCGCTTTTTTTGTCAAATGCGCCAAAATAAACATCGTCTATCCTGGAATTTATGATCGCGCCGCAGCACATGGGACAAGGTTCAAGCGTGACGTAGATCGCGCAATCCGGAAGCCGCCAGCCGCCCAGCCTGCCGCACGCCTCATTTATAGCTTCAAGCTCCGCATGGGCGAGGGCGTTTTTACCACATTCACGGCGGTTTCTGCCCTCTCCGACGATCTCGCCGGTGGATTTTTTCACTACAACAGCTCCCACGGGGACTTCTCCCTCATTTGCAGCTTCCAGAGCAAGCTCCAATGCTCTTTCCATATAGTCCATTACAGCACCGCCTTCATGATCGCATACACCAGGCAGATAATTGCCACGGCGGAGTAGGGGAATGTTTTTGCCGAGCCGAGCACGCGCCTGCCGAAAGAGATCTCCGACGTATAGACAGCCAGATGCGGCTTTGATTTTTTGATGGAGGAGCGGATGTACAGGAAAAAACCGATTCCGCCGACAATAAGGACGGCGCTCATGAAGATATTCCGGTAGATCGGCATAGACGCTGACTCGATAGATTCAATGATAGCTATAGCTGTCAGGAACATTTTGTAGAGTATGTTGACCGCAAAGGCGGTGAATATCGTTCCGCTCGCCAGCATACCGTATCCGCAGACCGCTGTGACCAGAAAAACAGCCGGCATGGAATGTATATCCTGAGTCATCAGAGCGGCGGAGAGGGACGTCATCATAATTGCAAAATTGTCTCCGAACTGTCTGAGGACCGCGAACATAGCTCCGCAGAAGAGCATCTGCGTTATGACCGGGATCACCAGCACATCAAAAACGAGATAAACCAGAAATTCCGTCTGATCAAGAACCGAAATATCGGCTTGCCCGGCGGCGAAAAAGGAGAAGATCTCCTTGGTGTCGGTGGAGTAGGCGTCGGGGATACTGGTAGCAGCGAAAACGATAAACGCCATAGATACCGCGCCGAAAAGTGCGCCGGGACTTCTCAGCTTCCACATTATTTCATTGCGCGGAGGCAGCCTGAACTTAAAGTGAAAATATGTCAGAGGAACAGCGGCGCGTAGAAATCCGGTCATCATGAGAGCAATGGCAATTTCCCATCGTCCGCCGTAGATCGAGCCGGAGGAAAAGCTTGTGTTTATGTTGACGCCGGCTTTTCCCAGCAGGATAATAATAATTTTAGAGAGCAGGTCGTCGAAAACGACGAACATGAGCATTCCGATGCCGATAGTGTAGAATATTCTTGAGAGGACGTCATTTTCTGTTTCTTTTGCAGTTTTTTTCACAAATCCGCGGCTGTCGATATAGATGCTTTCTTTGCGGTTTCCCTCGAAAGTAAAGGCGTAGCGGTTGGTTTTTCTCATGCGCCAGGAGCGGTATTTTTCGTTATACTGTTCGTCCTGCGTTGAATAATCAAACTGATCAATGACATTTATCACGTCGTTTGAAGCAGAATTTTCGTCATTCACGATTTATCACCTCGCTTCAGCGACAGACCTCCACGGGAACTGAAGAACACACCGAAAAAATCCTGTGTCATACAGCGTTCCCGGTTTCCGGGGAGGTCTGATATACAATATATATATTTATGATTAATTCTACCATATATCGCGCCATATAAAAAGCAGTTAATGTGAATTGGTTAAAAAAGAAAAATATTACAGAGTTAAAGAAAATCTCTTGACAAGGCAGAGCGGATATGATATAATATAAAAGCTGATTTCAGCATATCGTATTCTAAAGACAGCTGGCAAGGCGCAAGCCCGTAAGACCCGCCGAGGAATTGCAATGATCAATAACAAAGTCATTCCTTTTCCCTGCTGCTCTTTGTGTGCGGTGGGTAAAAGGTTTTTTATTGCACCCGAATACGATAAGATTTTATTCGGAGGTGAATACACAATGCCAAGCAATGCAGTTCTTGAAGCTAAGAAGGCAAAGGTTGAGCAGCTCACTGAGATCATCAAGTCATCCGTTTCCGGCGTCCTCGTTGATTACAAGGGCATCACCGTTGAGGAAGATACCAAGCTCAGAAAGGAGCTTCGTGAGGCAGGTGTTAACTACTTCGTAGAGAAGAACACCATGCTTCTCCGTGCTTTCAAAAATTGCGGGATCGAAGGATTTGAAGAGGCTCTGAACGGTACTACCGCTCTCGCCGTATCAAACGACGATCAGACTGCTCCCGCAAGAATCCTCGGTGCATTTGCCGAGAAGGCTGGCGACGAAAAGTTCAATCTCAAGGCAGGTTACGTTGAGGGTGAGGTTTACGACGCAGCAGGAGTTACAGCTCTGTCGAAAGTTCCTTCAAAGGACGTTCTGCTCGCTCAACTGGTCGGCTCTCTCCAGGGTCCCCTGCAGAAGCTCGCAGCAGTTCTCGACGCTGTTGCAGACAAGAAGTCAGAGGAAGCTGCCTGATTTCATTTGTACATTTAGTTTATCAGCTTAATTAAATTATTGTTAAAGGAGATTATTATCATGGCTTCAGAGAAGATCACAAATTTTGTTGAAGAAATCAAGACTCTTTCCGTTCTCGAGCTCAAGGAACTCGTAGACGCTATCCAGGAGGAATTCGGCGTAACAGCAATGGTAGCTGCTGCTCCTGCTGCTGGCGGTGCAGGTGCTGCTGAGGCTGCTAAGACAGAGTTCGATGTAATCCTTGCTTCATTTGGTGATGCTAAGATGGCAGTTATCAAGTGCGCTAAGGAAGCTCTTGGTCTTGGTCTTAAGGAGGCTAAGGAAGT
>JAGBGT010000106.1 GCA_017935865.1 Ruminococcus sp. | reverse complement strand
GCCCCAAACCCTGCCAGAGGCGCTGCCTCTGGACTCTGCCAAAGGGACATTGTCCCTTTGGAAACCCGGTGTTATCGGCTTCGCCGATTTGGGACTCTGTCCCAAACCCTGCCAGAGGCGCTGCCTCTGGACTCTGCCAAAGGGACATTGCCCCTTTGGAAACCCGGTGTTATCGGCTGCGCCGATTAAAAGCTTTTGATGCAATTTTGATGTAACCGCGGATTAAAATATAAACGACACCGAAAGACAAATTTTTTTAAATTTCCTCTTGACAAACAAGAACTAATGTGATATACTGTATCACGATAACTAATACAGTTATGACGGTTGAGACGATCTGTTAACCGTGGTTAACAGAAATTGCGGATTTCTGGAAAACCCTGAAAAAATTTTTAAGTCCAGAAATTACCGTATATAGCCGAAAAAACGCCGCGAAAAAGATATGAGATTTTGTTAAAATAAAAAAATATCAAAAAGCTTCGTCTTTTTTGCCCTGAAAAAACACTTATATATAGAGACACGAAAAACAGGGTCAGCTTTTCAGTTATTACGCTTCGCTGACCAGGATAAAAGGACGTGACAACTCAATGAACAAAGAAAGCATACAAGACAAACCCGTGAGAAGAAAACGAAAAAATCAATGCGGCAGATTCGGCGAGCGGATCTTCAGCGGCGCGTGTATCGTCCCAAGTCTCATCGGCGTGCTGATATTCTTTCTCATCCCATTCGGTATCGTTATATATTACTCATTTATAAATAACCCCGTTACGGCGGAATTTGTGGGGCTGGATAATTATACCGCGCTCCTGAAAAACGTCGCGTTCAAAAAAGCCGTTTCCAATACCGCGGCATTTACGCTGATATCCGTTCCGCTGGCGGTAATACTCTCCCTGTGGCTGGCGTCTCTTCTGGAACGCAAGATCCCCGGAAAAAGCATTATCCGCACATTCCTGCTGAGTCCGCTTATGGTTCCCACCGCGTCTGTGGTGCTGGTGTGGCAGGTGCTCTTCCACAATCACGGCACGCTGAACAGCATCATCGAGACCTTCGGCGGACAGGGCATCGACTGGCTGAAATCCTCCCACGGACAGGTAATTATCATCGCCATGTTCCTGTGGAAGAATCTGGGATATAACATGATACTCTTCATGTCAGCCCTGGCTTCAGTCCCGAAAGACATTCTGGAGGTGGCGGAGCTGGAGGGCGCAGGAAAATTCTACCAGTTCATACATATAAAACTCCGCTATCTTTCGCCGACTATATTGTTCGTGTTCATACTCTCGCTTATCAACTCGTTCAAGATCTTCCGTGAGGTATATCTCCTTACCGGCGATCACCCCTACAGCAAGCTGTATATGCTCCAGCACTTCATGAACAATACTTTCAACAGCATTGACTATCAGAAACTGTCGGCGGCTGCCATCCTCTTCGCCTTGGTGATGATCGTTGTTATGGCGGTTCTCATGGCGGCGGACAATAAATTCGGAAAGGATGTGGAGTGATGGCAAGACGCGGAAAAGAAAAAGCGCTCAACATCGCCGTTACCGTTTTCCTTGCGGCGGCGGCTGTGATGTTTCTTATGCCGACGGTCCTCACCCTGGCAAATTCTTTCATGACCTCCTCCGAGATATCTGCCAACTACGGCACGATGATAGAAAATATGACCTCCGACAAAAAAGAGTTCATTTCTGAGGCGGTAAACTTGAAATTCATTCCGGACAAGGTCACATTCGCCCAGTTCAGGAGCGTGCTTCTGAAAAGTCCGGACTATCTCCTGAAATTCTGGAACTCGGTGATACTTACAGTTCCCATAACGGTCTTTCAGGTGCTCGTGGCGATCTTCGCCTCCTACGGCTTCGCCCGTTATCCGGGAAAGATAAAGAACATTATCTTCTTCGCCTATATCATCCTGATGATAATGCCTTACCAGGTTACCCTTGTGCCCAATTTCCTTGTGGCTGACAAGCTGGGATTTCTGGAAGAGGTTGATCAGTCGGCTCTTGAGGAGAGCGCTGGTCTCTTCATTCAAAGGCTCAGCCCGGAGACCAAGCAGAGACTGGCGGTCATTCTGCCGGGAATCTTTTCACCGTTCAGCGTGTTCCTGCTGACGAAGGTTATGCGCCGAATACCTATCTCCTATGTGGAGGCGGCTAAACTGGACGGTGCAAACGAGTTCCAGGTGCTTACCTCAATCTATATACCGCTCTGCAAGGGCGCGATCGTATCTGTTACCATGCTGATTTTCATCGACTACTGGAACATGGTGGAGCAGCCTCTGGTACTTATGAAAAACAGCGACCTGCACCCGCTCTCGGTGTTCCTCTCCCAGATAAACACCGGCGATATAGGACTTGCCTTTGCGGTAGGCGTGATCTACATGATACCGTCGATACTGCTTTTCCTCTACGGAGAGGATTACCTGATAGACGGCATCGTATACTCCGGCGGAATCAAGGGATAATTACTTTCAAAAGGAAGGACAACTATTATGGCTGAAATAAAAGATATAAAAGACATAAAGGGCGACGCTGAGGAGCGCGACCCCAAAAAGCGTAGGGATATAATCAAAAACATTCTTATTATCTTTCTCATAATTCTCTTGCTGCTGACTTTTTTCTCCAACACGATAATGAATAAATCTCTGGCTGAGATCCAGACGGAGCGCGCGACCTCCGGAAAGCTTACGGAGAGGATCCGGGGCAGCGGCGTTGTTGAGTCCAACCAGAGCTTCGGCGTAAAGGTGGAGGGCAACAGAGTCATCGACACCATAAATGTGAAAGAGGGTCAGGAGGTCAAAAAAGGCGACGTCCTCCTTACCGTGGGCACAGGCGAAAGCGAGGAGCTTTCTACTGCAGAGGACGAACTGGAGGCCCTGGAGCTGGCATATCAAAAGGCTCTGCTGACGCCTCCGCAGGACTACGCTGCGGAAAATCAGGCGATAAAGAATGCCCGGGAAGATCTGAACGACGCTATCAACAAGAAAAACAACGCAGCCGCAAATCAGGGCAATATCGACGCGGCAAAGGACAATTACAGATATAATAAATCTCAGTTGGAATACTATACCGGACTTCAGACAAAGTTCACGGGCGTTATTTCCGCTATCGACAGCGACGAATATTCAGCCGCTCCGCCGGAGTATACCGGTCAGCTCATCGAGCAGAAAAACGCTGCGGCAGACGCCGAGGCGGCATACAACGGCGCGAAAGAAATATATACGGCTCTGCTGGGAGCTTATTCCGAAGAGCCTACCAATGAGGACGGCGGTTCCGGCTCTGTTGTGACAAAGGCGGAGCTTGACGCGGCAGAGGCTGATATGAACGCAAAGGAGGCTGCTTATAATGCGGCTAAGGAAAGCTACGACAGCCTGAAATATTCCCTGAGAAACGACCTTGCAAATCAGTTGGCAGACGCAGAATCAAATATCAGTTGGTATTCGGCTCAGGTGCAGGAATACGAATCCGGCGGCAACGGAGAGGAAATGACTCCCGAAATGCTGGAGGAGGACGTAAAGTCCAAGCAGAGAGCGCTGGAGGAGCTGATCCTGCAGCTCAGCAAGACTCAGCAGGAGAACGGCATCCAGGATCAGATAACTCAGCTTGACCTCCAGGCACAGAAAAAGGACATCGAAAAGGCTAAGGAAAAGGTCGATGATCTGAAAAAGAAAAATGAGACTACCGAAATAAAGGCGGAGCACAGCGGCGTTGTCAGCGCGATCAATTTACGCGCCGGAGACGAGACCGTTCCCGACACAGATATCATGACTATAGATATCGCGGAGGAAGGCTATACCGTCGAGATAACTGTTGACGGCGAAAAGACCAAAAAGGTCAAAAAGGGCGTTGCTGCGGAGATCGTGAATAACTGGAGCGGCAATGTGGAGGCAGTCCTGACGGAGATAAAGAACGACACCGTTCCCAATTCCAAGAACAGAATACTTGTTTTCTCGGTTACCGGCGATATCGACTCCGGCACATATGTTGATCTCTCTATCCCCTGCGGCAGCGGAAACTATGATACTATCGTGCCCAAGAGCGCGGTCTACACGGACAATCAGGGCAGCTTCGTCCTTGTGGTCGAGTCGAAAAGCTCGCCTCTCGGAAACCGCTACTATGCAAGAAGAGTTCCCGTGGAAGTGCTTGTCTCCGATGAAATGTCCAGCGCGGTTCAAGGCTCTTTCGGAAACGGCGACTATATCATTACGGCTTCCAGCAAGCCGGTCAAGCCCAACGATCAGGTGCGTATGAAGGATGAGTAAGGCGGTGGCTCGATGAAGCATAAAAAAATTGTAACAGCCGTTATTGCCGCCGTAAATGTGCTGTCCGCCGCAGCCTGGGGCATAATGACCGCAATAGGCAGCTCCGTTGCGGAGGAGCAGGGATACAACAGCGCCGCCCTCCGCTGGGACACCTCCGGGGAAAGCGTTCAGGCAAGCTGCTTTTTTACCGAGGACGCCGGCTTTACCGTCAGCCAGACCGCAGGCGTTAAGGCGAACCTTATGGATTCCTTGAAAAAGATCTCCGTTACGGCGGAGAAGGGACAGGAGCTTATCGCCGACGCCTACAGCACCTCCGGAGGGCAGATGACGTTCCGGGGCGACGGCATGGGCAAAACGGATGCCGAGGTCACGGTTTTCGGAGGAGATTTCTTCCTCTTCCGGGATTTTAAGCTGCTCAGCGGCTCGTATATCTCCGGAGACGACCTGATGCAGGACGGCGCGGTGATCGACAGGAGCACGGCATGGGCACTGTACGGCTCGGCGGACGTGGCAGGCATGAACGTCTATATAAACGGCGCGAAATTCTATATATCCGGCGTTATCGAGGATCCGGTGACAAAGACGGAGAAAAGGACTGCCGGGGACGTTCCCCGGGCGTATATAACCTATGACGGCTACAAGCTGGTCTCCGGAGACACAATGTACGGCGAGGACGGAGTGATGGGGCATAATCAGACGTCGGAGAAGGTAAGCTGCTATGAATGTATCCTCCCAAGTCCGGTGGAAAATTTCGGCTACAATGCTTTCAAGGATTATTTCGGTGAAAGCTATAAAAAAACAAGCTATACGGTGAACAATACCCTCAGATTTCAGCCGAAAACGAGGGCTAAGAAATATAAAAAGCTTTCGGATTACGCCGTTCAGGACAAGCCGATCGTTTATCCGTTCTGGGAGAACGCCTCCAGGATAGCGGAGTTCAGGCTCAGCAAGCTGTACCATTTCAGGCGGCTGGCATACGTCATCCCGGCATTGACGATTCTTGCGCTGATCGTGCTGCTGTGGAGGACAATTGGAATACTCCGGAAGAAAGCTGCCGGAGGTCTGATAGAGTCCGTGAAGTGGGCATTATATAAGAGGAAACAAAAGAAATTAATAAATACAGAAAAAGAACAAAATAACAAAAAGAAAGAGGAAAGCGTATGAAACAGGTAAAAAGAACGATAGCCGGGATCTTAGCCATGATGTTTGTCATCTCTGCTGTAGGATGCGGCAAGGATGAGAAAAAAGAGAAAAAAGAGGCAACAAAGGCGAGTGAGGTCATAAAGAACTCCTACAACGCCGTAGAGATCGGTGAAAAGCCTCCTATGGAGTATATCGACAATATCCAGGCGCTTGGCGACACGGGAAAATTCCTGGTGTCCGGCAGCGATACGACCGGAATCTGCTACTTTATCACCGACAGCGAATTTATTGATTATCAGAGCGTAGACCTCAGCGAGATTGCCGAGGGTCACGAGGGATTCAGCGCAGTACCGTTAGTAATGGCTGACGGCAGCATCTATGTCACCGTGACATATACCGACTATGAGGAGGGCGCGGTCGTTCCCGACTATGAGGATCCGGATTTTGACTGGGAAAACTTCGACTACGACGCTCTTGAAGAGGCTACTATAACCAGCTACTACATTTATCAGATGAACGAGACCGGAGAGATACTTTCCAAGAACGAGGTCGGCGACGTAGGAAAATACGTTGAAAATAACGACGAGACCGGACGTATTTGGCTGGGAAATGCAAGCGCGCTGGGAAATGACACCATTGTGTTCAGCGTCAGCGGAATGAACGAAGAGTCTTACATCGCTGTAGGAACAGACGGCAATGTCATCGGCAAGCTCGATCTCGGAGACAATGTGTACCTCTACAACGGAACAGTCAACGATAAGGACGGCAACCTGCTCTTCACAACGTATGATGATGACGATAAGGAGGTCATCGCAAAGATCGACGCGAAGACTATGACGTTAAGCGACGATAAGATCTCCATTGGCGATACAAATGCCTATTTAAGAGGACTTTACCGCGGAAACGAGGAATATCCTATCCTGGCGGCAGGGAACAGCGTGCTGTACGGCGTGACTCCGGATAACGAGATAAAGGAGCTTATCAACTGGGTTGACTCCGATATTACCGGCGACAATGTAAGCGGTGTTTTCCCCGCTGAGAACGGCGAGTATATAATTTATGTAGACGATTGGAGCGACAACACTCAAAGGCTGTACCGCCTGACGGAGCGCGATCCCTCTGAGCTGGAAAATGCCACGATCATCAATATGGTAGTGTCTTATAACGACACTGATACCAGCAAGATGATACAGAAATTCAACCAGGAAAATAAGGATTACCGCATCAGAGTTGAAGAGTACGGCAAGTACTATGAATGGGACGATGAAAAGGAAATAAATACCAATACCCCGGCAAAGCAGCTGCAATCAGACCTTGCTGCCGGCAAGGATGTCGATATAATCATGATCAACGACTCTGCCCTTACCCAAAACCTCGGAAATAAGGGCGCACTTGCCGATATGTATGAATTTATGGGCAAGGACGGCTCTCCGGCAAAGGACGAGTTTGTAGATTCCGTTCTCGCAGGAATGGAGACAGACGGCAAGCTCTACGCTATGCCCATTAATTTCAGCGTTCAGACGACTGCGATCAAGAGTAAGTATTTCTCTGAGGAAAACTGGACTGTAGACGATATGATAGAGACCTACAATAATATGCCGGAGGGCTGCACTCTGTACCAGTACGGCGACAATTCTAAGGAGCGTGCTTTCAGCGCGCTGGCATCAGGAGGTTCAAGCTTCCTCGACTACAAAAACGGCACCTGCTCCTTTGATTCTCCCGATTTCATAAAGATACTGGAGTTTGCAAACCGTTTTGAGGACAGGAAAGACGATGACTTTATTTTCGACTCTCCGGAAAAAGAACAGAGCTGGTACGAGGAGCAGGAGCTTGCACTGCGCAACGATAAGGCTATGCTCTACGATATGTGGCTGGACGAACCGAGAGAGTACAAGCGGGCAAGAGACGGCTACTTCGGCGATGATATAACGCTTGTTGGAATGCCCTCTTCTGACGGTTCAGGCGCATTGATGCAGGTCAACAATTCGATATCCATTCTCAGCTCTTCGCCCTCCAAGGAAGCCTGCTGGAAATTTGTCAGCCAGTATCTGACGGAGGAACAGCAGAGCGGTGACAATATTTGGGGTCTGCCTGTGCTTAAGTCAGCCTTTGAGAAGAAGCTGGATGCGCTCATGGAAAAGCCCTACTGGACAGACGAGGACGGCAAGAAGCAGGAATATGACGATCAGGTTTATATTGGCAGTCAGGAAATAAAGATCGAGCCGTTTACTCAGGAAGAGAGAGACTATATCGAAAATTACATTCTGAACGCGAAGTTCTCGAATTATTATTACGACGAGGAAATACAGGCTATCATCAATGAAGAGGTACAGGCATACTTTGCGGGGGAGAAATCCGCGCAGGATGCGGCTGACCTGATACAGAACAGAGTATCAATACTCATCAGCGAGAAGAGCTGATAAATCAACTATTTTGACATCTTCAATTTAATATACTCCACCTCCTTAATATCAGCCTCCGGGATAACCGGGGGCTGATGGACTTTTAGGGAATCGGCGCAGCCGACAAAACCGGGTTTCCAAAGGGACAATGTCCCTTTTGAAACCCGGTGTTTGTTATCATTTGATAATATAATCATCTTGACAATTGTTTAACAATATGCTATAATTATCTTGGTTGTAAAAACCAATGATATTCCCGAATATCCGGGAGAAAAGGGGATTTTTTTATGGAAAATATTCTTGAAGTGAAGGAGCTTTCCAAGCAGTACTCCAAAGTGCTCGCCGCGGACAGAGTCTCTTTCGGTATTCAGAAAGGTGAGATCTTTGCCCTGATCGGTCCGAACGGCGCAGGCAAAACAACTACTATCCGCATGATCTCGACTCTTCTTACGCCAACCTCCGGCGACGCTGTCGTCAACGGTCACAGCATCGTCAAAGAGCCGGAAAAAGTCCGCAGCTGTATCACCTACCTCCCCGACGAGGCTGGCGCTTACAAGAACATGACCGGAAAAAGATATCTTCGGTTTATGGCAGGTCTTTTTTCCTCCGACATCGACACTATCAACAGCTATGTCGAGCGCGCGGAGAAAATGTGCGGTCTTGGGGAGCGGCTCAAAGACAAGATCGGTACATACAGCCGCGGAATGATCCGTAAGCTGCTCCTTTCACGCGCCGTTATGACCCAGCCGGCTCTCGCCATTCTCGACGAGCCTACCAGCGGTCTTGACGTGCTGAATGCCATCGAAATACGCAAAATGATAAAAAAGCTTGCGGCGGAGGAGGGTATGTCCTTTCTGCTGTCCTCCCACAATATGCTGGAGATCGAATTTGTTTCCGACCGCGTGGGCATTATCGCCAAGGGCAGGCTTCTGGTCACAGGAAAGATCGACGAGCTGAAACAGCGATACAGTGCGGCTAATCTTGAAGAGGTCTTTGAAAGGGTGGTGAATGACAATGAAATTCTTTAATCTGCTGAAAAAGGAACTGGCGGAGCTGATAAACACACAGATGATCGTCAGCCTTATCGCCGTTGTGGCGCTTTTCATGGTTATGGGAAATATCATGACCACTACTGTCGAGGAGGCTGTGAAAAGCGAGTATACCATTAATATAAGCGACCGCGACAACACGGAATTTACGGCGAAGCTCTTTGACACACTGTCCGGGGGCGGCGCTAAGGTCAACGTCATTAATACCGAGGGTGACGATTATGCGCAGATCCTGGAGGATGCCGGAAAATCTGCCATGGTTATTATTCCGGAGGGATTCACGGCGGCTATCGAAAACGGCGAAGCTCCCGAGCTTATCAGCGTTGCATCCATGAAATCCTCCGCCATGATGTCAAATCTTTCCAACAGTAACAGCGGCGCGCTGGAATTTATAAGCAACTGCATTTCCGACACCTTTGCGGAGATGTCCGGGCTTACTCCGGAGGACGTGGCGCTGATAAATTCGCCGGTCACAGTTATGGAAAATACCGTGGTGAACGGCAAATCAGCCGCTATTGATACGGACACGATCATGAATAAGATCTCTATGCAGAGCATGATTCTGCCCATTGTGGTTTTCGTGCTCATTATGATGACATCGCAGATGCTTATGAGCGCCATTGCCAATGAAAAAATCGACAAGACTCTTGAAACTCTGCTGTCTGCGCCGGTGTCGAGAACGGCTATTTTAGGTTCTAAAATGCTTGCGGCGGCTATAGTTGCCCTGCTCAACGCGGTGTGCTATATGTTTGCGTTTTCAAAGTTCATGTCCGGTGCGGAGGGATCGATCTCCGACGACATGGCAGGAATGGCTGTAACGGATTTCCTTCCCGTGGATAAGGCTATGGAGCAGCTCGGACTGACTCTGGGCATTGGGGACTACATTCTCGTGGGTGTTCAGCTCTTCGTGACGATCATGATATGCCTGTCAGTTTCTCTGATTTTAGGCTCACTCATCAGTGACACAAAGCAGGCGCAGACGATGATAATGCCGCTTATGTTCATGGCGCTGATACCCTACATCATTTCCATGTTTGCGGACGTGAACAGCCTGCCTATGGCGCTGAGGATCGTGGTTTATGCGATTCCGTTCACACATACATTTTCCGCTATACCGAATCTTTCTTTCGGCAATACGGCGGTTTTCTTCGGCGGACTGGCGTACCAGATCGTTGTGCTGGCAGTTTGCCTGTTCTTTGCGCTGAGGCTGTTTAAGTCGGATAAGATACTCACCGCTTCCTTTAACTTCGGACAGAAGTCAAGGTTCAGGAGGAAAAAGAGCGCGGCTGAGGAAGAATAATAGACGCCGACTCCGGCGGGGCATGGGGCAGCGCCCCAAGTCGGCGCAGCCGACAAAACCGGGTTTCCAAAGGGGCAATGCCCCTTTGGAAACCCGGTGTTATCGGCTGCACCGATTTGGGACTCTGTCCCATGCCTCGGCACAATCTATCATTTTTTCCCGATTCATTGACATAATTACAATAATGTGATATAATAATATGTAATTATTCTGCGACATTTCCACAAAACCGAAGCGTCCAGGCACTTTTTCAGCAAACGGGAGGATAAAAATGCAGATTCAGGAAAACCTTATACGCGGAATTATCGACATCGTCATCCTGCAAATGCTCGAAAACCGCGATATGTACGGCTACGAACTTTTCCAGGAGATCAGAAAGCGCAGCGGCGGCGAGATCGTCGTCAAGGACGGCTCTCTCTACCCCGTTATGTACCGCATGGTTAGCCGCGGCTATATCAAGGAAACTACCGTCCTCGTGGGAAAACGCCGAACCAGAAAGTACTATCATATCACCGACCCCGGCAGAGAGCATCTCCACAGCATGAAAGCCGAGTTTGACAGACTGAAAAGAGGTCTGGACAATATCATCAATTACAAGGAAGAGCCTGTGATCGCCGATTAACCTCACTGCGTTCGTCCCGAATATTTTTGGCAATTGACAAAATTGATAAAAACAGGCGCGATTTTAGTTTGTGAAATGTGAAAAATGATGTTTTTTTTGAAAATCCTTGACAAGAGGACAAAACTGTGATATAATATTTGATGTTGACGGAACATCAAATGCGGGTGTAGTTCAATGGTAGAATTCCAGCCTTCCAAGCTGGTTACGTGGGTTCGATTCCCATCACCCGCTCCAATTATGCAGCGTGAGCTGCTTAATTTTTCGTTATGCGCCTTTAACTCAGCTGGATAGAGTAACTGCCTTCTAAGCAGTAAGCCGCTGGTTCGAATCCAGCCCGGCGCGCCATATATGGTGGGTGTAGCTTAGCTGGTTAAAGCGTCGGATTGTGGTCCCGAAGACCGTGGGTTCGAATCCCATCTCCCACCCCATACTTGGACAATAAAATAGATGTCCACCGAAAAATCCGCTAAATATAGCGGATTTTTTACGTTTAGAAGCAAAAAAATCAAGGTGTAAAACCGTAGATGCTTTTTGGCATTTTTTCCAATGATACGGGATTCGAACCCTCGATATGAAAATTTCAGGAAAAAATCAGAGTGGATTTGAGAAAAATTATCTCATATTTGCTTTTTATTGCAGAAAAAATTACACAAACTTTGCAAGACCGTTTTGTCTAATGTCACGAATTTTAAGTGACGTTAAACAAAGCGGTCTTTTTTAGTTTCAGGGGAAGTGAGGAGATCTCGATGTGAAAGTTATACTATTAAAGATGAAATGGAGGTAAATTTAATGAATAAAAAACTGATGATAAACGCTGCATTGCTTCGAAAGGAGTCTGAGTTCAGGACAAAATCCTGCGTGGCGGAGAAAGCAATTGCGGTTTCTCATGACGAGTTTGATAATCTAAAAAGACATCCGCTGCGTGACAATGATCTGATCGCCGATAATGTAGACCTGATGTACTGCGACAGCGATGACAATTACCACTGCCTGCTGATCTATGATGAGGAACAGGGAGATGGTCTACTAATCGAGTCCGAGGGAACGTCATACGCCCGATATGCTCAGTATATCCCAAGAGCCAAGGAACTTGTTGAAAGTCATCAGAATCTCGAAATATCGCTGACAAGCAGTGAAAAGCAAATCTGTAATTTGTTAAGCGAGATGGCAGAAAGGATAGCAGATGCCGTTTGTCAAGGCTGTAGAGAATTTACAATGAAATGGAAAAGTCCGTACATCGCAGACGTACAAGAGCAATTCTGATAATTGAAATTATCGCTTTTGCAATATGTATGATTTTAGGGGAAAATCAAATATGCAAGATCATTGCTTTGAGTGTTTTTACCGAATCGGTAATGCTTGTGGCAGGGATATTGCAAGGCTTAAAAACGAGAAAAAGTAAGGGGGAATTTTATGAATAAAAAATTCAGCCGAATATTAGCCGGAACGCTGTCAGCAATGTTTGTGGGACAAGTGTTGATCTACGGCGACGGTACATCGCAGGGTATTCTTCATGCCGAAACGATAGCGTCGGCAATTGATGCAAAAGAAGCAGCAAAAAATGAAGAACAGCTTGCAAAGGAATTTGAAGAAGCAGCTAAGGATCTCGGAAAAGTAGATTACTTTGAACTGCCTGAAGCTGTGGAGGAAAATATTTCGGCACATGGCAGACGTGCAAAGGCAAAGTCTGAATCCGAATTTGTATGGGATTATACGGCAAAGTCCCTTATTACGGAAAATATAGCGCAGACGAATGTAAACTCTGTTTCTGAATTAGCTGTAACAGGTAAAGTTAGCAAGGGGACGGTAAACGGTTATGCTGCAAGCGATGATACGCCGATTTATGTGCGTATTTTTAATGGTAACTGGGAGGAACTCGCATATCAGAAAGTAAGCGATGGCGGCGAGTATTGTGTGGTTGCCGACGGTTCTGATGTTTATCATGTAAAATTTGAGTGCAACGGCTATCTTCCGTTTTATCTCAAGGATTTCGGAACAGGAGCATATCAGATAGGTTCGGGTGAATCAAAAGATACGGTTACTCTTGTTCCTGGTGATACGACTTACAACGAATGGGAAAACAACCAGTGGAGCGACGACGTTATCAACGAAAACGACCTTGCTTATGTGCAGAGCTGTCTTGGTGCAACTCGTGGCGACAGCGATTTTAATCCGACAATGGATGCTGATGGGGACGGTTACATAAGCAACGAAGATTTTGGCGAATTTTGTGCATTTTATGATGAACTGAGAGAAAACGATGAAGAAATAATATTGTCCGGTTTTACACAAAATCTTGACATTAATCTTGACGCTGTAATAAACGATACAGACTACGAAATTCTCTCGGAGATCGTTGAAAACTGCAGTAATCCAGATGGATATATGCTGCCTGATCTTGCTGATCAGAACGGAGTATTTGATGCGAACGATCTTGCTGTATTCAAGCTGTATCTTGATGATGCAAGAGTATATCGTTCGGATGTTTTTATCTATAATCACGAAATGACGGGCGATATTTATGTAAATGCAAGTGATTTTGATGACGGAATTGATAAACTTAATACTGATTTATACAAACGCGGACGTTCAGAAAATTATTTTGAATATATGGATAAGAATAACGACGGAACGATCGATGATTTCGATGTTTCGTGGTTTTCAGAGGCATATGAAGCATCGGGAGATCTTGACTGGGATCACGCATTCAAGAGAAATCTGAAAATGCTTTCAGGGGGTATGTTCCCATACAGCTTCAATCTCCATGACACTAATTTCGATCTGAACGGCTGCGTTCTTTACGTTGCGGACTGTATGTCGTTTACTACAGATATGCCGCAATTCTGGGAAAATAACGGAGCAACACTTGACATCAACGGCGGTCTGCTTATGGTTGGAAATAATCTTGTTTTCAGAACCGCATCACCTGACGGCTGGAACGGTACAACCGGTCAGCTTATGGATCTGAATAACGGTCAAGTCATTATCGGAAATGAGTTCCATTCCGGTCAGGTACACTGCTATGACGTTATCGAAATGACCAATGCCAATGATCTTCTTATGATCGGCGGTAACTGGAGATACGTCACAAGTCAGGATATGGATGGAAAATGGACCAACGGACAACTCTGGTTTCTCGGACCCGAATGGGCGGTTAATGAGGAATCCGGTCCAAAATCTGTTTATTCATCGGAAAATCACACGATTTTCTTAGGATATGCAGGCGGCAAACAGAACGTTTTATGGCATAACAATAAAGAATTTATAGACAATGAGGACGGTTCGCTGGCAACAGACAGAACCTTTAATTTTGACAGCGTAGATGAATATGGCTGGTATGAGCATCTAATATTTATCAATCCGTTTACTCCCGAAAATTACTGGATTCGTCCCTGGTGGAGATCTTCTTACGGATATGATTACACTCTCTACCGTAAGGGTTGGGAGATCGGCGACGGCGTACATATTGCAACAGGTAACTACACAAAATCTTTCACAGATTTAAGTATTGCATCGCCCGGAGTTAAGTCCGATTTTGTAAGAACTTACAACTCTGTAAGCAATGAAGAAGGCTCTTTCGGTATTGGCTGGGATTTCAATATTGATGTCAGCAAAATCGTAATTCCTGCATACGGTTATTATCAGGTAGTGCTTCCTGACGGCTCTAATACCACTTTCAAGGACGACGGCAACGGCGGATTTGAATGTCTTAACGCCCACAGCGTGATGACAAAATCGGGCGATGAGTATACCGTTACAAACGCCGCTCAGTCCCAATATCATTTCAATTCAGACGGCGAACTGGACTGGGTCAAGGACGCCAACGGAAACACTCTGACAATTTCTTCAAAAGAAAATAATCAGAGAATTGTAACCGATTCCACAGGCAGAACTTACACGATCACTTACAACGGAAACGACGAGCATTCCCGTATTCTCAGCATTGAGGATGACGAAGCTAATCGTATTGTAACTTACGAATACAACGGAGATTTTCAGCTTGTTTCTGCAACAAGCGTTTCCGGTGGTACAGAGTATTACGATTATGACGAAAATGGCAGACTTTGCAAAATCACGAACTGCTACGATGAGATGACAGATCAGATTGTTTATAACAGCAACGGCTCCGTTAATTGGCTCACAAATGCAGCTGGACTCAAACAGGAATACGTTTATGATAAACTTGAAAAGCAGACGGGTCTCAAGGAATTTGACGGCAGCAAGCTTGTAAAAACATTCACTTACAACTATGATGAAAAGCTCGCAATAAAGACAAATACTGTTGAGACAGACAGTACGACATACGAGGTTGACAAGATCACATACAGCATGGTCAACGGTGAAAACAAGTATGACGAAATGTCTGAAAACGTTGATATCATGGGAAATACGACCAAGTATGAACGTGATGCTAACGGCAATGTTACAAAAACGATAAATCCCGACGGTACATTTATTCTTGCAAAATACAACGATAAAAATATGCCGATAATTCAGGCTGATGAAAACGGAAATGTCACAATTTCTCAGTATGATGAAACAGGCGTTAATGTTGTAAAAAGCTATCAGAGTTTATCTGCTGTTGATAATGTAACGGCTTTTGTAAATGATTTCAGCATTGATTCCGTAATCAATGAAGCAAATTATGCAATGACCGTTTACACCTATTATCCGGCAAGCGAAACGGCTGAAATTGCAGGTCTTATCCGCACAATTACCGACGCCGAAGGGCACGTGACCGAGTATACTTACGGTACTTCCGGCTATGCAAAGGGACTTCCTATCAAGAAGGTTATCAAGGACGGAGACACGGTTGTAAATTCGGTTGAATACGAGTACAATTCACAGCTTCAGGTATCAAAGGAAAAGACAAGCGTTGATATTTCTAAAAATACTTATGCTGTAAAAGAATTTGAATATGATAAGTTTAATAACGTTACAAAAATCAGCGATTTCGGTACGGGAAATACTCCTGCTGTTACAATTGCTGAATATGACTTATTAAGCAGAAAAACTGCCGAATATTTGCCGAAATATTCTGCTGATAAGAGCCATGGAACGCTTACAGCTTACTACCCGAGCGGCGCAGTAAAAACTCAGACTGACGCTCTCGGAAACAAGATGTCTTTCAAGTATGACGCATATGGAAACGTAACCGAAAAGACTAATCCCGATGGTACGATAAATATTACTGAATACGACGGATTACAGCGTGAAAAGGTAGCCTATTTCAAAGCTGGCAGCAGTAATCCCAAACAGATCCTTACAAAATCTTCATATGAATTTGAAGAACACAATTTCACTGTTTACAATTCAGCAGCGGACATCAGAAATATTTCTTACAAGGGACTCAGAACGCAGAAAACTTCCTATATCACAGCCGACAAACAGGTGATAGCGGAAACTCTGACTGATTTCAGAGGCAATCCCGTTGAAGAAAAAATTAACAGCGAAGTAAAGCGTACAAGCGTATATTACGCAAACGGACAGATTGCAAAAGTTACCGATGCACTCAATAATACAACAACATATGAATACAATTATCTGAACAAATTGACTAAGACAGTTTCGCCTGTTGACGAGCGTGATTCGGAAGTTATAAACGAATACGACAAGCTCGGAAATCTCGTTAAAACAATTCAGAAACTTGACAATAACAAAAACAGCGTAACCGTAAACAAGTACAATCCAATGGGATTGCTTGAAAAGGTAATCCTCAGCGACGGTACTGCAAACGGCGAAAAGAATATCACAAAATATTTCTACAACAATGCCGGAATCCAGACCAAAATGTACACGGGTATGTCATCCGAAAATGATGATACATATCTGACTACGGAGTACGAATATGACAGCTTCATGAGACTTGTCTGTACAACCGACAGTACAGGTTATAATTCGGGAACGATTACCTATGATCTGAACGGAAACGTTCTCACTTCAACCGACGCAAACGGCAATATTACAACAAATACTTACGACGCACTCAATCGTGTTATTAAATCCGAGACGGTAAACCCTGACGATTCTTCAAAGAATGTTTCCAAAACATATATCTACGATAACATGGGCAGGATCACATCTGCTTCAAGCAACGGGTACACAACTGCTTATGAATATGACAAACTCGGAAGAAAATATTCTGAGTCGGAATACAGTTCGCATTACTCAGTATTCAGAGGATTTTTCTATGAGGGCGTGTCGCCGTATGTGAGCAGAGAACTCACAGGACAGTACAATCTTCTTTCTTATTCATTAAAATCATATGAATATGATTCGGAGATGAGAATTTCCAAGGTTAAAGAAAGCGGAACAGAAGTTGCTTCCTACACTTATGACGCTAACGGAAACAAGAAGTCCGAAACTCTCGGAAACGGTGTAGTTTCGACATACACCTACAACAAGGCAAACAGGATCACAAATATTGAAAACAAATCCGGCGATATTACCATATCAAGCTACGAATATTCCTATTTTCTTGATGGTTCTGACGCTTGCAAAGTGCGCAGTGAAAATGGTATAATAGAAACTACAGAGTACGAGTATGACAGTCTGAAAAGACTGACTGAGGAATCAGTTAAGGTTGGCGACAACACAGCAGATACCTACGCATACGAGTACGATGATTATGGAAACCGTTCCAAAATGACGGCGGCCGGTTCTGAAAATTATGTAACTGAATACAATTACAATAACGCTCAGGGCAATTATACGGCGCTTCTTCAGAAGGAAATCAAGACTGTTCAGAGTGAGAATAATGCTCTGAATAATAATTCCAATGTTAAGCAGACAGTTTACACTTACGACGCTAATGGCAATCAGATCACAAAGACTGCTGACGGCAAGACAGAAACAAACACATATGACGGACTGAATCAGCTTATCGGATTTACTGACGGTGAAACAACGGCAAGTTACAAGTACAATGTTTCAGGTCTTAGAATCGAAAAGGTTGTCAATGGTCAGCGTATCAATCATGTCTGGGACGGCAGCAAGCAGATCGTTGCTGATATTGTCGAGGGCGATACGTACAACGCAAACTGCTATGTTCGCGGAACAAGCCTTGCTGCAAAGTATACGTTTGTAAACGGAGCTAAGTCTGAATATACCTACTATACTCAGAACGCACATGGTGATGTTGTAAACCTTACTAACGCTGACGGTGAGGTTGTTAAGTCCTATACTTATGACGCTTTCGGTGTTGAGAAGAATATCTCAGACAGTGATGGTAATCCTTTCCGTTACTGCGGCGAATATTTTGATGCTGAGACGGGTACGATTTATCTTAGAGCGAGGTATTATGATCCTGCTATTGGCAGATTTATTAGCCGTGACAGTTATGCCGGCAAGATTGAAGATCCGCTTAGTTTAAATCTTTATACCTATTGTTGTAATAATCCTGTTCTTAGTATTGACCCAAGTGGGCATTTTGGTATCTTAGCAACCGTCCTAATAGGAGCAGCGATAGGCGCAGCTATTAGTGGAGGAGCAACTCTTTATACTGAAGCGAAAAATGCTGGCGGTATTTCCAAGATGGATAAAGATAATTGGAGTAATGTCGGTAAGGCTGCATTTGTAGGGGCTGTTGGTGGTGCAGCTGGTAGTTACGTAGGATGTGCCTTAGGTACATGTTTTACTGCAGCAACTTTAGGTAATACAGTTGGAATTGGTATGATTAGTGGAGCAACTGGAGCATATGCATCTGAGTTAACTAATCAAGCTCTTAACAATACAGTTGATTATAACAGATTATCTCAGAGCATTTGGAAAGGTGCTTTATGTGGAGCTGCTTTGTCAGCTGCAACCTATGGAATTCTTAATTATAATAAAGGCTCAAATGTAGCGTGTTCTGAAACTGGAAATGTAAATGGAGCCACACCAGCATCAAGGGCGGCAGATGTTCTTCAAGCGGAAGGTGCTACGAAAAATGGTGTTAATACTGTTTCTGTATTAAGAACAAAAGCAGGTAATGAATTTACCGGTGTTAATAGTGAAGGTATAACAAATGAATATTTGAATTCCGTTCTTCAAGAAGTTGGAGTTAATCAATTTGGGGGTGCCTGTGCAGAAATGAATGCTATAGCCAAGGCATTAAATAGTGGAGTTAATTTAGATGGCGCAACTATATCTACCTCATATGTTCGAGGACCTTATAGTACATCTGGTTTACATGGTACAAACCATATAGCATGCGATACCTGCGCAAAGGTTATTGAAGAATTAGAGATAACTATAAATTTAGGAGGCTAATTTGTTAAATTTTGACTTGATTGATAAGAGAATAATAAGCAAATTGCATGACATGGATTGGCAAAAAGATAAAACCAAAGACATTACGCTTATGTGTAAAGAGATGGAGAATGAAGGATTCATTCCATTTAAGTATGCATTAGATATTTTATCGCATTTTCAGGGTGTAAGCATTTCATATTCACGTGAAGAATTAAAAATGCTAAATGTCAAAGTTAATAATTATTATGGGAGCATACAATTTGATGCCTTGATGGCATCTGGATTATATGATTTTGTTGAAAGTAGAATGAATTATCTACAAGAAAATCTATTTCCAATTGGCTTTTTAAATGGTCAATTGATGTTATGTGTAGGAGAAACGGAACGAATTTACACATTCAATCCACTAGAACCGATAGTTTTAGGCGAAAACATAATTGACTTTTTAAACAAAATATTAAAATAGTGTAGTATTCATTACTGTTATGATTTTAGAACAGTGTTTATTGCATTTCTACTCATTTAATTCTATATACATCATTCAGTATACGATATTGACAAATCAGTATTATTATCATAAAAATTTTGAAAAATATGAGTGTTAGACTTTTATGCGACTGTTATGGTTTATTTTTTAACTATAGCAGTCTCTTTTTTATTTGTTGCCAAATAAGATAGCCATTTTTACCATTGCAGATATGGGAAGCAAAGTAAGCGTCACATGTCATATTCTGGAAGAAATTTTTTATTCGATTTAGAAGGCGGATTTTTTGATGTTCCGACTCAGGTACAAAATGAACCATATTATACCATAGGAGCAGGTCATTATGGAATGGATTTTTAATCTATGTCATTAAGTAGTTCGTCACCTTATTTCACGTACAAAGGTGTTAATTATAGTAGTACTAATTCAGCTAAGCTTTTAAGCAAGATAGTTTACTTCATTTTTTCGTTTTAAAGTTACAGAGGAATTTTTATATTGATTATGTAATGATTCATGCTTTTCTTACCATTCAATGTCAAAAAGCGACATTTTAGTGCAAACTTATTGAAGTTAATCTAAAATTATGATATATTGTAAGTACAAAATCTCGAATAAAAGAGAATTTGTATTTTAACCGGAAAAAGCTGTAATTTTAAGAAATTTAGCGGACTATTAAAGGAGGGACATTATGTCACAAGCTGGAAAATTAGCTGCTGATTTGAGCACCGCATTAAGATGCAGTGAACTTGTACACGACAGCAGCATTTACTCACGCGGAAATAGGTACAGAAACAAATTTATGTCGGACAGGGATAAGATAATGTATTGCAGAGCATTTCTGAGACTTTCCGGTAAAACACAAGTTTATACACCAAGCAGTGGATCAGATCATAGGAGGACAAGACTTACTCATACGCTTGAAGTTTCACAGATAGCAAGAACGATTGCAAAGGCTCTTGATCTTGATTGTGATTTGACTGAAGCCATTGCTTTAGGACATGATATCGGTCACACTCCTTTCGGTCATGCTGGAGAAAGGATATTGCACGAAATAATGTCTCCACCTAATATTGCAAATCTTCAGATTCCCAAAACTACTTCAACTTACAAAATATATGAACAAAATAAAGACGATCTGGATGCCCTTGAAGATTCCAAAAACGAATATGGATTTAAGCATAATTTACAGAGTGTAAGATGTCTTGTTGAGGATATGGATATGAGAGGAAATGATTTTGGTTTGAATCTCACTAACTATACCTTATGGGGAATCATGAATCATTCAAATATCAAGTATAAAGAGGCTAGAGTAAGCACGGATTTTGTTGAGCCGCTATTCTATAAGCAATATGAAAAGTATTGTTCACATAAAGATGGTAGTCCTGCCTGGACGTTTGAAGCACTGATAGTACGAGAGGCAGACGAAATTGCACAAATGCATCATGATCTTGAAGATTCGATTAGAAACAAGGTTATGTCTTACTGCAAGGTTATTGAACTTATTCAGCCTTTCTATGATTCTGATTTAATGAGCAATGGGGATAAGAAAAGGTTTGATGAATTGAAATCAGAAATTCAAAACACCCGTAAAATATCAAAAGAGCATTTTATTTCCACTATTTCCAAAATAGTTGTAAACACATTGGTAACTGTCCTTGTTAACAGTTCTGATGAAAATCTTGTGATACTCGGCAGAAAACATAATTTTAATCTTAGTCGAATTTTTTCTCTTGACGTAAATAGTGATGATATAAAAAACGCTATATCATACGACATATATGGTGAAAATAAAAACAAGGCAATAATCGACAAATTTAAATCTAGAATGTCAACCCTTGTTCTATATACACATGACGTTCAGAGAAGCGATTCCAAAGGTAAGTACATTATAAAAAACCTATTTGAAGCCTATTATACGAATCCACAGCAGCTTCCGGATACGGTTATAAGAAATACCTACAGAACATTTCATATGGGTGAAACAGCAGATATAGACTATATGGGAGATATTGGAGAAATTCGCCACAAATTTGAATCCGATATTACTTCTTACCGCAGAGACGGACTGAATAGTAAGGATATATGTTTAATGCGAATGATCTGTGATTATATTGCCGGTATGACAGATAATTTTGCCATTAATGAATACGAGAAGCTATACGGTTGATACAAGTTTTGCAATAGAAAGGAATATATAATCTGAAAATATGAATGAGCAGTAAAGCGAGAAATAAATAAACAATGATTTATGCAACTGATTTCGGTCAGTTCATATCCGAAAAAAGAAAAGAGTTCTCTTTGACAGCAACTGAGTTAGCAAAAAGAGTTGGTATATCAACAGGCTATCTTTCTCAGCTTGAGCGAAGCAAAAGAGTAAATCCGGATATTCAGCTTTTGAAGAAAATAATCGTAGTATTCGAGCTTAGTGACGATGAAGTTATTTGCTTTTACGAATTATACAGCAAGGCATCAGGTGAATTTTGCCCTGATATATTGGAATATATTCAATCAAGAGAAACTGTAAAGAATGCCCTGAGATATGCAATGAAAGTTAATGCATCTGATGAGGACTGGAAGAAGTTTATAGAATTTCTTTCACTAAAATGAACAGTAATTTTGCGGTATATACCGCAAAATTATTGATGTGTTTTTTAGCTGCTCGGCTAAAAAGAGGTGAAATGAGTAATGTGAAAAAACAGAATAAAACGCAGCATCAGGTACGATGTCCGATATGTAATGGCAGACTATTCGATATTGTTGCAGACGAAAATCTAATAGCTCAACATTGCATATCGTACATGGTTGTGATAAAATGTTGGAAATGTCATAAAGAAATTAAAATAATATATTCTGACTTAGTACAGACACCACGTATATGTACAATATAGAGTAGGAGTTTGACAAGCAGCTTTTAAAGCTATTGTCGATTCCTGCTCTTTTTGTTTTCAGAGAAACTCCATTTTGCTTTAAAAGCAGAATGGAGTTTTTTATGCTATTTTTTATTCAAAAATGGCAATGCAGTATAGCCGGATACCCATAGCCTTCGTTTGATTTTAAATCGAACGGAGGTGAAAAAATGAAGAAAAACACAGTACGTGTTTATGACACGGTATCTAAAAAAATTGTGGAAGTTGAAGTGAGCGACGAAGTTCGCACACATTACAACAGAACGCAGTGGAACATAGATGATAACAACGAGTCATTTTACAAGCATGAAATACAATTTTCAGCGCTGATTGGCGGTCATGAAAATGCGTTTGAAAATTTCAGAGAGTTTATGACTGAT
>JAGBGT010000105.1 GCA_017935865.1 Ruminococcus sp. | reverse complement strand
GAACGCCCTCTCTTGCAGGGCGCACTACGTGCCGTCCCCTTTGTCGCTTCGCGACATTTCCCCACCCCGTGGGGAATCACCTCTTTTCCAACAGTCCACTGGACTGTTGGAAAATTCACCCTTTGCGGAGCGCCTAAAGGCATTGTCGACCTCCGGTCGACCTTGGGGCGCTGCCCCAAACCCTGCCAGAGGCGCTGCCTCTGGACTCTGCAAAAGGGGCAATGCCCCTTTTGCAACCCGGTGCTTATTTTTTCTTCTTTTTGTGATTATTTTTCTTTTTTCCGCCGTTATTCGGCTTCTTCTGCTGAGGCTTCGGCTTGGGCTTCTGCATTTCAAGCACCTCCTCTTCCGGTCTCTCCTCGGCGGAACTGCTCTCCTCCTGCTTCTTCGTTTCATCCGCAGGCCTATCGGCATCGTCTTTCTCCGGCTTCTTTCCGCCGTTCAGCTCAACCTCGCCCACTGCGCCCTTGGATTTTATGATCTGCACCTTTTTCTTCTCCGGCGCAGGCTCAACAGCCTGACCGTTTCTCCGCGCCTCACGCGCCTTTATCCTGCCGATGATAACAGGATTGTTCTTTCTGTCGTACATATAGAAAAGCACAAGCACGCCGATTCCCAGTATAAGCAGAACAATGCCTGCCTTGAATCCCGGAGGCGAATAGCTCATCTCAACAGTGTGATGACCCTCAGTCAGCTTGACTCCCCAGAGCGCGTTGAGGATGACTACGCTTCCCTCCGTCGCCAGACCGTCGTTGAGAACGATGCTTACACCGCCCTCCTCCGGCTTTTCGTCAACATATGCCGGCTCAACCTTTTTGCCGTCTACCTTGATAGTCCAGCCCGGCTCGTAGGGGATAGATGTATAGAACACCTGGCCCTCCTTTGCGTCGACCTCGCCTACAAGATGAGATGCCGTGGTCTTGTCCATATCAAGCTGCCATGGGCTTTCCTGGAGCTTCTGGACGTCCTCGTGGAACATATCATAGTTGAAGTGGTAGAACTGGAAGTCCTTTACCATAATATACTCGTTTGCTCCGGACTTATCCTGCTGGAGGATAGTCATGCGGATCTCCAGCTCCGTGCCCGGCTCATAAGAACCGAGGTTTACGATAGAATAATCATAGCCGTCGTAGTATGCGCCGAAGCCCTTGAAGTTTTCAAACTCTCCGGTTTCCGCGTTCTTCTCGGTAGATACCCACAGGTTGCACTTCTTGGGATTATCAGATTTCAGGAACATATACAGGTAATCAGAGGACTGCGCCGTAATATGAACTCTTACCGTCGGATCAACTGCTCCGGCATTGGCGTTGTAGCAGTGCTGTCCGGCGTAATCCGTCTCGTAGCACTCATTGAGAATGACCTCCAGCTTGTTGGGATCTGTGGACGGCTCATACTGGTCGCCTATGCTGTGAACTGTATACTGTCCCGTAGCCGCGCGGTAGAAATACTCCTTCGGCTTTATCTCGCCCTCATAGCTGGGAGTATTTCCCGTCATAGAGCTGAGGAAGTTGTTCATGCTGTTGAAAGGATTGTCGTTGCCGAGATAGCTTAGTCTGAGGATATCGTCGTCAGCCATAAAGCCGATAGGCAGGGCGTCAACATTTTCGTAGATGTCGACCGCGCGCTGCTCTTTTTCTTTCATGTAGGTCGTCGAACCTATCTTCTGGTAGTACGGGCTGAGGAGCTTCTTGTTGGTGTCCGCAGTGAGCATGGGGTCGTCGAGGACATACCTGATTCCCAGCAGCGAGTCTGAGATAGGCGTATTTCCGTCATATCTCGTCTCATAGCTCTTGGTGGAGTAGCCCAGAGTTTCGATAAAGCGGATTATACGCGCGTTCATGACAGAACTGGAGTGGGAAATTCCCTTGATGCCGTATGCCTGGTTATCGTTGGAGTTTCTGAAATACGTCTTTTCGCTTCTGTAGAAGCCGTCGTCGATCTTTTCGACCTCCGCCATAACATCCGGTGCGGACATTATCTCATTGTATGACGCCTTGGAGGAATAGTAGACCTCCTTGTCAATTTTGAAAATGGTGTCAAAGGTGTTGTATCCTGCCTCAAAAATAACAAGTCCGGCGAGGATAATAGAAATGCCGTTTTTCTGCTTTTTGCCCTTGGCGTGGCTTATGAGGTAAACAAGATACAGATAGAGTCCCGCAAGGATCAGTCCGAATACTATAGTTCCCAGGAAAAGATGATTCCTGGTCTCGCCGTTTATCTCCACCGACTGGGTGTAGGGCGTTAAGGCAGCGTACTTGTACTTCTCCTCGTTGTAGTTGAAGCTGGGCATCATCGTAGTGAAGATAAATGCCACCAGCGCGATTCCGGCAAATACGATCGCAGGCACTTTCAGACTCATCTTGTAATCGTCAAGGTGAGCAAAGACCTCCGCAGCCATAGCCACAAGTATGAACGACACGATGAAAGAGTAGCGGTAGGGCAGCCAGTTAGGATCTTGTCCGCCGTGCCACATCATGTTCAGCGGCTTTATCCACATACAGAAGAACATGACGAAGAGCATCAGTCCGCTGCCGATCTTTTTGTTCCGGTTTATTTTCTTGTTGCAGAAGTACAGGGGCGCAAGGATAAAAGTCAGCACGCCGCAGTAGATCTCCGGTCTGCCGTACATTCTCGTACCCTCGTCAACGTTGACGGAGTAGTACTGGTTAGGCAGCAGCGTGGGAAGTAGCTCGACCGGGTTGAACATGGTCTTGAAGCTATAGTCCGGGACTGAGAAGTCGAACTTACCGAGAGCAAGGGCGTTGTACACGGGCATTATCATGATATAGCTGCACATGAGCACTACCGCCGTGGCGAGTATCATTCTTCCCCAGACTTTCAGGTGGTCGCCGATGTCCTTGAATTTTCTCTCCGTGCCGAAGAACACGTAGTAGACGAAATACAGCGCAACGAATATGGCAACCATGAATCCGATGTAGAAGTTCGCAATGAACATCAGCGCTGTAGGGATGATGTAGTTTAGCTTTCTGCCGTCATCGACCAGATATTCCACACCCAGTATGATGAGGGGCAGGAAGATCGGGCCGTCCACCCACATGGGGTCGATGAGCTGGATGACCATGAATGCGGAAAGCGCGTACATCGTGCCGAAAATCACGGAATTAAGCGGCTTTACGCCCTTTGATTTCTGCGCGAATATCGCAAATGTCAGTCCGCAGGCGCCTATCTTGCATAGCTGCATGAGCATAAGCGCCTCCACGATAAGCTTTCGCGGCATGAGTATTACGATAAATGTGAACGGGCTTGCAAGGTAATATCCTATTACGCCCTGGTAGCCTCCGGAGAGGTTTCTCGACCAACTGTAGAGCAGGCTTTCGCCCTCCCAGAAAGACTTCCGGATATTCTCGAAGTAGTAGACGTACTGACCGTTCAGGTCAAGGGTCAGCACGGAGCGGTCTCCGAAGGGGTAGACTCCGAAGATAACGTAAGCGATAAAAACCAGCAAAGCGGGAATACAGAACGCAGCCGCATAGTATAGCGGCTTAAATTTTGTTTTCGTCGCGCTGCCGTATTCCACGGCGTATGACGGTTTCTTGCTTATAGCTTTAGCTGCTGCCAATTTTGTTCCTCCTTTCGGGTTTTCCCGAATTTTTATTTCTGAATCTGCCATGCTGTCCTGCTGTCTGAGATACCGAACAGGCTTTGAGAGCCGACAAATCCATTATCCATTTTATTATACTATATATCCCGATTTTTTGCAAGGGTTTAGCGAAATTTTTTCCGGATTTTCCTCTGTCCGGGACGCAAAAGGCAAGAAATCGGAAAAATATTAAAAAATTACGGAAATATTATTGACGAATTATTAAAAATAGATTATAATAATAATTATGGAAAATAAATTGAGGGCATCTCCGACAGGAAATCTGCGCGGCGCTGCCTTAAAGGAGCGTGCAAATGAGTACATCAACAATCATCATCATGATCACCATTATCGCCTATCTGGCTATGATGGTAATTATCGGAGTCGTTTTCTCCAAGAAAAACTCCAACGTCGGCGACTTCTACCTGGGCGGACGTAAGCTCGGCCCTATCGTTACCGCCATGAGCGCGGAGGCTTCGGATATGAGTAGCTGGCTGCTTATGGGTCTGCCCGGTGTCGCGTACCTGACAGGCGGTGCGGAGGCTGGCTGGACTGCTATGGGTCTTGCCGTGGGAACATACATAAACTGGCTTATCGTTGCCAAGCGCCTGCGTGTATACTCCCAGCGCTGCCGTGCTATCACCATCCCCGACTTCTTCGCCAACAGATACCGCGACAAGAAAGCGATCATGGGCATTTCTGCTATAGTAATCCTGGTATTCTTCGTGCCCTACACTGCCTCCGGATTCTCCGCCTGCGGAAAGCTTTTCAGCTCGCTTTTCGGCTGGGAATACCACACGGCGGTTATTATCAGCGCGATCATCATTACCGCCTACACCTGCCTCGGCGGATTCCTTGCAGCAAGCTTTACCGACCTCATCCAGAGCATAGTCATGACTGTCGCTCTGGTCTGCATCGTGGCTTTCGGCGTTTATACTGCCGGCGGATTCGGCAATGTTATTGACAACGCCAAGGATATCCCTGGCTATTTCTCCCTGACCAGCATCCACAACGTGGAGACCGGCGGCTCGGACAAATATTCGCTCCTCACTATCGCCTCTCTAATGGCGTGGGGACTGGGCTACTTCGGAATGCCCCACGTTCTTCTCCGGTTCATGGCGATAGAGAAAAAGGAGAAGATCAAGACTTCACGCCGCATCGCGTCGATCTGGGTGGTCATCTCAATGGCGATCGCAATTTTCATCGGATTTGTTGGCAATGCCGTTACCAAGGCAGGAAATCTTGAGTCCCTGGACGGCAGCAATTCCGAGACCGTTATCATCAGGCTGGCACAGATAATGAGCGAGAAGCACGTCCTCCTGGCGATCGCGGCAGGACTTGTATTCGCAGGAATCCTCGCCTGCACCATGTCCACCTCCGACTCTCAGCTTCTTGCGGCGTCCTCCAGTATGTCCGAGAACGTGCTCAAGGGCGTGCTGGGCATAAAGATGTCGGAAAAGACATCCATGCTCTGCGCAAGACTGGTGCTTGTAGTTATCGCGCTACTGGGCATAGTTCTCGCCTGGGATCAGGACAGCTCGGTATTCCGCATCGTTTCGTTCGCCTGGGCAGGCTTCGGCGCAACATTCGGCCCGGCAATGCTGCTGGCGCTCTTCTGGAAACGTTCCAACAAGTGGGGAACGATGTCCGGAATGGTCGTTGGCGCGGCAATGGTATTCTTCTGGAAATTCGTTATCGCGGAAATGGCGGCAAAGGGCAGTCTCCCGGAGGTATTCGGTATCTACGAGCTTCTCCCGGCATTCGTTGTGGGACTGCTGGTAAACGTAGTGGTTTCGCTGGCAACGAAAGCTCCCGAAAAGGAGATAATCGAAGAGTTCGACGCTGTTGCGGCTGAAATGAGATCATAAGTCATAAAAAGACGGCTGATGTAAAAATCAGCCGTTTATTTTTATCTTATCTCAATCCAGCGTCGATCTTCTGTATCTCCAGAGCGTCAAGAGCGGTTACGTCGCCGCTGCCGTTAACGTCGGCGTTGTATGCGCCCTGGGCGGAGAGGGAATATTTATCGGCGTTTCCGATAGACTGGAGAACCAGCGTTGCGTCGGCGATATCAAGCTCGCCGTCGTTGTTGGCATCACCGTCTAATGCGTTGTAAAGGTCAATTTTTTCAATGTTGAATCTGTCTGATGAAGGTGAAATATAATTTCCATAATATCCCAGTTTATCATATATATCCGCCGCTATATCCAAATGCTCCTGGGCGGTTATCGGATAATTAGGATAGGCTTCGCAGCAAACGGAGTACGTATCTTCATATTCACGAACGGAAAAATCAAGACCGTTTTCACTGAAATAAAGTTTCAGCTTTTCTGCCATTTCGTCATAGCTTTCACCGGAGGATCCTGTTGAGTAGCTTGTAATAGAAGGATAATAAGTGAGATTCATTTCAGAGATTGATCCACCGTAATATTCAAAGCGAAAAACATCGGTAAAGCCTGAAAGTTCCCTATAAATTTTACGCGCCGTTTCCTTTGTTTCAGGTTTGCGGTCATAATCGTAAACACTTATCAGTTTGCCCTCGAAAATGCCGTTTTCTCCCCCTAGCTCGGTTGTTGCAAAATGCACGTCCAGCGAGGGATCGTACTTCCCAATGATTTCACTTATATTTTCTGCATCGGTATCGGAGGAGACCGCTATATTCATAGAGTTCGGAAGGAACTCGTGAATAGTAATAAAATCGCACAATTCCTCGGATTTGTCAGCAAACACTTTGGGGCAATATACCTTGTAGTCGTTTTTACCGCTGCCGACCGTTCTGCTAAACAGGTCGTGATCTTCAAGTTCAACACGATTCTCCACAAGTTTCTCATAATAAGGCGAGTTGCTGTCGATAATAATTGTCGCTGCCCCTGAATTTAAAGCAGACATTGATGAAACACACATCGCAGAAACAGAAGCGGCTGCTATGATTCTTTTTATTTTCATGATGCTCCTCCTTAATAATTTATATTCGGGTTAACTCCGTAGAATTTCAATATATCAGGTGTCATACGTATTCCAATATTTCCGGAAGAAGCGTAGCCTACGTTAATGCCGATAACTGTATAATACATTCGATCTCCTACAACTTCTCTCAAATATACCGGTCCGCCGCTGTTTCCATTGGATGTGTCTATATTATAGTACAGATATTCACTGTTAATTGCTGAAATACTTCCGTATCCGGTGTATGCTCCGTTTTTGGTATAGTTTGCATCCGGTTCACCGGTTACATTTCCAGGAAATCCAGTTGTCATAATATTTCCACTGCGGTTTTGACCATTTTCACTCACAAAGGTGTCCAAAGGATTCGCTATACCGAAACACATATACTGACTCAGATCTTCTTTGACGGTTATAAGGGCATAGTCCTGCGTCGGGTCATATTTTCCATTGGAATCATCATAATATTCATCGTTTCTTGATTCAAATTCGGCAGGAATATGATATTCAACGGGAGTTGCGCTCAGTGTCGGTTTTCTGTTATTTTCAGAAGAATCGCTTGCATCAAACAAATCTATGCTTGTTACCATGTGTTTTTCAAGCGAACCAGAAGATACAAGTAAGTGAGCGGCTGTTGCTATAACGTGTTTATCAACTACAAATCCGGTCCCTAACCCTTCCACACCAGGATCAGAAGCGGTGGTGGTGACTATTTTGACTACGCCATTTTTTGTCCAGTCAATCTCCCGACTATCATTACCATAAATTGTATAAGCCGAAATATTGCTCCTTGGTTGTGTTGTCAAAGTATATGTTCTTTTATAAGCAGCCGTGTTTGCATCATAGACTCTGTACCGGCGTGTTGAACCAGCTGCAAAAACGTCGGAAGTAAGCAATGTACAGAATGAAACGAAAAAAACAACAAATGCCAGAATAACTGTGAAGCTTCTTTTTCTTATCATAACATTTCCTCCATTCTAATCAACTGCTGATCATATCACTCCAGCGTCACGCATCTGACAGATGTAAGCATCAGCTTCTGAAACAACACCGTTTCCATCCATATCAAACTTACTCCAATCATCAGGGTCATATTTACCGGCAAGTACCCGATAGATACATACTGCGTCTGCAATGTCGATCACCCCGTCACCGTTCGGGTCTGCGCCGGGAACGATCATAGTCGCCGATGATACAAACGGCACAGCCGCCGCCACCGCAATCGCAGCCGTCAGAGAACAAGCTGCGATCTTCTTGATTAATCTCATGAACATTCCTCCTTTAAATAATTCTTCGTGTATGCCTATGGTTTCTGATGTCTGTTAAAGCTATCGACCTCCCTTTCATTTTTATCCTTTTGAAATTGCGTCTGCCACTTCCTTCTATATACTAATGATTAAAAACACCCCAAAAGTGCCTCGAAAAAAATAACTTTGTATATTCTCATAATTTCAGGAGGTATTACATCGAATTTTATGGTAATTATTACCAAATCAATTTTGCTTATATATGTATATATACATTATATACCATATATTACCAATTTGCAATTGACATTAACGCTAAATATATAGCCGTTTCTTTGTGAGCTTTTACGTTCTGCATGACACCTGAATATCCTTTCGCATCAGAGCTTGCTCTTTCCCTTTAGCTTTATCATGATATTATCCGCTATATTCCGCACTTTCGTCCCCGGCGGAAACATTCTGTCTGCCATGCGTTCCATAGCATTTTTCTTCCTTTTCCTCTCCTTGACCACAGCCGCCTCCGACGATGCGTTCTTTGCCCAGAGATCCATGTCCTCCGCCGCAATAAGATCCGCAAAGAGCTGCCTGTCCGCCGGCATACCGTGCTCCGCCAGGAATTTCAGCGGCAGGGAACAGCCCTCCCGGCTCATTTCCTCTGCAAAACCGGAAAAATGCGTGCCGAAAAGCGCAGCCAGATCCTCTCCGCCGCGCTTCATCTCCTCATTCCTGCCGAAAGCCGCCCCCAGCCGCGCCGGGAGACCCTCCGCCGCCGGAAGTTCCGACCCGAGCAGCAGCGACCCGTAAACCAGAAATCCCAGCCCGTAGGGACTGCCGCAGAAATCGCTGTGGGGCAGCTTCTGCCGCGGAATGTCGAAAACATATGCCGCATAAAGCCCCAGCGCGCCGTGCATCGCCAGGCACTCCGCCGTGTCGAACCCGTAGATCAGCTCCGACCGCAGATAGCCGTACATCCGCCCCGACCTTGTCAGCGAGAGCATGACGCCGGTCATGAGAAGCGCCCGTGAGCCGTTCATTATCGGCGTTTCCACGTCCGCCGCCACGTCTCCGCCGATGTGAAGCAGCTTTGCCGCAGAGCATCCGGCTTTGTCGGCGATCTTCCGGTAGACCGTTATTTTCGCGGACTCCGAAACGTCCAGCTCGTTGGTGACAAGAAGAGTGCCGTAATCGCCGTAGCCGCAGCTTTCCAGCAGCTTTATCACCACATTTCTCGGGTAGACTGTGTCCGCGGTGACGATTATTTTTTTCCGGTGGGAGACAGCCTCGGTAAAAAGCATTTTGCCGAAATTCCGGGGAAAACAGAGCTTCAGCAGCAACTGGCACTCCCGTTCCATCGCCCTGTCCAGCAGCTCACGGTCAGCCCGGCACTTTTTTCCGATTATCTCATATATCCTCGCAAGCGTCGGCGAGCACTTTTTCTCCTTTGCCCCGGCAGCTTCCTCCTCCGCAAGGGCGCGGAGCTGCGCAAAATCCGCCTTATCTGTGGATAATTCCGGGAACTCCCTCTCCATGAGCAGGAAAATATCCTCCGCCTCGGAAAAAGGGGTGAGGATCAGCGTTCCGAAGAGCTTGAAGCTTACCGTCCGGACTTCCCGGTCGATGACGGCGTTCCGCATTTTTTCCGTAAGCTCCAGTTGCTCCCTTGAAAGACTTATCCTGATTTTCTGTTCGCTTTTCAACATTCTCGCCTCCCACTGTTGAATTTTTATTCCGCAGTCGTAGTTGTAGTCATCGGTGCAGACGTTGTGACCAGTTTTGCCGCGGTAGTTACGGTCTCGTCGTATTCCGGCACAAGCTCCTCTCCGCCGCGCAGCTTGACATACTCGTCAAGAGTGAGCGCGCCGTCGGAGTTGTAAACGTGGACGAAATCCTCTTTTTTCGTAAATTCCTCGGAGAATCCGCCATCTTCGCCGCAGAGATATTTCCCGTACCACAGCCCGAAAAACGACCACACCGCATTGTCGCGGAACGAGGAATCAATATCCGGGAGGGTGCTGCACTCGCTGAGGGCGATGAGCTTATCCTTGCCCACCAGCTTTTGCAGAGCCAGAAATTGCTCGCAGCGGCTGCCGTAGAGCTTATCCTTGCCCAGGTAAATGTCCAGGGACGCGATATCGAAAGTCGCCGGATCAACCAGCGTGTCCTCGCTCTGACCGTTCCATACCCATATGAGATTGTCCAGCATGAAATACTCCGTAAAGCGGCGGTACATCAGATCCCACAGCCATTTATAGGCGTCCGTACCGCTTGCGCCCCACCAGAACCAGTCTCCGCTGCCCTCGTGAAGAGGTCTCCACAGCACCGGCACGCCCTTGTTTTTCAGGGAAATAAGCTGTCCTGCCATGTTGTCGATGTCGAGGATAAGCCCGTAGCACTGCTCGGAAATTTTTCCCTCGGCGAAAAGTCCGCGTATTTCCTCCTGTGTCATGACTGCAATGTCGATATCCGTGACCGCGTCGGAGAGCTTGAAATCCGTCTCCGAGGCATAGACCGACGGCTTTTTCGAGGGCGAATCCCAGTACCACATCAGACCGACGATACCGCCGTTCCTGTACCACTCGGCGCAGGCGTCGATGTCCTTGAATGTGCTGTCAAAAGAGCTTCCGGTGTTGTGCATGGCGGAGAAACGGATAGCCGGGTATTTTCCGGTAGTCTGGAAAACAAGCTCCAGCTCCTTGTTTGTCTCGTCTGATGCAAATTGTCCGGTCAAGGTGTATTTTCCGTACACGTCCGTGAGAAAAGTCAGCAGCTCCTTGGCGGATTCCCCGGCTTCCTTGTTCACCGGCTCGCCCTCCGCGTCGTAGCTGATAGAGCTAAGAGAGGTATTATTGGCTATCCTCATGTAGTCCAGCTTGATATTTCCGGCAAGGGGACGAAGCTCTATCTTCGCCGTACCCTCCGTGAGGAAAACGCCGTAAAGGGTGATAAGCGTAAATTCGCCGTCGTTCATGGTCTTGAACGTGCTTATCTCCTCACCGTTCACCGTTACCCGGCAGTCGATCAGCCGGGTCGAGGAAATACTGAACGAAAGGTCATAGTGCTGATTTGTGGGGATCTCCGCCTCGAAGAGGACAAAAGAGCTTCCCGTGGGGCTGAATCCGGTGACATAGCCGTCGCCGCTGAATTTCTTTTTGGGCTTGGCAGCGCCCTCTCCGGAGTCCGCCTCCGTGGCTGTCTCCGCGGAAACAGGGGCGTCTACGCGCAGATCCTCGGTCATCCAGGCATCCTCCGCCTCGTAGAGATCTCCGGTGCGCTTCTTCTCGATCTCCGGATAGGAGATAGGGTAGTCCGGGTATGTCTCCGCCGGAACGGAAGTCCCGTTCTCCGAAGTTCCGGCGGTTTCCGGCTCAACCTCGTTTATGACGATATCCCCGTCAGGAATATCGTTCTTCTTTTTTTTGTCGCAGGCTGTCAGCGCCGTCAGGCATACGGCAGCCGCGCTGAGTACAGAAATTAGCTTTTTTAACATATATTCTCCTTATGCCTTGACTATATATTTCGTCTCCGGCTGAGCGTTGAAGATTATCACGCCGTCCTCGATGCGCGAGCCGACATTTTCGCCGTCGCAGGTTATGCTTGCCACGCAGTTTATGCGGAGGCGGCATTCTCCGCCAAATTCCGAGAAAACGGCGGCAGATCTCAGCTTGCCGGACTCCCACTGGATGTCCACCGTAAAGCCGCCCTTGCCCCGGAGTCCCCGGACGCTGCCCTGCTGCCATTCCTGGGGAAGAGCCGGAAGCAGCACCAGCTCGCCGCCGGTGCTCTGCAAAAGAGCCTCCGCAACGGCAGCCGTTCCGCCGAAATTGCCGTCGATCTGGAACGGCGGGTGCATATCCAGGAGATTGGGGCTGGTGGAATGAGTCAGCAGCTTTTTAAGGTTCTCGTAGACCATGTTGCCGTCGTAGAGACGCGCCCACATATTGGTTATCCAGGCACAGCTCCAGCCCGTATGTCCGCCGCCGTGGATGAGCCGCCGCACAAGGGTGGCTCTCGCCGCGTCCGCCAGCTTCGGGGTCTTTGCCGGAGTTATCATGTCAGCCGGGTGAAGCGCGAAAAGCTGCGAGATATGGCGGTGTCCGATCTCCACCTCGTCGTAGTCCTCCGCCCACTCCTGTATCTGACCGTATTTGCCTATTTTCGGCTGAGGAAGCCGCTTTACGAGAGCTTTCAGCTTATCCGCAAGCTCGCCGTCCTTTCCCAGTATTCCGGCAGCCTTTATAACGTCGTTGAAAAGCACAGTGATTATCTGAGAGTCCATGGAGGGTCCCATGCAGAGACAGCCCTTTACGCCGTCCTTTGTCAGATAAGTATTCTCCGGGGACACCGACGGACAGGTCACAAGCTGTCCCTCTCCGTCCTCGATAAGAAATTCCGTGAAAAACTCCGCCGCCTCTTTCAGGATGTGATATTTTTCAGCCAGAAATTCCTTGTCCAGTGTGTATTCGTAGTGCTCGAAAATATGCAGTGCAAGCCATGCTCCTCCCGTGACCCAGATAGTGGCAGGGATCCACGTATCCTGGGGCGCGGTATCCCCCCAGATATCGGTATTGTGATGGCAGACGAAGCCCTTGTCGATGCCGTACATCTCCCGGGCAGTCGTCCTGCCGTTCTCGCAGACGCGCTCCAGCAAATCGAAAAGGGGGAGGTGGCACTCGGAAAGATTGCAGCTTTCAGCGCACCAGTAGTTCATCTCCGTGTTGATGTTCACGGTGTACCGCGAGCCCCATGCCGGCCACATATCCTCGTTCCAGATTCCCTGGAGGTTCATGGGCTGCGTTCCGGCGCGGCTGGCGGAGATCATGAGATAACGCCCGAAATTGAAATACAGCTCGATGAGCTTGTTGTCGTGGATAAGGCGCTCGCAGTCGGTGCTGTCCATCTGGTCGCCCTTCAGCCGGAGGAGGCGCTTATCCGTTGTCAGCCCGGAAAGATCCTCTCCGCTGTTGTCCGTCAGATTCAGCTCGACCCGGTCGAAAAGCTCGCGGTAGTCGCTGACGTGGCGGAAAAGCAGCTCGTCAAAGGAGCAGTCCAGCGCCATTTCCGCGTCCACCTCGGCGGATTCGACGTAATTCTCGCTGTAAAAGCTTGTGCGGACGGAGAGCACCAGCATAACTGAATCGGCGTTCTTTACCGAGATCTTTCCGCCGACAGTCCGCAGCTCGCCTCCCTCAGCTTTAGCAGCCAGGCACGCGGCGAAGAAAATACCGTCGCGGCTTCCCGTTCCGCCGGTAAAGAGAATAGAACGGGGGCTGTTTGGGCGGTTGTCGTCGTAGTAGTCTTCTCTGCCGTCAAGGCTGCATTCCAGCGTAACGCCTGCCGGTGCGTCGCAGGAGATCTCTACCGCCATGACCTGGTCGGGAGCGGAGCAGAAAGCTGTTCTTGTGTACTCCCTGCCCTCCACGGTGAACTTTACGGTGGAAACAGCCCGGGAAACGTCCAACTGACGAGAATAATTGCGCGCCTTTCCGTCAAGGCTCATGCTGATGTTAAGGTCGCCGAGGGGCATATAATGACGGCTGTTGGGGCTTACGCCCTGCATTTTCTCGAACGCGGTCTTTTCCGCCGCCGAGATATCGCCGTCCCTTATCATCTGCCGCACCTGGGCGAGCCCCTCTTTTGCGTCGGGATTTATGCGGTGACGCGGTCCGCCCGACCAGACGGAATCCTCGTTCAGGCGGATAAGCTCCTGAGCCGTGCCGCCGAATATCATGCCGCCGATCCTGCCGTTGCCGATGGGAAGCGCCTCATTGAAATTCTCAGCCGGCGCACTGTATTTTAACAAAGTTTCAGACATAAATGCCTCCTGTAGAGTAATATACCTCCGGAGAGGTAGGATATTTTAGTCATAATGGTTCGTATAGACTCTTGCATACGCAAGAGTCTATACGGTATTTATTATAGCATAAAATCAGCGCAAATGCAAATTTCCGGGAATAAATTTATATTTTTCATAAAATGCACGTATGCACATACGATGCTTTTGGACGATTTAGGCAACGCCAAACAAAGATCGTGCGGTGTTGCCCTTGACATAATGCGCAAAATGTTATATAATCATTATATGAGATAATAAGAAAAATGCTGTAAGAGCCTGTAAACCGGGCTTTACGGCAGTTAGGAGATATATTATGGAATTTCTCGAAAATCGGGAGCTTTCATGGCTTAAATTCAACAAGCGCGTGCTGGAGGAGGCTTCTGCCCCGGAAAATCCGCTTCTGGAGCGAATTTCTTTCTCGGCTATCTATCAGAGCAACCTGGACGAGTTCTTTATGGTGCGCGTAGGCTCGCTTACCGACGACGCCAAGACCGACGATAAGAAAAAGGACGGAAAATCCGGCATGACGCCCTCACAGCAACTGGACGCCGTGTTCACCGCCGTCCGCCGCCTCCAGCCTATGGTGGAGGAGACCTACCGGAAAAATATGGAAGAACTGAAAAAATACGGCTTCGAGCACGTTTCCTTTGACACGGCGACTCCCGAGGAACAGGCCTTTCTGGAGCTTTACTTCAAGCGCGAGATAAAGCCCTTTATCACTGGCATTGTTATAAACGACGCGCTGCCGTTCCCGTTCCTGAAAAATAAGGAGCTGTATGCGGTGGTACACCTTAACTCGAAAAAGGGCGTCGCCGTAGGCGTTGTCCCGGTCAGCCGCGACCACAGCGACAGGATGATCCCCCTGGCAAACAACGGCAAGCGGTTTATCCTCGAGGAGGAGGTCGTGCTGCAATTCGCGCACCTCATGTTCAAGGGCAGCAAGGTCAGCGACAGGGCGCTGGTGCGTATCACCAGAAATGCCGATATTATGGTTAATAACAAGGGTGCGGATTTCCGCGACCGTATGGAGGAGCTTGTCGTAAAAAGAAATAAGCTGGCGGCAGTGCGGATGGAAATTTCCGACGAATTCAGCCGGGATGCCCTGGATTATATCTGCAAAAAGCTAAAGATCAAAAACGTGCGCGTTTTCAACTCCCATATCCCCCTCGATCTGTCGTTCCTGTTTCGGCTACAGGAGCTGGACAGCAGCCCGGAGCTGCATTTTACGCCAAGAACGCCGCGTAAATCTGCCGCTCTTGCGGATAACCGCTCCGTTTTTGCCCAGGTCAAGTCGAAGGACATTCTCCTCAGCTATCCCTTTGAGTCCATGACCGCTTCGTTTATACGTCTGCTGGAGGAGTCCGCCGCAGACCCCAAGGTCACGTCTATCAAGATAACCCTGTATCGTCTTGCGCGGAACAGCAAGGTCATCAGCACCCTCTGCACTGCCGCGGAAAACGGCAAGGACGTGCTTGTTATGATCGAGCTGCGTGCGCGGTTCGACGAGGCAAACAATATCGAATGGTCGAAAATTCTCCAGAAAGCCGGAGTAAAAGTCATCTACGGCCCGAAAGAATTCAAGGCGCACTCCAAGCTCCTGCTCATCAAAAGGCGGAGCACCGGGGATAAGTTCGACTACGTGACCCAGATCGGCACAGGCAACTACAACGAGAAAACCTCGGCGATATACACAGATCTGATGCTCCTCACTGCCGACAGGGACATCGCCGCCGATGCGGAAGCCGTTTTCGACGCGCTGAGCCGCGGCTGCTTTGTGGAGGAGACCCGGAAGCTTCTGGTATCTCCCCACGCCCTTAGACCACAGATCCTCGCCATGATGGACGAGCAGATAGCCATTGCGGAAAGCGGCGGAAAGGGCTATATCGGGGCAAAGGTCAATTCCCTCAACGACTCGGCTATAATCAAAAAGCTGGTGCAGGCTTCTCAGGCTGGCGTAAAGATCCAGCTTATCGTCCGGGGGATCTGCTGCATTATCCCCGGCGTTCCGGGATACACGGAGAATATCACCGTCCGCAGCATCGTGGGACGGTTTCTGGAGCACAGCCGGATATTTGTTTTCGGCAAGGAGGGCATGAACCAGAAGATCTACATCGGCTCGGCAGACTACATGAGCAGAAATACCATCCGCCGGGTAGAAGTCGCCGCGCCTGTTCAGGACGAACGGCTGAAACGCCGCATCCGGGATATGTTCCGCGTACTGCTCAGCGACAACGTCAAGGCGAGGGTCATGCTTTCCGACGGCACGTATGTCCATGTACAGCCCGGAGACGGCGAAGAGCTTATCAACTCCCAGGAATTTTTCTATGAAGAAGCTTACCGCCGGCTTGAGGAAAAAGCAGCCAGACAGGAGCGCATGAAGTCCGTCCGTGAGAAGAAATCGGGGAAAAAGCGTGCTCCGGCAAAAAAATCCGCAGAAAAGACGGATGAAAAGCAGGTAAAGCGCGGCGGAGCGAAAAAGTCCTGACCAGAGATAATGACATCGCCGCACGGTAGTGTCTGAAAACAAAAAAAGACTTGAAAAAAGGATTTTTGTGTGGTATAATAATATTATTACACGATTTCACGCTTTTCAATAGGGGATTAAAATGATTGGTTTTTATAACTATACGGTTATTCTTACATATATGAGCCTTGTTTCCTCCGTTATGGGAATTTTCCTGGCAATGGGGGTCTGCGGAGGTCAGCCTCGTCCTACAGCCGCTATAATCTGTCTTATGGTCTCGGGACTCTGCGATATGTTCGACGGCAAGGTTGCCCGGACAAAGAAAAACAGGACGGAGGACGAGAAAAAATTCGGCATACAGATAGATTCGCTCTGCGACGCAATTTGTTTCGGCGTATTGCCGGCGGTCATCGGTTATGCCGTAGGTCTTGACGGCTGGGTGGATGTTCCGGTACTGGCGCTGTTTCCGCTGTGCGCAGTTATCAGGCTGGCGTATTTCAATGTGGCGGAGGAGTCGCGGCAGAAAAAGACGGAAGAGGTGCGTAAGGTCTACGAGGGACTGCCTGTCACCAGCGTTGCGCTGATACTGCCGCTGCTGTACAGCTTCCACAAGGACATCGGCAGGTGTTTTCCGCAGGTTTACGGCGTTGCCATGCTGATTATTTCCATAGCTTTTATTACCAGGTTCAAGGTAAAAAAGCCGGGAATGAAAACAATGCTCGCGTTTATCGGCGTGGGATTTGTGGAGTTTGTGTGGTTGCTTTATAAGACGAAGCATATGTGAATATAGCCGCAGAAAATGCGGTCGGCAAACACCGGGTTTTCCAGGGGACGGAGTCCCAGGTCGACAAACGCCGGGATTCCAAAGGGACAATGTCCCTTTGGCAGAGTCCAGAGGCGGCGCCTCTGGCAGGGTTGGGGGCAGCGCCCCAAATCGACCGCAGGTCGATGCAGCCTTCAGGCGCTCCGCAAAGGGTGAATTTCCAAACAGTCCGGTGGACTGTTTGGAAAGAGGGAATGCCCTGCAAGAGAGGGCGTTCCCTCAGAAACTTTTGGTCCGTACATAAAAAGATAGAGAGAAATTTCTCCTTTTAACAAGGAAGATTTCTCTCTTTTTTAATGTGTCTTTTTTAAAACTGAAATTCTTGATTCGCCGCGAAAGAAATAAACCGGGAATTTTAGGGGACGCTCTCTCTTGCAGAGCGTCCCCTCTCCAAAAACAGTCCACTGGACTGTTTTTGGATTCACCCCTTGCAGAGCGCCTAAAGTAAACATCGACCTGCGGTCGATTTGGGGCGCTGCCCCAAACCCTGCCAGAGGCGCTGCCTCTGGACTCTTCCAAAGGGACATTGTCCTTTGGAAACCCGGTTTTATCGGCGTTCCGCCGACTTGGGGCGCTGCCCCATGCCCCGTTTCGGTTTTATCGGCTGCGCCGATCATGACACCGGCAGCTCAACAACAAAAACAGAACCCTTTTCCACGTTTGCCGCCCGGACTGTTCCATTATGATAGCTTACGCCGTGCTTCACTATGGACAACCCCAGCCCCGTGCCCTTGATCTTCCGGGAGCGGCTCTTGTCTACGCGGTAAAACCGCTCAAAGATCCGCTCCATATGCTCTTTCGGTATGCCGATTCCGGTATCTGTTACAGTAATGATCGCTTTCATAGGTATATGCGACACCCGGACAGTATAACTTCCGCCCTCTGTATTGTACTTGATCGCATTGTCGCACAGGTTATAAAAAACCTCGCTGAGCACTGTCCGGTTGCCCGTTATCGTCACATGGTCGCCTATAAGCTCCGAGGTGATATTTTTATCATCCGCCGCTTTTTTCAGCCGCCCTATGACCTCCTCCGCCAGCTCATACAGATCGACCGCCTCGTCCTGCCTGGGAAGGTCGTTTTCGTCCAGCTTCGACAACGAAACAATGTCGTTTATCAGGTTTATGAGCCTGTCAGCCTCCGCGCGGATATTGCCGCCGAAATCCGCCACATCCTGCTCTTTGACCATGCCGTTGGCAAGCATATCGGCAATGCCGTAGATCGTCGTCAGCGGCGTTTTCAGCTCGTGGGACACGTTGGAGGTAAACTCCCGGCGCATCTTTTCAAGAGCCTGTTCCTCCGTCACGTCCAGCACAAACACCACAATGCCGTTGAGCACGTCGGAGACAGCCGCCGGTCTCGCAAGTATTTTCCGGTCGCCCTGCTCTGTCTTCAGGAGACATTCCGACTGTCTGCCGCCCATAGCGTCCTGAATACAGCGGCGAAACGGCTCGGCATTGCTCAGGCTGTAAATGCTCTGCCCGGTCTCCGGCGGCTCTGCTCCCAGCAGCTTGTATGCGCCGGAGTTGCAGGAGAGGATCGTGGCTTTCGGGTCGGCAATAATTATGCCCTCGTTCATATTCTCCGTTATCAGGCTGAACCGCTCGCGCCTGCCAGAGATCTCGGAGCGCTGGCGGTTGACCCTGCCGTTCTGGAGCTTCAGCCTTTTCAGCACCGGAGCAAGCTCCTTTGGCGCATTTTTTGCATCAGGATGCTCCGGGTCGATGCACTTTACCGGCTTCACGATGCGGCGCGCCGCAAGGTAGGATATACCTCCCAGTACCGCGGCAAATATAGGGATGAGCTTTACGATCCCCATGGCGAATGTCCGTGGGTGAGTGTCATCGCCGTCCACCAGCACATATACCATGACTGCCAGAAACGACGAAGCCAAAGCTGTTATAAATATCGAGAAAAAAATTTTTTTAGTCATGCTTCGTCCCCACCTTATAGCCTACCCCACGGATAGTCTCGATAATATCGCCGCAACTGCCCAGCTTTGCGCGGAGTGTGCGGATATGAACGTCTACCGTGCGGCTCTCTCCGGAATAGTCAAACTCCCAGACATTATGGAGCAGCTCATCCCTGGTAAACACCTTCCCCTTGCCCCGGATAAGAGTCAGCAGCAGCTCGTATTCCTTTCGTGTCAGGTTAACATCAGACCCGTTTGCGGTCACGCGGCGCTTTTCCGTGTCAACAGCGATCCCGTCGCAGGTAATGTCCGCCGCTGCCTCCGCAGAGGTACGCCGGAGCAGCGCCTTTATCCGGGAGATCAGCTCCATTGTGCCAAAGGGCTTGGCGATGTAGTCGTCCGCGCCGCTATCCAGCCCTGCGACCTTGTCGAACTCCGTCCCCTTTGCGGTGAGCAGGATTATGGGCAGATTTTTCGTCCGCCGGCTGCTCCGGAGCTTTTTCAGCACCGAGATACCGTCCTCCTCCGGCAGCATGATGTCCAGCAGCAGCAGATCGGGAAGCCGTACCTCCATTGCCTCCCGGAGCTGGGACGGCAGCTCGAATCCCATAGCATCAAAGCCCGAATTATTAAGAGCATAGAGGACGAAATTCCGGATTCCGGCTTCATCCTCGAGCATATAGATCATAAAATCACCTCTATAAAATAGTATACATTATTTTGCCTGAAAATGCAAGGGCGACACCGCACAAGAAAGTATTTTGAGGATTTTCAATTAGCTTTCACAGAATTAACATATAAAAGGACTATAATTTAACCATAGAGAGAAATATGGAATTGGGAAACCACAATAAAGGTGAATAAAATGAGAAATTATATTGCATTACTTGGTTTCCTTTCGGCTGCAGCTCTCGTCACTTCATTCACGGGATGCAGCAGCAAAGATGCGTCGAAAGCGTCGCTCTCCGACTCGCAGATAACTACGGAGAATGTTGTATCTGAGGGAGAAACGAAGTCAGCCACAGAAGCGCCTGTCCAGGGTGAAGCGGCGGCAAATTCAGCCGATCGCACCATTGACAAGGACTACTATAAGACGCTTTTTTCCGACAGGGACATGAACCCGAGCTACGATGCGACGGCTGAGATCGCTCTTGGCGAGACTATCCGTTCAAGCGGCGGCGGCGTGGTTATCGACGGAACTACGGTAACGATCACACAGGATGGGATATACCGCATATCCGGCACTCTTACCAACGGACAGATCATCGTCGATGCGCACAATGCCAAGGTTCAACTGATCCTCGACGGCGCGGACATTTCGTCGGATACCTCTTCTGCGATCTACGCCAGAGACTGCGACAAGCTTTTTCTGACTCTTGCCCCGGGAAGCGCCAACTCGCTTTCCGACGGCAGCAGCTACGTCTACGAGGACGAGGAGGCTCAGGAGCCTGATGCCTGCGTTTTCAGCAAGGACAGCCTTGTCATCAACGGCGAGGGCGTGCTGAATATTACCGGAAATTTCGCCGACGGAGTTCACAGCAAGGACGATGTTGTTATAACCGGCGGAACGGTCAATATCAGCTCCCAGGGCAACGGCATCAAGGGCAAAGACTATACGGCGGTCTGCGGCGGAACGCTTGGCATCACCAGCGGTGAGGACGGCATCAAATCCACCAAAACCGACGACAACTCTCTTGGCTTTGTTTATTTTTCCGGCGGAGATATAAAAATCGACGCCCAGCAGGACGGCATTCAGGCGGAAACTGATGTGGTCATTGAGGACGGCAATTTCGTCATCACCTCCGGAAACGGCGCGGAAAGCTCTGACAAAAGCCATAATAATATGGATTTCGGCGGCTTCGGCGACAAATTTAACGGGGATATGACTCCCCCGGACGGCTTCGGCGAGGGCATGACGCCCCCCGGCGGTTTCGGGGACGGTATGCCCCCTCCCGACGGTTTTGATGAGGGTATTACTCCCCCGGACAGACCTGACGGAGATATGACACCTCCGGAAAACGCCGAATCTCTCGCCAACACTACAGAAGCAGACAGCTCAGAGACGTCCGCCACAAGCAAAAAAGGCATAAAGGGCGGAACGTCGATCAATATATCCGGCGGAAATTTTGTTATTGATTCCTCCGACGATGCTCTTCATTCCAACGGGATGGTTGCAATTTCGGACGGAAATCTTGCTATCAGCTCCGGCGACGACGGTATACACGGCGACTTAGCTGTCAACATAAGCGGCGGAAATGTTGAAATCGAAAGCTCATATGAGGGCATAGAGGGCGCGGTAATTGAGATCACTGCTGGAAGCATCGACATAACCGCAGAGGACGACGGCATTAATGCGTCTGACGGCACGGCTCAGGTCGGGCTTGGGACATATTCGGACAGCGTGAAGCTGACGGTCGGCGGCAACGCGGCTCTGCACGTGAACGCGCAGGGCGACGGGCTGGATTCCAACGGTTCTATGGAGATAAGCGGCGGTTCTACAGTTATTGACGGCCCGACTAACGGCGGCAACGGCGCTCTCGACGGCAACGGTGAGATGATCGTTACCGGCGGAACTCTCATAGCCGCAGGAAGTGCGCAAATGGCTGAAATTCCTGACGACAGCTCGACTCAGAACGTCGTTTCCGTAACCTTTGACTCGGCTCAGTCCCCCGGAACAAACGTTCAACTGAAAGATGAGAACGACGAAATTATCGTTGAGTTCACCTCGGCAAAAACCTTTGAGAACATTGTTATCAGCTCCCCGAATCTGGAAAAAAACAGTAAATATACCTTTTATTTGGACGGCACCGAGGCTGAAAGCTTCACCATTGACTCTATTGTCACCACTATCGGTCGGCAAAGCTCAACGGGAGGAGGATTCGGCGGAGGCGGTTTCGGCGGCAAGGGCGGCGGTCACAGAGATGATTTCCAGCCCACCACCGACGAAAACGGAGATCCGGTCATGCCGGAGGGCGGTTTCCCTCACGGCGGAAATCGCGGCGAAAAGCGAATGCCGGATATTGATTCATGACATCCAGATATTTCATATAAACCACCCTAAGCAAAAAACCTCGGATTTTCCGAGGTTTTTTGCTATTCTATCAGCTCAGCCTGAGCTATTTCATTCTTTATCTGCTGCATCCTGCTGTCCAGATCGGCGCTGATAACCGAACACTCGTACAGTTCCTTTGCGATCACCTCTGCATCCGCCGCAGGAATGTTCTTCTTGTAACGTAGCTTGTGATCCAGGCTTGCCCAGAAATCCATTGCGATAGTCCGCAACTGAACCTCCGCTTTCATAAGGCGCGTTTCGTCCTGGAGAAAAATCGGCACCTCCACAATCAAATGTAAGCTTCTGTAGCCGTTTTTCTTGGGGTTTGCGATGTAATCCTTCATCCGTATCAGCTTCACATCATCCTGCCTTAAAAGGCTGTCAGCGAGCTTGTAGATGTCCTCCTGGAAAGAGCAGATAACGCGTATTCCCGCGATGTCGTTTATGTTCTCCTCCACCGCTTTCAGATTAAATGGCAGATTTTTGTTGCGAACCTTTTTGACAATGCCGTCCCAGGATTTGAGCCTCGTCTTGATCGACTCGATCGGATTTCTGTCGTATTCAAGGGAGAGCTGCTCATTAAGTACCCGGAATTTCGTTTCGATCTCCATAATGACGCACCTGTAGTACGCCATCAGCTTTTCGATCGGCATTGTGGTTTCCCTTGTCATATCAATAAATTCGTCAGTCAGAAGCTTTTCGCGGATAAACTGCTGCTGAATTTCCGTTAATTTGTAATCTGTTGGTAAACGCATTTTAATTCTCCTTAAAATTCATATATTTCTATTATACCACTGATTATTTTTAAGTCAACCGTTTTTTTGCATTTTTCGGGAAGTTTTCATAATTTGAACAAAAAAATCCGTCCTCCTAAGAGAACGGATTTGATGTCAATACGTGACGAAATTGATCACTTCGTTTTTCGACGTATTTCCATGCTTTTCAGCACTTAAGCTGTCATCCGCTTAGTCATTTCTTTTTCTATATTATATCATATCCCCGATCAATTTGCAATAGCTTTCGAAAATTTATGAACGTGCTTTCATCGCAATCAACCTGAACCCCTCACTTTCCTCAGCAAGGTATTCGTACAAATCCTCTGCCGAAGTCAGGAGATAGACTTCAATCTTGTTGCCCTTAGGAATCCCAAAGAAGTATTCGCCATTTTCATCTCTGTCGTAGAGGTAATCACGGATTACACCGAAGCGGTCAATCATGATGCAGGTAAGCATGGTGATCAGATCCTTCAGAAAGTCACATTCTTCCATGATGCAGTCCTTACACTCATCAGGGATATAATCGTTGTCCTCGATGAATTCTCTCTTGTGATCAATCGTGTTCATAATCATTGTAATCAGTTTTACGAATGTTTCCTTTGTAATCATCATATTCTTTTCCTCCATATTTTCGGCTTACACCATGCTCATACCCTCATCGGGTTCTTCGTTCATTTCCTCGGCGGAGCAGATTTCCACATACTCGCCAAGAATGTTCAAAGCCTCCGAGTAACTTCCGGAGGCTGTAACTCTGCTCTGCATTTCCTGTGCCTGTTCTTTCAGTCCGTTTTCACGGAGCGTCCTGCTTGCCATACCAAGCAAGCAGAAAATATTGCCATCTGAACCGATCAGCGGACACTTCGGTTTCTTATTCATCGCCATGATATTCCTCCATCATTTCCCTCAGTTCGAGTTTTTCGCTGTCGATATAATCCTTTGCAAGCTGCTCTGCTTCATGGATATCATTTTCAAGAAGCTCATAGCCGACTGCTGCATAGATGATGTCGACAGCGTTTTTCTTTTCTTTGCTGTCATAAATCTCAATCATG
>JAGBGT010000104.1 GCA_017935865.1 Ruminococcus sp. | reverse complement strand
CTCTGCAAAAGGGGCATTGCCCCTTTTGAAACCCGGTGTTATCGGCTGCGCCGATTTGGGACTCTGTCCCAAACCCTGCCAGAGGCGCTGCCTCTGGACTCTGCCAAAGGGACATTGTCCCTTTGGAAACCCGGTGTTTATCGACCTGCGGTCGATATGGGGAGCTGCCCCATGCCCCGTTATCGGCGTTATCATTATTCTATACTGATTTTTCTCCTGCTCAGATCCAGGTGTATCGCCGTCCCACGATTTACCTCGGATTCCGCATATATCCTGTGCCCCAGCTTATCGCAGACCTTTTTGCAGAGATACAACCCCAGCCCGGTGGATTTCCTGTCGCCCCTGCCGGAAAGTCCGGTGTAGCCCTTTTCAAATATCCTGGGCAAATCGTCGGCAGAGATCCCGATACCGGTATCGCTGACCGTAAGGATATCATCCTCGAATTTCAGCGTAACACCTCCATTTACGGTATATTTCACGGCATTTGAAAGAAGCTGCTCCACCACGAAAACCAACCATTTCTTGTCCGTCAGCACGGATGCGTTGGCGGACTTATATTTCAACTGTATCTTCCGGCGGATAAACAGGGGCGCATATCGGTGAACAGCCTGTTTCAGAATGTCGTCCAGGTCGTATTCCTGAAGCACAAGGTCGCTTGAGCCGCTGTCCAGGCGGATGTAGTGCAGCGCCATTTCCGCATACTGCTCAATGCGGAAAAGCTCGGCGGAAAGCTCCCTGGAGATATCGGTGTCCTCGTTCTGGAGTATCATCTGCATGGCGGAGATCGGCGTTTTTATCTGGTGAACCCATACGGTAAAATAATCTTCACTGTCCTTGCGGATGCCGCTGATCTCATTGATCTTCTCGCCGCTTATTTCGTGGAGGCGTGAAATTACTCTGTGGAGCATTTCCTCTGCGGCATTGTCAGGCGCAGGAAGCCTCTCTGCCATTACCGGCAGATCGTCAATAATTTTATTTATTTCACGCTGACGCTTCCTGAATCTGAGAAATCCGTAAATTATCCCAGCCAGACCGATAAGCGCGCATAACCCGGAGGCATATAAAACAGCCTCGGCGTCACAGTCATAGAGAGCCAGCACTATGTAGGATATTACTGTAAAAAGCACGAAAAACAGGGCTGTTCTGCGATATTGATAAAAATACTCAACAAACTGTTTCATTCCACGATATACCCCACTCCCACTTTGGTTTTTATAAAGCCATCAAGCCCGGCGGATTCCAGCTTCCTCCGCAGCCTGGTAACGTTGACTGTCAGAGTGTTTTCCTCCACGTAGCAGTCCGCCTGCCACAGTTTGTTCATCAGCTTATCCCGGCTGACCACCTTGCCCTTGTTCTCCATGAGGGTTTGCAGGATGCGGAAGTCGTTTTTCGTAAGCTCTATAGTCTGCCCCCGGAAGCTGAGGGTGGCGTCGTTGAGATTCAGAACCGCGCCGTTATGCTCCAGAACCGGAATTTTACTGCCCATGTTGTATGTTCGCCTGAGCATAGCCTGTATCTTGGCGGTCATCACGTTCAGATCCACAGGCTTGGGGATAAAATCGTCACCGCCCATATTCATTGCCATAACGATATTCATATTGTCCGCCGCAGAGGAAATAAAGACGATCGGAACTTCCGAGATCCTGCGGATCTCGCTGCACCAGTGATAGCCGTTGAAAAACGGCAGACTGATATCCAGCAGCACAATATGCGGGTCGAACGCCCTGAACTCCGGGATTATGTCATTGAAATTCTCGGCGCATTTCACGCTGTATCCCCAGTTTTCCAGGTTTTTCCGCATCTGCGCCGAAATGGTGAAATCGTCCTCAACAATTAAAATTTTGAACATCAGAAACTCCTTGCGATAGTTAGTGTATCTATATTATATATTAATTCCTGATTTTTTTCAAGACGTAACATCAAAATAAAATTAAAAAAGCTATTGACAAATGAAAAAATGAGTGATATAATGTAAGAAAGTAAATGCTAAGACGGAGAGAAGTAGCGTCGGAGTTCGTTTCCAGAGAGTACGGGCTGGTGTGAGCCGTATAATTGAGCCGCCGCGAATAACACTCCCGAGCAGCAATGTGAAAATCAGGTCGGGTTCGCCCTGCCGCAGACGAGTAGCTGAGCCGTTTTCCTCACGTTACAGGGGACAAGAGTGATCGCTTTTGCAATTTTAGTTTTTGACATAAGCGGTAATTTCAGGTGGTACCACGGGTTATTTGCTCGTCCTGTTTTTTGACAGGACGGGCTTTTTTCGTCCTGAAATTACTATGAAAGGAACGAATATTATGAAGCACATTGATGTAAAGGAAATTATTTCATCAACTGAGTATGTAGGCAGGGAGGTTACAGTCTGCGGCTGGGTCAGGACGTCGCGAAACTCCAAAAGCGTCGCTTTCGTTGAGCTGAATGACGGTACTTCCCTGAAAAACGTTCAGGTAGTCGTTGAAAAGGGCGACGGCGATTATAAAGAGCCTCGCGTTGGAATGTCCCTGAAAGTCGTTGGCACGGCGGTCGAGGGCAGAAATAACACGGTGGAGATCAACGCAGTTCCGGACGGCATCACTGTTCTCGGCGACTGCCCCACGGATTATCCGCTGCAAAAGAAAGGCCACACCCTCGAATTTATGAGAGGTATGCCTCACCTGAGAAGCAGAACCAATACATTTAACGCGGTATGGCGTGTCCGCTCCGTTCTTGCAGCGGCTATCCACAGATACTTCCAGGAGCATAACTACGTTTACATCAACACGCCCCTTATCACCGGAAGCGACTGCGAGGGCGCAGGGGAGATGTTCCAGGTAACTACAAACGGCTATACTACGCAGTTCAAGAGCGAAGAGGAATACTACGAAAACGACTTCTTCGGCAGAAGAGCCGGTCTTTCCGTTTCCGGTCAGCTTGAGGGCGAAATGGCTGCCACGGCTATGGGCAAGATCTATACATTCGGACCGAGCTTTCGCGCTGAGAACAGCAATACCCCCAAGCATCTGGCTGAGTTCTGGCACGTTGAGCCGGAGGTGGCTTTTGCCGAGCTGGACGACGTTATCGAGATCGCCGAGGATATGCTGAAATATGTTATCGGTCAGCTCCTGGAGCTTTGTCCCTCTGAGATCGCTTTCTTCGACGCCCATTTTGAAAAAGGACTGAAAGCTCGTCTGGAGGAGCTGATCTCCCACGATTTCGGCAGAGTCACATATACCGATGCCATCGAGCTGCTGAAAAAATCCGGCGAAGATTTTGTCTACCCGGTAGAGTGGGGATGCGATCTGCAAACGGAGCACGAGCGTTATATCGCGGAAAAGGTGTTCAAAAAGGCTGTTTTTGTCACGGATTACCCCAAGGAGATAAAGTCTTTCTACATGAAGCAGAATCCTGACGGCAAGACTGTTGCCGCTGTTGACCTGCTTGTTCCCGGCGTAGGCGAGATAATCGGCGGTTCGGAGCGTGAGGCGGATTACGATAAGCTGATTGCGGCTATGAACGAGCGCGGAATGAACCTGGAGCTTTACTCCGATTACCTCGACCTGAGAAAGTACGGCACTGTTCCCCACGGCGGATTCGGTCTTGGCTTCGAGCGTCTCATCATGTACACTACGGGAATGGCAAATATCCGCGACGTTATTCTTTATCCCAGAACCGTTGGCTCTATCCGCTGATAAGGAGGTTTTATCATGTCAAAAGGCTTATATATACCGGAGGGCTATAAATCGGCTCTTACGCTGAGGGAGACACAGCACGCAATAAAATATATAAAGGACATTTTCCAGCAGGCATTGTCGTTTGCACTGACTCTTGACCGTGTTTCGGCGCCTCTTATCGTAAAAAAAGGCAGCGGAATCAACGACGATCTGAACGGCGTGGAGCGGAAAGTGGATTTTTCTATCAAGGAGATCGCAGGCGACGGAGAGGTCGTTCAATCCCTGGCGAAGTGGAAGAGAATGGCTCTCTATCGCTACGGCTACCAGCCGGGAGAGGGCATTTATGCCAACATGAACGCTATCAGACGCGACGACGACACGGACAACACCCACTCGATCTACGTCGATCAGTGGGACTGGGAAAAGGTCATAACTGCGGAGCAGCGTAATGTGGATTTCCTGAAAGACACGGTGAAGTCGGTCGTCAAGGCGATCGCCTATACAAAGCGTAAGGTAGGTCTGCGTTATCCCGACGTCGCCGGCACGATATGCGAAGAGCCGTTTTTCATTACCACTCAGGAGCTGGAGGATATGTACCCAGATAAGACCAGTCATGAGCGCGAGCGGCTGATAACTCAGGAGCACAAGACGGTGTTCCTCATGGGTATCGGCGGAGAGCTTGCCAGCGGAAAGAAGCATGACGGACGCGCGCCTGACTATGATGACTGGGCATTGAACGGAGATATTCTTATCTGGGACGCTGTCCTGGACGATTCGCTTGAGGTTTCCAGCATGGGCATCCGTGTTGATTCCGAGTCACTGGCGAGACAGCTTGCGATCTGCGGCGCGGAGGACAGAATGAAGTACGATTATCATAAAATGATAGCAGATGGAACACTTCCTCTGACGATCGGCGGAGGCATAGGTCAGTCGAGACTTTGTATGCTGCTGCTGAATAAGGCGCATATTGGGGAGGTACAGTCGTCTATATGGGAGGACGATGTTATCCGCACTTGCAGCGAGAACGGAATTACATTGCTTTAAAAGAGACAAATCGGCGCAGACGATAAACACCGGGTTTCCAAAGGGACATTGTCCCTTTGGAAACCCGGTGTTCTCAGCTCAACATATATTTTTCAGCCTCTTTAAGCAGCTTCACATCAACCAAAGCGTCAATAACCGTACCTTGCTCGTTATATTCCTCGCTGAATATTTTGCCGTTTATCCGTATCCTGCTGATAAATGCCGTGGCATCATACGGAACAAGCAGCTTCATCCTCCGCGCCGTCTCCGGAAGATTCTTTGAAATACACTCTAAAAGTCTGTCGAAGCCGTTTCCGTGCCGGGCGGATATAATTACCGTGCTGTCATCCTCGAAGATCGTGTCCAGATCAGTAGCCGCGTCCGCCTTGTTCATAACATCAACGACCGGGATGCCGTCGCAGCCAAGCTCCTCCAGCAACTGACGTGTGACTCTTGCCTGCTCTTCATAGTCCGGGGCGGAAATGTCGTGGACATTGAGTATAATATCCGCCGCCGCTGCCTCCTCCAGAGTCGATTTGAACGCCTCGACCAGATTATGGGGCAGCCGCCGGATAAGTCCTACAGTATCAATGAGCATGACGCTTCTGCCGTCGGGAAGCTCGATCGACCGCGAAGTTACGTCCAGGGTCGCGAAAAGCTTGTTTTCCGCCAGAACACCGGCGTCCGTCAGTGCGTTCAGCAGGGTAGATTTTCCCACGTTTGTGTAGCCAACAATGGCAGCGCACAGAACGCCGTCCTTTTTACGCCGTGAACGGGCGAAATTACGGTGCTTTTCCAGCTCTTTCAGCTCGTCCTCGAGATATTCGATACGCTGACGGATGTGCCGCTTGTCCGTCTCCAGCTTTGTCTCGCCCGGACCCCTCGTTCCGATTCCTCCGCCAAGCCGCGAGAGCGCAGCTCCCATGCCGGTAAGTCTCGGCAGCCGATATTTCTGCTGTGCAAGCTCGACCTGGAGCTTGCCCTCTTTCGTCCGGGCGCGCTGGGCGAAAATATCCAGTATCAGCGTAGTGCGGTCGATCACGCGCACCCCAAGGATCTCCTCGATATTTCTCGTCTGCATCCCCGAAAGCTCATGGTCGAAGATGACCAGCTCAGCCTCCAGAGTCTTTAGCTGCTCATTAAGTTCCTCCAGCCGTCCAGGACCCATGCAGGTGGCAGGGTCGTAGGACTGCTTTTTCTGAATGATCTCGCCCACGACCTCGGCATTCGCAGTAGACGCAAGCTCAGCAAGCTCGGCGATGGAGGTTTCGGCGTCAAATTCGCCAGTGTCAACGCAGGCAAGGATAGCCTTGACCGGCGTCTCTTCGGTTTTGTTGTCGTACATATCAAACCTCCTGTTTCTCAGAACTTGTTCTCAGTTTGTCATGCTTTCCGACAAATATTCCACCCCGTCCGCATCGTAAACATAAACGTCCGTGTGGATCTTGTTATCCTCGCTGTTTTCATAGACCTCGGTTTTTTTCACCGGTTTAAGCCAGCTTCCGTTCCACTGATAATCCACGGAACGCTTCACGTAGCCGTCGTCAGTTGTCCGGGTCAGCACGCCCTCTCCGGTGACGCTCATCATGCCAATTTCAGCCAGGGCGTTATTTTCCTCGAAAGTTTTCTTTTCCGGGTCATAGCAGTAGTAGTAGCCAAAGTCCGGCGGAGATTCATATGGGATATAGATGTCGCTGTAGCCGTCGAAATTGAAGTCTGCCACGGCTATGCCGGTCGAATCCGGAGTGTAGTAAAATGGGATGACCTGGCACATAACGCCGTCTATATACAACTCGACAGATGTCCCGTTCAGGGAGTATGAGAGGGTCATCGGAGCTGTCGCGGTTGTCTCTTCCTGGACTCCGCTCATGTAGGTTTCCGAATAAACCTCCGTGGTGTGGATGGTGAAATTTTCCGCGCGCACGTACTCATCCGGAGTTTTTTCTTTTCCGCAGCCCACAAGAAGTATCGCGGCTATAGTCACAGCCCCGAAGAAAAATTTATTCATCCGCTTCCTCCGTAGAAATTTCGGCTAATTTCGCCACCTCGTCGGGGGAGAACACGTACTTCTTGCCGCAGAAATGGCAGCAGACCTCTGTAGGCTTGCCCTCGGCGGCAATAGACCGCAGTTCCTGTGTCCCTACGCTTATGAGGACTTTTTCTGTGCGCCGTCTGCTGCAATCACACTTGTATTTGGGAGAAGCGGTGTCCAGCTCATTGGGTTCAAGCCCTTTCAGCAGCATTTCCGAGATCTCCTGGGGCGTCGTTCCCTCGGAAAGGAGCGCGGAAACAGGTCTCATCTCCGCTACATTTTTCTCGATCTGACTGATACATTTTTCGTCGGCAAAGGGGAGCAACTGAACCAGGAAACCGCCGGCTGACTTTACAGAAAGGTCGGGATTCACCAGTACGCCCAGCGCGCATACGGTAGGTATTTGCTCGCTGACGGCATAGTAATTTGCTACGTCCTCGGCGATCTCTCCCGAAACAAGAGGGATCACGCCTACATACGGCTCGCGGAGTCCCAGGTCTTTTACTACGGAAAGAGTGCCGTTTTTTCCCACAGCTCCGGAGACGTCCAGCTTTCCCACGCTGTTCAGGGGCAGCTCCACCACGGGATTATTCACGCAGCTTTTAACGTTGCCCATGCTGTCCGCAACAGCGACCAGTTGCCCGGCAGGTCCGTCGCCGTCTATGCGCAGGGTGACGCTGTCCTCCTCGCCCTTGAGCATATAGCCCATCAGAGACGCGGCAACTGAAAGCCGTCCCAGAGCCGCCGTTACGACTGCCGATGTTTTATGAATTTTCTCTATTTCGGAGACAATGTCCACGGCGTCCAGAACAGCCGCAAAGGCTGAACCGTCGGCGGAAATTGCCCTGTATAAATTGCCCATTTCAAAAACCCTTTCAAATAGTCTGCCCGCTGCGGACGATCCTTGTCACGTAAACCAGCCTCTGAGCGTCCTCTGCCGGGGGAAGCAAGGTGTCGTCGCCGTATTTTCCCAGTATCTCGAAGCCCTCCTCGGCGAGAATTTTCTCCAGCTCCGTTTCGGAGTACGCCTTTTCGGAGAACGCGTCGGAGCTTCGGGAATACAGTCCGCCGCTTTCCAGCTCGAAGAACTCCAGATTCATCTTCACCTCGTCCGTTTCCGGTACAAGGGTGTTTTCCCAGACGCAGTAGACCTCGTCGGTCTCATAGGTAAACGTATTGTTTGCCAGAATACAGCGATGCTTGTATATGGTGTTGACGTCGAACAGAAACAGCCCGTCCGGAACGGAAAAGAACGCTATATTGCGGAAAACGCTCCGCACGTCCTCCAGGCTGTCCAGGTGATTTATGCTGTCCAGGGCGCAAATTGTCACATCCGGCGAGCCGTACAGGTCAAGGCGGCGCATATCCTGGCAGAGATAGCAGATGTCCAGACCGCTGTCGAATTTTTTGTTCATGGCGATGCTCAGCATCTCTCCGGAATAGTCGACACCCATAACATCATAGCCCAGCCGCGCCATGACCTCAGAAATACTTCCTGTTCCGCAGGCGAGGTCGAGGAGGAGATTTCCCTCTGTTTTCCGGAATTTACTTATGATGCTGTGAAAATACTCTCCGCGTTTTACGTAGTCGATATTGGCAGTGAGACTGTCGTAATACCGTGCAAAAACGTTGTATCCGGACATCAGTCTATCGTCTCCCAGGTGATCTCGATCTCCTCAGCGCCCACGACCTCGTATACCTCGTTGAAGATCAGCTTCTCACGCTTTGTTATCTGCTTTTTGCCGTCTGCGAAGTCGCAGTAGTCAACGTAGACATTCCACAGCTCCTCCGGCGAGTCGTCGAGACGGTAGTGATTTACGGAATTAACGGGAACAAGCTGTTTTCCGATGACCTGTCCGTTATCGTCCACGATATCCTGCCAGGAGTAGGTGAGGGTCTCATACTCATGCTCGTTCTTTCTGGTTGTAAACTGGATAGTCTGGGTGTCGCCGTTAGCCTCTGCATATCCGGAGACAGCGTTCATTCCGTCCCAGTCGGTGTATTGACCGGAAGCCTCGTCGTATTTTTTGTACACGCCCAGAGTGTTATATTCGCCGATCTCTGTGGGAATAAATATCTCGTCCACGCCGTCAAAGTCGAAATCAGCGATGACGATACGCTGTGAGGGCGCAGTTTTTCCCTCAATATAGGCATTTTTAATGCCCTCAACGATATTCTGGTCAAGCCCGATAAGCTGAGTTTTCTCGCTGCCGTCCTGAGCCTTTATTCTGACCTCTACGCCGTTGTCTTTCAGCGAGCAGGTTATGCCGTCCTTGGTGATGACGGTAGGGCCTATCGGCGCAGGCGTGGTCGTCACGGTAGTGGTAGCTGCCGGCCGGTGGATCGACGTAGCCGGGGGATTTGTCTGAGGCGGCGCAGGGGTATTTCCGCCTCCGCCGTTGTTTCCGCCGGAAGGCGTATTGGGACGGATCGGAGGCGTGGGAGTGGTTACCTGTGCCGGAGGAGTCACGCCGGTGCGCTTTACAAGCTGTACCGCGCCTGTTCTCACAGTAGTTGTAACCGTATCTCCGCTGACGGTAGTCATGGCAGCTCCGGTCTGGACAGCCGGGTCATGATCGCCGGTCACATCGTTTTCCGAGCCGGACTTGGTAGTATTTTCGATTTCAAAGGGCTTAACATTCCCGCTGTTATCAACGGAATCAACACGTCCGCAGCCTGCCAGCAGAACCAGGCAGAACGACAGAATCAAAGCAGTTTTTTTCATATTAACACCTTTCCTGAACGGTCAAGAGGCGGCTCGGTTCAAGCCGCCTCAGATTTCTGGCAACACCGCGCGGCATTGCTTTTACTATTTTTCTTTAAGCTTACAGCACTTCTTGTATTTTTTACCGCTGCCGCAGGGACAGGGGTCGTTGTCGCCTATTTTTTTGGCAGTCGCCTGAGGTGCAAAGCTTCCGTCGCCTGCGCCGGCGTTGGGAGCATCGGGCTTAGCCACCTGCTCTCTCTCCGGAGCTTCGTTCTTGCGGAGCTTAACAGTCAGCAGCATACGGACAGTGTCCTCGCGGATGGAGTCAACCATAGCGTCGAACATCTCGAAGCCCTCGTATCTGTACTCGATGACCGGGTTCTTCTGACCGTAGGAGCGGAGGCTGATGCCCTTTTTCAGCTCTTCCATATCGTCGATATGCGCCATCCACTTTGTATCTACGACCTTCAGGAGAACGACGCGCTCAACCTCGCGGATGACCTCGCTGCCGTATTCTTCCTCCTTAGCCTGATATATCTCGCCGCACTTTTCATTAAGAGCCGAAATTATTTCGTCGCGTGTAACGGACTGAAGCTCATCGTCGTCGAAGTCGAGATCTTCCTCGTCAATAAGCCAGCCCAGGAAGTATTCCTTCAGACCAACGATGTTCCAGCTTTCACGCTCCTCCTCGTCGGCAAGATAGAGGTGAACGGTGGATGTGATAAGGTCCTCCATCATCTTGAGGATCTCGGAGTGGAGATCTTCGCCGTCCAGCACCTGCGAACGCTGCTTGTAGATGATCTCACGCTGAGTATTCATAACGTCGTCATAGCTGAGGACGTTCTTTCTGATGCCGAAGTTACGTCCCTCTACCTTCTTCTGGGACGACTCGATGATACGTGTCAGAGTCTTGCTCTCGATAGGCATAGTCTCCTCCACATTGAGCATACGCATAAGATTCTGGAGACGGTCTCCGGCGAAAATACGCATAAGGTCGTCCTCAACGGAAAGGAAGAAACAGCTTTCGCCCTCGTCGCCCTGACGACCGGAACGTCCGCGGAGCTGGTTGTCGATACGGCGTGATTCGTGCCGCTCTGTACCGAGAATGAACAGACCGCCGACCTCACGAACTTTAGCGGCTTTCTCCTTGACCTCCGCGTTGAATTTATTGTACAGCTCCTGATAGAGCTTTCTTGCCTGGATGATCTCCTCGTTGTCGGTGTCGGCGAAGCCGATAGCCTCGGTGATGATCTCCTCGGGGATCTCGCGCTTTCTCAGCTCTGCACGGGCAAGGAACTCCGCGTTTCCTCCCAGCATGATATCGGTGCCTCGTCCTGCCATGTTGGTGGCGATAGTAACTGCGCCGAATTTACCTGCCTGAGCGACGATCTCCGCTTCCTTTGCGTGGTGTTTGGCGTTGAGGACTTCGTGCTTGATGCCTTTTCTTTTGAGCATAGCCGAAAGAAGCTCAGATTTCTCGATCGAGACCGTACCGACCAGGATAGGCTGTCCCTTTTCGTTGCACTCTATGATCTTCTCGATAATAGCGGCATACTTGCCCTTTTCCGTGCTGTACACACGGTCGTTGTGATCTATACGGATGACCGGCTTATTTGTCGGGATAGCGATAACGTCCAGCTTATAGATCTCCTTGAACTCGTCCTCCTCGGTCATGGCGGTACCGGTCATGCCGGAGAGCTTGTTGTAGAGGCGGAAGAAATTCTGGAAAGTGATAGTGGCGAGAGTTTTCGACTCGCTCTTGATCTTAACGCCCTCCTTGGCTTCAATAGCCTGGTGCAGACCGTCATTGAAGCGGCGTCCGAGCATAAGACGGCCGGTAAACTCGTCAACAATAATGATCTCGCCGTCCTGAACAACGTAGTCGATCTCGTTTTTCATAACGCCGTTTGCTTTGAGAGCCTGATTTATGTGGTGGAGGAGAGTCATATTTTCGGGGTCCATAAGATTGTCCACCCGGAAAGCTTCCTCCGCCTTCTTTACGCCGCGCTGTGTGATAGTGGCGGTTTTTGCCTTTTCGTCGATGATATAGTCGGCGGTTTCGCTTATGGCATCCTGATCCTCCTTGTTATCCACCTCAACGACGGTGGTAGGAGTCAGCATTTTTGCAAAGCGGTCGGCGATAGAGTAAAGATCGGTAGACTTTTCGCCTCTGCCGGAAATAATAAGAGGGGTTCTGGCTTCGTCGATAAGGATAGAGTCCACCTCGTCCACAATCACGAAGTTAGGCTCACGCTGAACACGCTCCTCCTTGTGAGTGACCATGTTGTCACGGAGGTAATCGAATCCCAGCTCATTGTTTGTTCCGTAAGTAACATCGCAGTTGTAAGCCTCCCGGCGCTCGTTATTGTTGAGTCCGTGGAGGATGCAGCCGACGGTAAGTCCCAGCCAGCGGAGGACTTTTCCCATTTCCTCAGCCTGGGTCTTTGCGAGGTAATCGTTAACCGTTACGACGTGAACGCCCTTGCCCGACAGTGCGTTAAGATACGAAGCGACGCAGGCAACGAGAGTTTTACCCTCACCGGTTTTCATCTCGGCGATACGACCCTGGTGGAGGACGATCGCGCCGATGATCTGGACAGGATAGGGCTTCTTTTCGAGAACTCGCCATGCCGCCTCGCGGACAGTAGCGAGAGCCTCGGGGAGGATATCGTCCAGAGATTCGCCTGATTCCAGTCTGTCCTTAAATTCGGCAGTTTTCGCTTTAAGCTCAGCGTCATCGAGCGCAGAGTACTCATCCTCAAGCGCCAGCACCTTATTTTTGATAGGCTCAATACGCTTCAACTCTCTGTTGGAGTAAGCATTTGCGCCGAAGATATTACTAAATAAACCCATTTGATTGTTTACCGCCTTTACGTAATGATGTAGTGATATAATTATACATATTATATATTTTACTACATATTCAGGAGTTTGTCAAGTCCTGTTCAGAAATACTTTTTCTCTTTCTGAATTTTCTGTAGCTTTTGTTGATATATCGGTTCATAGCCTTGCAGTATTCCTCGCCGAAAGGTACAAAAAGGTAGGCTTCGTCGCCGAATTCCTGGCAGTTGTACTTCTCCTCGCCGAAATAGTCCAGGGCGGCATTGTCAACATCGCCGGGATAGCTGGGGTCGGTATCGCCGTAGAAATCGTAGTATTCCTCGATGAACTCCTGTCCCTCCTCGTTGAAGAGGTCTTTTGTCAGCTCGCCGCTCAGGTTGTTGACGATGAATTTTCTCGGGTCAAGCTGACCGCGGCGTAGCTGTAGAAGCTCCTCGGCGAAAAATTCCTCTGTCTCCTCCGAGAGCATTTTCTTTCCCACAGCCCACATGAGAAATGCGGCGATGTGATTCGCCCCGGTGATCTCGGGAATGTCCAGTCCCTTTTTCCCGATCTTTGAGGAGTGCATTTCAACAGTGTCAATGATGTTGTTGAAATCTTCGTCAATGAAGCAAGGTCTGTCCGGCTCGGAGATAAAATCCCGGAAATCGGGGAAGTGATCCAGAAGAGCACCTGTGCCGTGCTTTATCTTGAAGTCCAGCTCCGTCGGGTAGAGGGTGACGAGCTGGTAGAAGTTGATGCTCATGTCGTCGGAGAGCTTGCAGATGCGCGGATCGTCACCGTCTGTGGAGCGGACGACAAGCACGCTGCTCAGCTCTGTATTTTTGCTGAATCCGCCGCCGTAGTCCACGGTATGACCGAATCCCAGCCAGGCATTTTCGCTTATCGGGAGATGCGACAGTCTGTCCAGGAGGTGGATGGGCCATGAATATTCGATATCGTTCTCCTCGAAATTCCAGTAGGGAGGCAGATTGATAACAAACTCCGCACGCTCCAGCCCACGCTCGCGGAACTCCTCCGGAACGTTCATTTTCCATGCGCCCATGCCGCCGGTAATGAGCGTGTAGAACCTGCGCTTCCGGCTGGGGGCAATGACATAAAAATTAAGTCTTACGTTCTCCGATGTCTTTTCCTGGAAAAAGTGCTCTATTTCGCCGTAATTCTCCTCAATATACTTTTCAAGGGCTGCCAGTTGTTCGTCTGTATAGACGGTCAGTTCCTTTTCTTTTTTTGTATCTGCCATATTTTCTCTCCTCACTTCACAAGCCTCTCCAGAAGCTCATTTGTACGCTGGGTTTCTTTTATCAGTTGGCGGAGCAGGGCTGCGATGCCGCCGATGTCCTCCTCCGGTTTACGGTTGGAAGCCTGTTTTTTTCTCCCGGTTTTCTCCGCAACAGTGTCCGCGAATCCGCAGATAACCTCTCTGTGTCCGCGGAGCTTCTGTGCCGAATCGCTCATATCCAGAAAGCCGTTCATGAAATTGCAGTAATTTCTGAGGAAAAAGAGGCATTTTTCAATGTCAGCTCCCGAACCGCCGCCAAAGCCGTCATATTCAGCCCTCATCTCCGAAATGCTGGCGATACAGCCGCTCATTTCACTGCTGAGACAGCGTGCCGAGGCGAGAATTTTCCGCGGTTCTCTGTAGCATTCATTTACACCTCCGCAGCCGCTTTCCAAGGCGAGGATCATCATGGCTGAATCGAAAATATTGCCGAGAAAGGGGATAATGACGGCGTTGTAGTCCATATCCGCCTTTTTGAAATCAATGCTGCCGATGACCGCAGCCGCCTTTTCTGACTGCGCCAGAATGTTGTCGGTCAGCTCGTCCGTTGTAAGGTACAGCATATCGTCACCCCAGAAATCCGCCGTAAACGACCATATTTATGATGTCCTCTACATCCTCCGGCGCTTCCGCGATAAAGTCCGCGCCCTCGTTTTCCAGCTCCTGACGGCTTCTGAATCCCCAGAGGCAGCCGACGGAGATTATCCCTGCGCTTTTTGCCGTCCGGATATCGACATTGCTGTCACCGACCATGAAAATTCTGCACTCCTTATCCGGCGCGCCTCCGAGTATTTCATAGATTATAGCCGGGTCAGGCTTTTTCGCTCTTTCCGCGCAGCCGCCCAGGACTCTGACTTCGCCGGCAAGGTCGGGAAGCAGACTTGCGAATACCTTCCGCGCCACATCCTGGGGTTTATTTGTAGCCACGGCGACGGTGAAATCGTCGTCTATGAGATCTCTGATGACCTTGTCGATGCCCTTATAGGCGGAGGTCTTGTCAAGGTAATGGATGTCGTAGTAGCTCTTGAACAGATCGTAAAGCGTATCTGCCAGCTCCTTTTTATCCTCCGGCAGAGCGCGTATACAGAGCTTCTGCGCGCCGTTTCCTACCATGAGCTTGTATTTCTCTACCGGATGCTCCGGAAAACCAAGCTGCTTCAAGCCCTGATTTACAGCGTCAGCCAGATCCTCCAGGGTATCCGCGATCGTTCCGTCCAGATCAAAAATAACTGTGTCTTTCATGTGCTCACCTCATATCCTCGCGGCAAGAAGCGTGGAATACTTCTGCCGGAACTGCTCAAATCTGCCCTCGTCAATGGCGTCGCGTATCTTTTTCGTCAATGTGTTGTAGAAGTAGAGATTATGCTGGACTGCCAGCCTGCCGGCGAGCTGTTCGTTGGCTTTGAACAGATGCCGCATATAGGCACGGCTGAAATTCCGGCACGTGGGGCAGTCACACTCCTCGTCCACCGGGCGCGGGTCTGTCTCGTAGCATTTATTTTGCAGATGCATAATGCCGCTCCAGGTAAAGACCGTGGCGTGCCGTGCATTCCGGCTGGGCATTACGCAGTCGAACATATCCACTCCGCGAGCCACCGCCTCGATGATATTTGACGGCGTGCCCACGCCCATGAGATACCGGGGCTTATTTACGGGCATATACGGCTCTACGACGTCGATTATGCGGTACATCTCCTCGGTAGCCTCTCCCACAGCCAGTCCGCCTATGGCGTAGCCGTCCAGGTCGAGTTTAGCGATCTCCTCCATGTGGCGTATTCTCAGGTCGTCATAGGTCGAGCCTTGATTTATGCCGAAGAGCATCTGCTTTTTATTTATTGTATCGTGGAGACTGTTCAGGCGCTCCATTTCGTCCTTGCAGCGGTAGAGCCACCGGAGCGTGCGCTCTATTGACTTCTCGGCATATTCGTGGGCAGAGGGATTCTCCACGCACTCGTCGAACGCCATAGCGATAGTTGAGCCTAAATTTGACTGTATCTGCATACTCTCCTCGGGCCCCATAAAAATCCTGTGCCCGTCGATATGGGAGGCGAAATACACGCCCTCTTCCTTTATTTTACGGAGCTTTGCCAGGGAAAATACCTGGAATCCGCCGCTGTCGGTGAGAATGGGCTTGTCCCAGTTCATAAATTTGTGAAGTCCGCCCATGTCCTTTATTATTTTGTCTCCGGGGCGGAGGTGGAGGTGATATGTATTGCACAGCTCCACCTGGGTTTTCAGGTCTTTCAGGTCAACGGAGGATATACCTCCCTTGATAGCGGCGGCAGTGCCCACGTTCATGAAGCATGGCGTCTGGAATGTGCCGTGGACTGTCTCGAACTGTCCCCGGCGGGCTTTATTGTCCTTTTTTATCAGTGTAAACATAAGATCTCCTTTTAAGGCATTTTTCAAATGGCGTTCCGCGGTTACACAGAAACCTCGGCCTCATAGGGCAGGGCAGTTTCATGCTGCCGGTATTCGTGCTTTTCGTAGTAGCCGATAAGCCTGCGGTCGTCGTCCCGGAGCGCGATCATATACACGTCCCTATCCTCTTTGGCATTGTGAAATGTGAAAATGCGGTTGTTATCCTCGGACTGTTCAAACCACCCGATGACTTTTTTTATTTTCTCGTTGGAATCCCCGTTGTGGCAGTCCAGGAGAGAGCTTCCTATAAGCTTTTCGCCGCCTCTTTTTTCATATCGTTTCACCGCCGTGGGATTCATGTAGACTATAGTGTGGCTCAGATCGCAGATAACTATTGGTGCGATGTCCGAATCAATGACGCTTTTAAAAAGAACTGAAATTTTCATATTATTCTCCTTATCCTCACAGAATACACATCGAATCTCCGAAGCTGAAAAATCTGTATTTTTCCTCGACGGCGGTCTTATAGGCATTCATGGTGTTGTCGTAGCCCATAAACGCCGAAACAAGCATTATCAGGGTGCTTTCCGGCAGGTGGAAATTGGTGATGAGACCGTCGATGCACTTGAACTCATAGCCTGGGTAGATGAAAATGTCCGTGTAGCCCTCGCGCTCCGAAATATCGCCGAAAAAGGTGGCTACGCTTTCCAGGGTGCGGCAGGTGGTCGTTCCCACGGCGATAACACGTCCTCCGGCTGCCTTTGTCTGATTGATAAGCTCGGCGGTCTCTTTCGGCAGATGATAGTGCTCGCTGTGCATTTTGTGCTCCAGAACATTGTCCTCCTTTACCGGGCGGAATGTCCCAAGACCTACGTGGAGCGTCACAAAGGCGGTTTTCACGCCCATTTCGCGCAGCTCCTCCAGCATCTCCTCCGTGAAGTGAAGCCCTGCGGTAGGCGCTGCTGCCGAGCCAAGCTCGTTGGAGTAGACCGTCTGATACCGCTCCTTATCGTTCAGCTTTTCCTTTATGTAGGGCGGCAGAGGCATTTGCCCAACGTCCTCCAGCGCCGTGAAGAAATTGCCCTCGCAATCGAATTTCACCACCCGGTTGCCGTCCTCGTGAACTTCTGTCACCTCCGCCGTCAGTCTGCCTCCGCCGAAGCTGAACCGTGTTCCGACTTTAGCCTTTTTTCCGGGACGGCAGATTATTTCCCAGAGCTTGTCGCCCTTCTGCTCCAGAAGCAGAAATTCTATAAAAGTGCCGTTTTCGATCTTTTCTCCGTAAAGCCGCGCCGGAATTACCCGGGAATCGTTCATGACAAGAAGGTCACCTTTTTTCAGCCTGCTGCATAGATTATAGAAATGCTCGTGAGTTATCGCCCCGGTGGAACGGTCAACGCACATCATCCGGGAGGCGTTCCTTGGCTCTATGGGAGTTTGGGCGATGAGTTCCTCTGGAAGATCATAGTAAAAATCGGATTTGAGAAGTTTCATAAATTTGCTCCTTGTAAAAAAATTTCCGAAAAGATATTGACAGAATAAATATAAAGTGATATTATAGTAATTAGATAGAGGTGCGGCTGCGATCAGTAACCACACGGAGGACTACCGGTCCTTTGAGGTGTAGTGAAAGGCAATGCCGCCGAGGAAGAATGATTGGTGACCATTCTTTCGGCTGTGGGCTTAACAGGCTTTCGGCTGTCATCGTGTTTATGATGGAGCGCTATCGGCATGGTTAATATCAATGTGCCAACACATCTATTATAACACATGATGAGCCGGTTTGCAACCGGTTTTATTATTTTTTGGCTTTTTTCCAAAAAAGTCTGATAAGGAGAAATTATTTATGAAACAGTACAACGTAGGTATCATCGGCGCAACGGGCATGGTCGGACAGAGATTTGCAACTCTGCTGGAGAATCACCCCTGGTTTAATGTAAAGGTTCTTGCCGCATCTCCGAGAAGCGCGGGCAAGACGTATGAGGAGGTTGCAGGAAGCCGCTGGAAGATGACAACTCCCATGCCTGAGTCTATGAAGAGCATGGTTCTCATGGATGCCACTGCTGACATCGAGAAGATTGCTTCAATGGTTGATTTCTGCTTCTGTGCAGTAGATATGAAAAAGGATGAGATAAAGGCTCTTGAGGAGGCGTATGCAAAGGCGGAATGTCCTATCGTCTCCAACAACTCAGCCCACAGATTCACTCCGGATGTTCCCATGGTCGTGCCGGAGATAAACCCCGACCACATCGAGATAATCAAGGCGCAGAGAGAGCGTCTCGGAACAAAGAGAGGCTTCATTGCCGTTAAGTCCAACTGCTCTATCCAGAGCTACGTTCCGGCGCTTCACCCTCTGAGAAAATTCGGTCTTACAAAGGTTCTCGCCTGCACATACCAGGCTATTTCCGGAGCAGGAAAGAACTTCGAGACATGGCCTGAAATGGTGGATAATCTTATCCCCTATATCGGCGGAGAAGAGGAGAAATCCGAGCAGGAGCCGCTGAAGGTATGGGGAACGATAGAGGGCGGCGAGATCGTCAAGGCGTCTGCGCCGGCTATCACGACGCAGTGTCTCCGCGTACCTGTTTCCGACGGTCACACCGCAGCCGTTTTCGTAAGCTTCGAGAACAAGCCCTCCAAGGAGGAGATCTTACAGCTCTGGGCTGACTTCAAGGGCGTTCCCCAGGAGCTGGAGCTTCCCAGCGCTCCCAAGCAGTTCATCCACTACTTCGAGGACGATAACCGTCCGCAGGCTAAGCTTGACAGAAATCTGGAGAACGGTATGGCTGTTTCCACAGGCCGTCTCCGCGAGGATACACAGTACGACTATAAGTTCGTATGCCTTTCACACAATACGCTTAGAGGAGCAGCCGGCGGCGGCGTTCTGCTTGCCGAGCTTCTCGCAGCTAAGGGCTATTTTGACTGATCCAGGGAAAGGTTGATTTTTCTATGAAGAACACTATTTTTACAGGTGCGGCTATTGCCATTATCACACCTATGAATGCCGACGGCTCGATCAATTACGACGTTCTCGGCGAAATCATAGATACGCAGATAGAGAGCGGCACGGATGCCATCGTTATCTGCGGTACGACGGGAGAAGCCTCCACGATGACCGACGAGGAGCATCTGGAGTGCATCCGTTTTGCGGTTCAGCGGACGGCAAAGAGAGTCCCGGTCATCGCCGGAACAGGCAGCAACGATACGGCTTATGCCGTGAAGCTGTCAAAGGAGGCTGAGGACGTGGGCGCGGACGCTCTGCTGCTGGTCACGCCTTATTATAACAAGACGACCCAGAAAGGTCTTATCGCTCATTTTACCGCCGTTGCCGATGCGGTGAATATTCCTATCGTGCTCTATAACATCCCCGGCAGAACCGGAATGAACATGGATATCGCCACGGTAAAGGAGCTGGCAAAGCACAGGAATATTGCCGCTATAAAGGAAGCAAGCGGAAATATCAGCTATGCGGCTAAGCTTATTGCCGAGTGCGGCGACATGATAGACGTCTACAGCGGCAACGACGATATGATAGTTCCGCTGATGTCACTGGGTGCAAAGGGAGTTATTTCCGTTCTGTCCCACGTTATCCCGAGGGAAACCCACAATATGGTGCAGTATTGCCTCGACAACAATTTTGCGGAGGCGACAAAGCTCCAGATAGAGTATCTCGACCTCATCAACAACCTGTTTATCGAGGTGAATCCCATTCCCGTAAAGGAAGCGATGAATATGATCGGCGTTAATGCCGGACCTTGCCGTCTGCCCCTCATTGATATGACCGAGGAGCATAAGGCTGCGCTGAGAGCGTCGCTGGAAAAGCATGGGCTTATGAAGTAATAATAAATAGGAGTTGACAAAATGACAAACATAGCAATTTGCGGTGCAAACGGCAAAATGGGCAAGACGATCTACAATTGCGTAAAGGATCGTGAGGATTGCAGGGTCATTGCCGGTATAGATCTGTATACCGAGCAGTACGCCGATTTCCCCATTGTCGACGCACCATCAAAGCTTCCGGAAAAGCCCGATGTTATCATTGACTTTTCAAATCCTGCATCGCTGAACGGTCTTCTCGAATACTGCCTCTCGACAGGCACTCCCATTGTCGTAGCTTCGACAGGCTACAGCGACGAGCAGATCTCGCAGATAAAGGCGGCTTCGGAGCAGATACCGGTGTTCTTTACTTTCAATATGTCTCTCGGCATAAATCTGCTTGTTCAGTTGGCGAAAAAGGCTGCGGAGGTTCTGGGCGACCGCTTTGACATCGAGATCGTGGAAAAGCACCATAATCAGAAGATCGACGCTCCCAGCGGAACGGCGATCATGCTTGCCAACGCTATAAACGAGACTCTGGACAATTCCAGGCAGTATGTTTACGACCGTCACTCCCGCCGCGCAAAGCGTGAGAAGAACGAGATCGGAATGCACGCTATCAGAGGCGGCACGATCGTGGGCGAACACGACGTTATCTTCGCTGGAAACGACGAGGTCATCACGCTGTCCCATGCGGCTGCGTCCAAGACGGTTTTCGCGGAGGGTTCGGTCAAGGCGGCTGTTTACCTGAAAGATAAGCCGGCAGGACTTTACGATATGCAGATGTTAATATAGTTAGGAGCGTAAAACAATGAGCAAATACAGAATTGCGATAGCAGGCTACGGAAACCTTGGAAAAGGCGTAGAACTTGCAATACAGCAGAATGAGGATATGGAGCTGGTCGGAGTTTTCACACGCCGCGACCCGTCAGGCGTCAAGACAGCTACCGGCGCAAAGGTGTATGGCATGGACGATGCCGCGGCTATGGCGGATTCCATTGACGTTATGATCATCTGCGGCGGAAGCGCTACAGATCTGCCGAAGCAGACTCCTGAGCTGGCAAAAACATTTAACGTCATCGACAGCTTCGACACCCACGCCCGGATTCCGGAGCACTTCGCAAACGTTGATAAGGCTGCCAGGGAGAGCGGACATCTGGCGTTTATCTCTCTCGGCTGGGATCCCGGTCTTTTCTCGCTGAACCGTCTTTACGCGGAGTCCATACTGCCCAGCGGCAAGACATATACTTTCTGGGGAAAGGGCGTCAGCCAGGGACATTCCGACGCCATCCGCCGTGTAGAGGGCGTAAAGCGCGGTATTCAGTACACTGTGCCGATCGAATCCGCTATGGACGCAGTAAGAAGCGGCTCTCAGCCTGAGCTGACCACACGCCAGAAGCATCTGCGCGAGTGCTGGGTAGTGCCGGAGGAGGGCGCTGACAGGGCGAAGATCGAGGAAAGCATCAAGACGATGAAGAATTATTTCGACGAATACGACACAACGGTTAATTTTATTACCGAGGAGGAGTTTGACGCAGTTCATAACAAGATGCCTCACGGTGGATTTGTAATGCGCAGCGGCATGACCGGAGCAGGGGAGAGTACTCACCAGATGATAGAGTATTCTTTGAAGCTTGATTCTAACCCGGAGTTTACCGCAAGTGTTCTCATTTGCTATGCAAGGGCGCTGTGCAGAATGAGGGCAGAGGGTGCAGTTGGCTGTAAGACGGCGTTTGATATTGCGCCGGCGTATCTTTCGCCCCTGTCGGCGGAGGAGCTGAGAGCGCATCTGCTTTAAAAACACCGGGTTTCCAAAGGGACGGAGTCACGACGGGGTTTGGGGCAGCGCCCCATATCGACCGCAGGTCGATAAACACGGGGTTTCCAAAGGGACATTGTCCCTTTGGCAGAGTCCAGAGGCAGCGCCTGTGGCAGGGTTTGGGACGGAGTCCCAAGGTCGACCGCAGGTCGACGTTTACTTTAGGCGCCCTGCAAGGGGTGAATTTCAAAACAGTCCAGTGGACTGTTTTGAAAGAGGTGATTCCCCACGGGGTGGGGAAATGTCGCGAAGCGACAAAGGGGACGGCACGTAGTGCGCTCTGCAAGAGAGAGCG
>JAGBGT010000103.1 GCA_017935865.1 Ruminococcus sp. | reverse complement strand
CTCTTTCAGGCTCTGTTAAACGTCTTTCCATGCGTTCAGATCTTCCTTACTCAATATGCTTCCACTAAGCTCGTCCGCTTTCCTCTTCACCGCCGCTCCCGACAGCTTTATTATTATATCATCTTTCGGGGAGTTTGTCAACTCAAAATTTCTCAATTATTTTCTGATTTTTTTGGTATCTTTTACCATTATCCTTTGATTTTCGGCATCTATTGCTTTTTTGAGGCATTTGTGGTATAATTATATGGGTATATGTAATGTAATTCTTTATGCGCATCTACCGCACGATCTTTGTGCGGTGTTACCTTTATATGAGAGGAGCTCACAGGAATGAGTGTTTTTTCTACTGCAAGAAGGCTGCTTTCCGCTGCCGAGACCATAAATTCGCAGAGATCCGGGGACATTCAGTGCGTTCACCGGAATCTCACTCTTCGCGGACTGACCATCCTTCGTTCGCTCCATCCGGAGGCGGCGCAGATTTTTGAGCCGCAACTGAAAATTCTTGTCGCCTACTCCAAGCGTCCCGATAATATAGGAGACTATGAAAACGGCATGGGCAGACATTATTATTGTGCCGGCTCTGTCAGCGGAAGAGAGAAACGCCCCGTAAATTCTTATTATAGGAGCGGTATCGGCAATCTCTGCAAGAGCGCGCGCGTGATGTTTGAAGAGGATCACACGATGGCTGTCACCATGTACCGTGCCGGATTCCACGACAGAGCCGCCGCCTTTCTCGGAAGAGCCGTCCATATGCTATCGGATATGTGCTGCCTCCCCCACGCCGCCTCCATGACCTATTATTCCAGCGGCGCGCCGTTTCACAAGGGATATGAAAAGCTTGCCGAGGCGCTTTACCCTGAGTTTGTTCCCCTGACTATCCCCTCTGCACTGCCGGAGTTGTTCGGATCGCGCAGTTCATTTGCTGACGACATAAACCAGATCGCACTGGAGACATCAAAGGGCATGGCGGATGTAAAGATCGACCCGAAACATGCTGTGATCTCTCATCTTATGCGCACTGAGCGCATCGTTGCCGCATATCTCCTGCGCTTTTATGAGGACATCAATTCCTCCGACAGAATTGCCCATTATATAGCCAATAATTCGGGATGCCGGCTTCTCCGCGGCACTGCTCCACTGACGGTAAGGATAACCGAACGGGGCGTGACATTCCACGGCGTAAATCCGTCACCGGAATCGGACATTAACGTCACCTCGCGGACATTTTATGCGGCGCACCGCCACGACGGACTCTTCACCCTCTCGCCTGTCAAGGACAATAAGGGCAGAGTGCTTGAGGTCAGCGGCGGCAAGCTGATATGGCGCAAATTCGATCCGATACACGGAGAGCAGTTATTCAGATTATAGGAGTTTGTTAAATGAGTATTCTTAATGTTGAACACGTGACCCACGGCTTCGGCGCACGCCAGATCCTCAACGACGCATCATTCCGTCTGCTCAAGGGCGAGCACATCGGATTAATTGGCGCAAACGGCGAGGGCAAATCTACCTTTCTTAACATAATAACGGGAAAACTGACGCCTGACGAGGGAAAGATCGAATGGTGCAGGCACATCAGCACCGGCTATCTCGACCAGTACAGCACTTTGGAAAAGGGACTTACTATCAACGACGTTCTCCACCAGGCTTTCGATCATCTGGCGCATCTGGAACAGAAGATGATCGCTATGTACGACAAAATGGCGGACTGTTCCGAGGAGGAAATGAACGAACTTATGGAGGACGTGGGCGAGATCCAGAACATCCTGGATTACAGCGGATATTATACTGTTGACGCCAAAATTTCCGAGTTTGCCAACGGTCTGGGGCTGGGCGAGATCGGGCTTGACAGGGAGGTCTCGGAGCTTTCGGGAGGTCAGCGCGCAAAGGTTCTGCTGGCAAAAGTCCTGCTGGAAAATCCCATGATCCTTATTCTTGACGAGCCTACGAATTTCCTGGACGAAAACCATATAGCATGGCTGAAACGCTTTTTGCAGGAGTATGAAAATGCCTTTATTCTGGTATCTCACGATATTCCTTTTCTCAACGACGTTGTCAATGTGATCTATCATGTTGAGAACGCCGTTCTGACCCGGTACACGGGGGATTACGACAACTTCACCAGAATGTACGAGCTGAAAAAGCGGCAGCTTGAACAGGCATACGAAAAGCAGCAGAAGGAGATCGCCGACCTGGAGGACTTCATTGCCAGGAACAAGGCGCGCGTGGCTACCACGAATATGGCGAAATCCCGGAAGAAAAAGCTGGATAAAATGGATATTATAACTCTTGCCGCTGAGAAGCCGAAGCCTGTTTTCTCTTTCAGCAAGTCGAGGACTCCGGGAAGAGTTGTCATTGAGTGCAGCGACCTTGTTCTGGGCTACGGTGAACCTCTGACGCGTCCGGTCTCCCTGAAAGTGGAAAACGGGCAGAAAATAGCGATCAGGGGGGTTAACGGCATCGGAAAATCCACACTGCTGAAAACGCTGTTGAAAATTATCCCTCCCGTTTCCGGAACAGTTGAGCACGACCAGTTCGTCGAGATCGGGTATTTTGAACAGGAGGAGGCTGCCGACAGCCGCACCGCTCTCCAGACGATATGGGACGAATACCCCTCTATGACAAATGCGGAAGTCCGGGCTGCCCTTGCGAAATGCGGTCTGACCACGGAGCATATCACGTCGCAGATGAGGGTGCTTTCCGGAGGCGAAAACGCCAAGGTCCGGCTTTGCAGGGTCATGCTGAAAAGCATAAATCTTCTGGTACTGGACGAGCCGACCAATCACCTCGATGTGGACGCAAAAGACGCTCTGAAAAAGGCGGTTCAGGAGTTCAAGGGGACGGTTCTCATCGTGAGTCATGAGCCGGAGTTTTACATGGATGTTGCCGATGAGGTGTGGAATTTAGAGAACTGGACGACGAAGATAATATAATCGGGTTTCCAAAGGGACGGAGTCCCTTTGGCAGGGCTTGGGGCAGCGCCCCAAGGTCGACCGCAGGTCGACAAACATCGGGTTTCAAAAGGGGCAATGCCCCTTTTGCAGAGTCCAGAGGCAGCGCCTCTGGCAGGGTTTGGGACGGAGTCCCAAATCGACCGCAGGTCGACGATGCCTTTAGGCGCTCCGCAAAGGGTGAATTTTCCAACAGTCCAGTGGACTG
>JAGBGT010000102.1 GCA_017935865.1 Ruminococcus sp. | reverse complement strand
TGGGGAATCACCTCTTTTCCAACAGTCCACTGGACTGTTGGAAAATTCACCCTTTGCGGAGCGCCTAAAGGCTGCATCGACCTGCGGTCGATCTTGGGGCGCTGCCCCAAACCCTGCCAGAGGCGCTGCCTCTGGACTCTGCCAAAGGGACATTGTCCCTTTGGAAACCCGGTTTTGTCGACCTGCGGTCGACCTTGGGACTCCGTCCCATGCTCCTGTTAGTGTAGCTATCCTTTTTGCAAATATTAACCAAATGTAAATTTTATATATTGTGCATAAAGCGACTTGAATATTTTGGAAAAATGTGGTATAATTTAGTAGAAATATTTTTATGGCAGGTGATACTCTTGGGCATTAATTTCTGGTCGGAGGACGACCTCAAACTTCTGACAGATACCATTGCTGCTGATAAGGAAAGTGCGCATTTTTTATGGAATTGCCGCGAGAGCAGGGTCGTTCAGCTCTGCGGAGATGTGATACCCGAGGGTATCGGCGATCCGTTTGCATATCTCAATAGCAGCAAATTTGTAAAGGAAACTTCTCTTGCGGCATTCGGGATGCTCTGCGCAAGAATAAACAGCTTTATTGAAGACGGGACAGAAGAGAGCCGTATCGCTGCGGATTTTTCAATGCGTTTCTCCGAAGATGAAGACTATCGGATGTGTCACATGACTGTTGTCATTCTGAGCGATAATGATAAAAGGGCTGTGTCATTTTTCGTTACTATGCGCTTTTTCAGGGAGAAACATATGGCGGAAAGACGTATCCTGGACAATTTTACCTCAGACAAATCTCCCGAGATCTTCGCAAGGCATATAAAAAGAATGATGGACTGCAACCCCGAACGCGAGATAGCTTTTATTCAGTTCGATGTGGAACGTTTCAAGATCATTAACGATGCCTACGGCGAAAAAGCCGGCGACAGGCTTCTGAAATATCTGAAAGACAGTCTGACTGTTATGTGCAGCGACGAACAGCCGTTCGCGCGCCTGACGGCTGATGTTTTCATGGTCGTTATCCCCTTTGATGAGGAAAGCGAGATAATTGATTTTATCCATAAGCTGGAGGAGAATATCGGCAAAAGCTATGAGGGGATAGAGTTCCGGCTCGTTTTCGGCGTCTGCATTGTTGAGGACAGAACGGCGCAGACCAGGACTCACGGTGATAATGCGACCCTGGCAAGGCAGTCCATAAAGGGAAACGCCCTGAACAATATCGGCTTCTACAACGGAAAACTGAAAAACGATCTGTATCATCAGCATTACATCGAGGATGACATGACAAATGCTATACTGAACAACGAGTTTGTCATGTTTTTGCAGCCAAAATACAACATTTCTACCGGCGAGATAATCGGCGCGGAGGCTCTGGCGAGATGGATGCATCCATATAAGGGGCTTATTCCGCCTAATCAGTTTGTACCGATCTTTGAGAAAAACGGTTTCATTCTGAAACTGGATCAGTTGATGTGGGAAAAGGCTTGCATGAAGATCAGAGCCTGGATAGATGAGGGAATAGAGCCGGTGCCCATTTCTGTGAATATCTCCCGGGAGTATCTGAATACCTTTGACGTTGTGGGAAAATTCAATGAGCTGGTGGAAAAGTACCGTATCCCGATACATCTTCTGGAGGCGGAAATAACCGAGTCCTACGACGCGGACAATACTTCCGACGTGGTCCGCAAAATGAAGAGCTGTGGCTTCACGATGCTTATGGATGATTTCGGTTCGGGTTTTTCGTCCCTGAATATGCTGAAAACAACGCCTTTTGACGTGCTGAAGATCGACCGCGGTTTTCTTTCGGAGTTTATGGAGTCGGAGCGCGGCAGAAAAATAATTGCCCATACGATCTCTATGTCCCGGGACATCGGACTGAATATTATTGCGGAGGGTGTGGAGACCGGCGCTCAGGCGAAGTTTCTGCAAAGCTGCGGCTGTGATGCTGCCCAGGGATTCTATTACTCGAAACCGATCCCGGTGGAGGAGTTCGACAGACAGTTGCATGAGAAAGCGGTTGAAGGTGAAAGGAAGAAAAAGTGAACAAAAATAATGTCAGTACAGATGTACGCATAAGACGGCTAAAGCATATGATGCTGTTTTCCGGAGTTCTGATAATCTTTCTGTTAGCGGCTATTATATCCGTTTTGACCATAAAAAAGACTGATACCGCGCTGAAAACCAAGGTAACATCCATGACGTCCGCGCTGAATGTGCAGATGCAGATGAACCTGGACAGCTATTTGCAGCGGATGGAAACTATCGGAACGCTGGTTTTCGCCGAAGAAGAGGTCTACAAGTTCAGCGCTGTTGACAGCAATAACGACGAATATGAGGCGATAAAGACAGAGCAGCTTATTGCAGATAAGCTGTATGATCTGTGTATAATGGAGAATTTCGTGGATTTTGCCATTGTTTACAGCAACAATCATCCGGTGGGAAAAATGTCCAACGGCACGGTCAAGCTTTTCGGTGACAGTCTCTACAGCGACCTTGCAGCTATGATAAACCGGCAGAAAACAGCCGACGGATGGTCTACGGGATATAAGGAAAATTATAAGCGCATCTATTACGTTAAAAGAGTTAATGATGATGCAGTCCTTGTTATTTCTTTCTATACCAACGAACTGGATGATGTGTTCGAGCATCCCGGCGGCATAGACGATATTGCCGTACAGCTTGTGGAAGCAAACGGCATCGTTATATATTCCTCCGACGACGGACAGGAGGGGGAGGTGCTCGATCCGGATGTTGCGGAGAGGATAAAAGGTCATACTGCTGTGACGATGATGGATGACGAATACCTCATAACTCTGAAAGAATGCGGCGACAACTGGAGCGTGGTGTGCAGCGCTCCTACGCAGAAGATCCTGAAAGAGAAAAATGATGTGACGGTTTATGTTATTATAGTTACGATCATAGCCGCGGCGGCGGCATCCGTACTCAGCGTTGTGCTCATTTCGAGGATAATTACGCCTGTTCATGAGATCGTGGATTCTCTGTCGGACGAGGCGCACAACGATCTGTTGACCGGCATCTTCAACAAAAAGACTTTCGAGAAGAAGGTGGATGAGATTCTGAAACGGGATCATGACTCAAAGAGAAGGGCGATCATCCTTCTGGATCTGGACAATTTCAAGGGCGTCAACGATACCCTCGGTCATGCCTACGGCGACAAGGTTCTTGCAGGCGTGGGGGATATTCTTAAACGGGTTTTCCATGCCGACGATTACCTTGGCAGGCTGGGCGGCGATGAGTTTTGCGTATATCTGAATATTTCGGATTTCTGCCAGGGAAACTACAGAAAGCATATCGAGGAGAAGTGCGCGGAGCTGTGCCGGGCTTTTGCCAATAATTACACCGGGGAAAGCGGAAATTACAAGATCTCGGCAAGCATAGGAGCGGCAGTTTTTCCGGATCACGGAAAGAGCTTCGGCGAGCTGTACAAGTGCGCGGATAAGGCGCTTTACGTCTCTAAGCGCAAGGGTAAAGACACATATACTATCTATGAGGAAAATATGCCGGGTAAGGAGGAAACAAAATGATGAAAAGGATCACTGCCGCCGCCCTTTCAGCGCTTCTTTTCGGCTGCTGCACCGGTTGCTCAGGAGATACTGTGGTAACGGATCAGGCGGTGCAGACGGAGATCTCCTTTTCCTGGTGGGGAAATGACGCCCGGCACGACTACACGCTGGCGGCTATCGAGACATTCGAGTCGCTTCACCCGGACATTAAGGTGAAGTGTCACTATTCTGAGTGGTCGGGCTATCAGACGCGGAATGATGTGCGCATGGTCTCCCACACGGAATCCGATGTGATGCAGATAAACTATGCCTGGCTGAATCAGTATTCCGGCGACGGCGAGGGATATTACGACATAAGTCAATTAAGCGACTATGTTGACCTGTCCAATTTTACCGAGGAAGATCTCGCCTACGGAATGCAGAACGGCAGGCTGAATGCCATTCCGATCGCGCTGAATACTATGACGGTCTACATCAATAAGACGGTCTATGACGAGTACGGGCTTGATATTCCCGAAACATGGGATGATTTCTTCGCTGCGGCTGAAGTCATGAACGGCGAGCGTTACCCGATATCCATGTCGAAAAAGTCGGCGTGGTTCTTCCTTGCGGCTTATGTTGGTCAGCTAACCGGCAAAGACCTTATGGATGACGAGGGTCACATAACCTTTGGCGAGGAGGAAGCCGCCCTCATGATCGGGACGTACTGCGACCTTGTGAATAAAAAAGTCATGCCCCAGGTGGAGTATTTCGACAAGCTGGAGATCGCCAACGGCAGCTATGCCGGAGTTGTGGCGTGGCTCAGCGATGCCGAGAGCTACTGCGGCGAGGCGGCTGCAAACGGTTATGAGATAGCTATTGCGGATTATACTACCGTTAACGGCGAGCTGAACTCCTGGTATGCCAAACCGGCGACTATGTACGCCATACGCAAGGACGCAGAAAATCCCCAGGAAGCTGCGGCGCTGCTGGATTATCTCCTGAACAGTCCCGAAATGGCAAGCTACCAGCAGATAGAAAAGGGCACGCCGCTGAGCGCCTCCGCAAGGCAATATCTGGAGGAAAACGATATGCTCAACGGGATCCAGTATAAGGCTTTCACCAAGATGTCGGAGTCAAAGGATAAACTGGAGGTCATAAGCCCTTATTTTGAGAATGACGCCATGATAGACGCTTTTATGGACGCCTGCAACGAGGTGCTCTACGGTAAGGCTGACGAGGCGGAGCAGGGCGGCGTTTTTCTTGAGAATCTGAAAATGCTGGGAGCGGAATAAATTGCAAAAAAATTTTAAAATTTTGCAAAAACACTTGAAATATTTCTCAAAATGGTGTACAATAGTGGTAGAGTTGTTATTTTATTAACAACAGGCGATAAGAATGGGAAACGGCGTTCCGGCTCCTGATTCTTAATTTATAAACGAAAGGATGTCATACCAATGGCAGGATTAAACAAAGTTACTGTAGAGGACATTAACGTTAAGGGCAAAAAGGTGCTTGTAAGAGTTGATTTCAACGTTCCCATGAAGGACGGCGTTATCACTAACGACAATCGTATCCGGGCTGCTCTTCCCACTATCAACAAGCTTGTTGAAAACGGTGCAAAGGTAGTTCTCTGTTCACACCTTGGTAAGCCGAAGAATGGTCCGGAGGCTAAGTTCTCCCTGGAGCCGGCAGCTATAAGACTGGGCGAGCTTGTTCCGGGCAAGGTAACATTCGTAGGCGACGACTGCGTAGTCGGCGAGACTGCAAAGAAAGCAGTTGCTGAGATGGAAGAGGGCGATATCGTCGTTCTCCAGAACACACGTTTCCGCGGCGCAGAAGAGACAAAGAACGGCGAGGAATTTTCCAAGGAGCTGGCTGACCTCGTAGACAACGAAGTTTTCGTTATGGACGCTTTCGGTTCTGCTCACCGTGCACACGCTTCCACAGCAGGCGTTACAAAGTTCGTTAAGGAGACGGCTGTCGGCTATCTTATGCAGAAGGAGATCAAGTACCTCGGCAATGCCGTAGAAGTACCTGAGAGACCCTTTGTTGCCATTCTCGGCGGCGCTAAGGTTGCTGACAAGCTCAACGTTATCTCCAACCTCCTGGAGAAGTGCGATACGCTTATCATCGGCGGCGGTATGGCTTACACATTCATCAAGGCACAGGGCGGCTCGATCGGTAATTCTCTGGTTGACGACGAAAAGCTCGACTACTGCAAGGAGATGCTGGCTAAGGCTGAGAGCCTGGGCAAGAAGATCCTCCTCCCCGTTGACACAGCAGTAGCCGCTGAGTTCCCGGATCCTATTGACGCTGAGATCGCTATCGAGAACGTAAAGTCCAGCGAGATCCCTGCCGATAAGATGGGTCTTGACATCGGCACAGAGACTCAGAAGCTCTTCGCTGACGCCGTTAAGACAGCTAAGACTGTCGTTTGGAACGGACCTATGGGCGTATTCGAGAACCCCACACTGGCAGCAGGTACGATCGCAGTTGCTAAGGCTCTTGCCGAGACAGACGCCACAACTATCATCGGCGGCGGCGACTCCGCAGCAGCAGTTATGCAGCTCGGCTTCGCAGATAAGATGAGCCACATCTCTACAGGCGGCGGTGCATCCCTCGAATACCTGGAGGGCAAGGTTCTTCCCGGTGTTGATGTGATCGCTGAGAAGTAATCCAATAAATAGATAGGGCGGGTAGAGATATTCGCCCTTATTCTCATAAGGAGAATGTTCATGAAAAAAATAATCAAAAAAGCCCAGGAAGATTCCGGCGTTATGATGCTCTTCGCGGCGGTATGCTTTCTGCTGGGAATTGTTGTGGGCGTTATGATATCGCCTGCCAAAAATGGATTGTCTATCGCAAGCAATAATAATATTATCGGCTGCGATGACGATGATGACGACGACGAGCTGAACGAGATGCTTTAAGGCGCTTATGATCGGATATATCTTAGAAGGTTTTGTGAGCTTTGGAGAAGGATTGGCGGAGGCCCTGTTTGCATTGTTTGTTGTTCTTCCTGTTCTTTTTGTAGGATTTTTCACCAGCGCTGTCTGTACAGCACGGGCAGCCGGCTATTATATCATGATAAAGAATGAAACGTATCTCAGGCGAGGCTGGAGCTTCACTCATGCAGATATTGTTGATGAAAACGATGATCTCATGCTTTACTGGTATGTCGGCGGAAGATTCTACAAAAGCACATTTCGCGGATTTTCATATGATGATACAATTCCGATCCTCTACAAGACAAAAAAACCAAAAAGATCTATACTCTGCGATGAAAAATACTGGCGCAGTAAAATGCGCAGACGCTGCATTGCGACGGCTTTGTGGGGAATTTTTTTCTTCCCGCTGTTTATCAGGTTATTTTTTTAACGATATTACGTCCGAATCAGAAATTATTAAATTTATTATTAAGGAGAAATTGACAATGAATAAGTCAGCAAGAAAGGCAATTATTGCCGGAAACTGGAAAATGAACAAGACAAGACCCGAAGCTAAGGAGCTTTTAGAGGGCATCAAGCCTCTGGTTGCAAATGCTGAGGGAAACGTTGAGGTTATTGCCTGCGTGCCTTTCACAAACCTGGAAACTGCTATCAACACAACAGCAGGTTCTAACGTAAAGATCGGCGCTGAGAACGTTCACTTCGAGAAGAGCGGCGCTTTCACAGGCGAGATCTCCGCAGATATGCTGGTTGAGCTGGGCGTTGAGTACGTTGTTATCGGTCACTCCGAGAGACGTCAGTATTTCGGCGAGACAGACGAGACGGTCAACAAGAGAACTCTTGCCGCTCTTAATGCAGGTCTCAAGCCTATCGTCTGCGTTGGCGAGCTGAAGTGGGAGCGCGAGTGCAACATCACTGAGGAAGTTATCGCACGTCAGATCAAGCTCGACCTCTGGAACGTTACAGCAGAGCAGGTAAAGACAGTCGTTATCGCTTATGAGCCTGTATGGGCTATCGGTACAGGTCTTACAGCTACTCCGGATCAGGCTGAGGAAGTATGCGGATTTATCCGTGCACAGTTGGCTAAGCTCTACGGCGCAGATGTTGCTGAAGCAGTTACTATCCAGTACGGCGGTTCTATGAATGCAAAGAATGCTGCTGAGCTTCTTGCAAAGCCCAACATCGACGGCGGACTTATCGGCGGCGCTTCTCTGAAGGCGGAGGATTTCAACACTATCGTTCAGGCTGCTGTAAACGGCTGATAAAGGCAACTCCGCACAGTAAATTCTAACAGAAAGGGTTTTGATCAAAATGTCAAAAAAACCTGTAGCGCTTATAATTATGGACGGCTTCGGCTATAATCCCGATGATTACGGCAACGCTATAACTGCCGCAAAGAAGCCGAATCTCGACAAATACATGAAAGGACCGCATACTCTCATCGGAGCGAGCGGTCTCGACGTAGGACTTCCCGACGGACAGATGGGCAACTCCGAGGTCGGTCATACAAATATCGGTGCAGGACGCATCGTTTACCAGATGCTGGTGAAGATCTCCAAGGACATCAAGGACGGCACATTCTTCAACAATAAGGCTTTGCAGGCGGCTATGGATAACTGCAAGGCAAAGGGCAGCGCGCTCCACCTTATGGGACTTCTCTCTCCCGGCGGCGTTCACAGCCATATGGAGCATATGTACGGTCTTGTTGAAATGGCGAAGAAAAACGGTCTGGACAAGGTCTACGTCCACGCATTTCTCGACGGAAGAGACGTTCCGCCGTCCTCTGCGGCTGAGTTCATGGAGGAGGCTGTTGCCGAGCTTGACAAGATCGGTCTGGGAGAGGTCGCAACAATCTGTGGACGTTTCTACGCAATGGACAGAGACAACGCCTGGGACAGAGTGGAAAAGGCTTATTCGGCGCTCGTTTACCGTGACGGCGTTAAAGAAGAAGACCCCGTGGAAGCTATCAGAAATTCATATGCAAACGGCGTTACCGACGAATTTATGCTTCCGACGGTCATCGAGGGCGGAGCTGCTATCGAGGCTGACGACAGCGTGATTTTCTTCAATTTCCGTCCGGACAGAGCAAGACAGATCACACGCGCCTTTGTTGACCCCGAGTTTACCGGATTTACGCGTAAAAACGGCTTCTTCCCGGTTCATTTTGTCTGCATGGCTCAGTATGACGCAACGATGCCGAATGTATCTGTTGCATATCCGCCTGAGCAGCTTACAATGACAATGGGCGAATATCTCGCTAAGCTGGGAAAAACTCAGCTTCGTATCGCCGAGACACAGAAGTATGCGCACGTTACGTTCTTCTTTAATGGCGGAGAGGAGAAGCAGTTCGAGGGCGAGGACAGGATCCTCATTAAGTCTCCGGACGTTCCTACTTTCGATCTGAAGCCCGAAATGAGCGCATATGAGGTCTGCGACGCTGTTTGCGAGGCTATCGCGGCTGATAAGTATGACGTTATCATTCTCAACTACGCAAACTGCGACATGGTAGGTCACACCGGAATTTTCGATGCGGCTGTCAAGGCTGTCGAGGCTGTTGACGAGTGCGTCGGACGCATGGTTGAGGCTATCCTGGCAAAGGGCGGCGCGGCTCTCATCACGGCAGATCACGGAAATGCTGATAAGATGTACGAACCGGACGGCAGCCCGTTCACGGCGCACACCACAAATCCTGTTCCGCTCATCGCAGTGGGAGTAGAGGGCGAGCTTGCCGACGGCGGCGTTCTGGCTGATCTTGCGCCTACTATGCTGGATATTATGGGTGTTCCTCAGCCTGAGGAAATGACCGGAAAATCGCTTATTAAGAAATAAGCAGGGCGGTACGTATAATCAAAGGGAGATTTCGCATCTTCTATTAAGGCAACACTGCACAAAGATCGCTTTGCGACTTTGCAACGAATCTGCTTGCGGTGTTGCCATAAAATACAAAGAGGCTGATCCCGGTCAGCCTCTATTCATTAGGTGATGATATGTGGGACGGAAAGAACAAGGCTTTCACCATGAGCTATGACGACGGAGTCGAGCAGGACAGAAAGTTTGTTAAAATAATTAATAAATATAGTTTAAAGTGTACGTTCAATCTCAACAGCGGAATTATGACTCCGGAAAGCCACTGGATATGCGGTCTGACGGATGTGCGGCGGATGCTCCCGAGTGGTTTGCCTGAGCTGTATAACGGGCATGAAATCGCAGTTCATTGCAGAACTCACGCTAACCTTACGGAGCTGGATGATGCCAGAGTCCGGCGAGAGCTGCTGAAGGATAAAACAGCTCTGGAGGAGCTTTTTAACTGCAAGATAAACGGTATGGCATACCCCTATGGGGCATATGACGACAGGGTGGTCGACATCGTCCGCGACTGCGGATTTGCCTTTGCCAGAACCGTTGCAGATACGCACGATTTCAAAATGCCTGAAAATCCGCTGAAATTCGGCGCGACCTGCCACCACGACTACAGAGAATTGGATAGGCTGCTTGACAGATTCATCGGATATAACGGAGAGGATCCGGCGATTTTCTGCATCTGGGGTCACAGCTACGAGTTTGAGGTAAACGGAAACTGGGACAGACTTGAGGCAATATGCCAAAAAATAGCCGGAAGAGCAGACATATTCTACGGCACTAACTCACAGGTTTTATTGGAAAATCCGGCAAAGTGAGGTGAATAACCGTGACTAAAGGAGTAAAAATAATATTGGCGGCAGTAATTCTGATTTTTTTGGGCGCTGTTGCCGCATCAGCGGCTATTCTCCTGAACAAGCCGGATTCCGCCAGAGTCGAGATCCTTCAGGACAACAAGCTGCTGTGTACGCTGGACGTTGAGAAGGATGCAGGAACATACAATATCCCCGACGAAAATGGCGGATATAACGTTGTGGAAATATACGGGGGAGAGGTATACATATCGGAGGCTGACTGTCCCGACCAGACCTGCGTAAAAATGGGAAAGCTGGATTCCGGACTGCCTATAGTCTGCCTGCCGCATAAGCTTGTCGTCAGGTTTGCGGAGGAAAGCTGATAATAATAGACCTCCTCACTTTCCGAGGCGGTCTAATAAAAAGAGAGGAATTGTTATGAATCCATTTGGTATGATGAAACTGAAACCATTATTTGAAACTTTCTGCAAGGATCACCCAAAGCTGCTGATGTTTTTCGGCGCGGCTGCTCAGGAGGTTTCGGTTGACAGCATAATCGAGATAACAACGATCAGCCCGGATGGTCGTACTATGAAAACAAATATCCGGGTCAACGAAAACGATGCAAAGCTGTTTTCGGAGCTTGGAAAGGCAATCGGGAAGAAAAAAGAATGACAGAAAAAATATCCGGAAATTTTTCGGATATTTTTTCAAAAAAGGCTTGACAAATACGGGTATAGGGTATATAATATTATATAAGAAATACCCCAGAGGGTATAGGAGGAGAATATGGAAAAATGCTGCTGCCATTTAAAAAATACGCCGAGAAGCGAAGAAGCGTCGAAACAACTGAGAAACCGCATCAACAGAATAATAGGTCAGCTTAACGGAATCCAGAAAATGCTTGATGAAAACCGGTACTGCGGTGACATACTAACTCAGATAGGAGCGGCGCAGAGCGCTCTGCAAAGCGTAGGGCATATGGTAATGAAAGAACACATGGAGACGTGCGTAGTGGAGGAGATCTCTAAGGGAAATACCGATATAGTTACCGAGGCTGTGGAGCTTATGAAAAAGCTGAAATGAGGTGTTTTTTTGACAAAATTGAAGTTTGATGTGACGGGAATGACCTGCTCGGCGTGCCAGGCTCACGTAGAAAAAGCTGTACGCGGCGTAAATGGCGTAAAATCGTCAAATGTCAATCTTCTCCGCAACTTTATGCAGGTAGAATTTGACGAATCCGTCTCCACATCCGATGCGATAATCCAGGCGGTGGAGAAAGCCGGCTACGGGGCGTCGGTGAGCGGCGAGAAAAGATCCGCGGAGAAAAACGGCGCTTCGGACGAGCTAAAAACCATGAAAAAGCGGCTTGTCTGGTCGGTCGTTTTCCTCATTCCACTGTTCTATATCTGCATGGGACATATGGTCGGACTTCCGATTCCGGCTATTTTAAGCGGAAAAGAGAATCTCATGATTTTCGCGCTGACTCAACTGCTGCTCACTGTGCCTATCATATGCCTGAACTTTCACTTCTTCCGCAACGGCTTTAAAAATCTCATTCATCGGTCGCCGAACATGGACAGCCTCATTGCGTTGGGCGCAACAGCGGCATTCGTCTACAGCCTTTTCGGCACATTTCTGATGGCATACCATATGGGAAGAGGACATCTCGATACCTCCCATGGGTATATGATGAACCTCTATTATGAGTCCTGCGGCATGATCCTGACTCTTATCACTGTCGGAAAATTTCTGGAGGCGAAAAGCAAGCGCAGGACTTCCGACGCGGTCAGCAAGCTGGTGGATCTTGCTCCCAAAACAGCCATTGTCATCCGGGACGGCAGGGAAGTCGAGATCCCGGCTTCCGAGATCCAGGTGGGCGATATTTTCCTGCTGAAATCCGGCGCTTCTGTTCCTTGTGACGGCGTGATCGTGGAGGGCGGATGCACCGTTGACCAGTCCGCACTGACCGGCGAGAGCATCCCTGTAGAAAAGGCTGCCGGAGACCAGCTAATGAGTGCCAGCGTATCCGTCAGCGGATTTGTCAGATGTCGGTGCATCCGCGCGGAAAAGGATTCCACGCTGTCCCGAATCATCGCGCTGGTGGAGGACGCCGCGGCATCAAAAGCCCCGATTGCGCGGCTGGCAGACAAAATCAGCGGGATCTTCGTCCCGGTCGTTATAGTAATTGCCCTGATATCGGGAATTATCTGGATCCTCGTTACGCGCGATTTTGCGGCGGCGCTCAAAGCGGCGATCTCCGTTCTCGTGATTTCCTGCCCATGCTCCCTGGGACTGGCGACTCCCACGGCAATTATGGTCGGCACGGGAAAGGGCGCGCAGAACGGAATCCTCATTAAATCCGCCGAGGCGTTGGAAAACGCCCACAACGTCAACACCATAGTTCTGGACAAGACAGGCACTTGCACCGAGGGCAAGCCGGCTGTTCAGAGGGTGATCGCCCTCGGTATGAGCGAGGCCGAGTTAATGGCTATATGCGGCGCTCTGGAGGTCAATTCCTCCCATCCTTTGGCGAAGTCGGTGGTGGAGTATTGCGGTAAAAACAACGTAAATGTTGAAAAATGCGCTGACTACGCCGAAATACCCGGAGGAGGTATTTCGGGCAAGGTCGGCGGACGCACGGTAATAATCGGCAATAAGCGCCTCATGGCGAACAACGGAATAGACGCCTCGCCTCTTTTAGCTCATGCCGACAGAGCAGCGGAAAGCGGCGGTATACCGCTGTTTGCGGCGATTGATGGAAAGGTCTGCGGACTTATTTCAGCCGCCGACCCTGTCAAAAAAACCTCCGCCGAGGCTGTTTCCATGCTGAAAAATATGGGCATAAAAACTCTTATGCTTACCGGAGACAACGCCAAGACAGCCGCGGCTATCCGCAGCGAGCTTGGCATCGACGAGGTCAGAGCTGAACTGCTGCCGGAGGACAAAACCGCTGTAATTCGCGATTTGCAGAGGCAGGGACAGCGCGTCGCGATGGTCGGCGACGGCATTAACGACGCTCCGGGACTTGCCTCGGCGGATGTTGGCATCGCCATTGGCGCGGGACAGGATATTGCCATTGAATCGGCTGATATAGTCCTCATGAAGAGCGATCTGCGCGACGCGGCGGAGGCTGTCCGCCTGAGCAGGGCGACTATGCGGAATATCCGCCAGAATCTGTTCTGGGCGCTCATCTATAATACCCTTGGGATTCCGCTGGCTGCCGGTCTTTTCTACCCGATCTTCCACTGGCAGCTTAATCCGATGTTCGGCGCGGCGGCGATGAGCCTTAGCTCGGTCTGCGTTGTGACAAATGCGCTGCGGCTTAACCTGTTCAGGACGATCAAGAGCAGCGATGCCGAAACTCCCCGAAAAATCGACAGAAATCAGCGAAAGGAGGTGACGGGGATGAAAAAGACGATGTATATTGACGGAATGATGTGCAGCCATTGCACCGGCACAGTTGACAAGGTTCTCAACGGAATCGACGGTGTAAGCGCGGAGGTCTCACTGGAAAATAAGTGCGCATATCTCGAACTGTCCAAAGATGTGGCGGACGAGGTTCTGACAAAAGCCGTAACCGATGCAGGCTATGAGGTCAAGAGCATAGCATAATATGCTGTATATACCCATGGAGAGTATATGGCAACACCGCGCAGACCGCCCGGCGGCTATGTGCGGTGTTGCCTTGCTTTCAGCAAAAGGAGACTATAATGCCAGAAATTATTGAAATAAGCGATCTGTCCCTGCCGGAGCTTATGCCCTATGTTTCCACGAATGAAATCGGCTTGAAACGCTGGTTCGAGCCTGAGCCGGGGATCTTCATTGCCGAAAGTCCAAAGGTGATACGCCTCGCACTGGATGCCGGCTACAAGCCCCTGTCGATGCTGACGGAGCGGAAATACATAAGCGGTCAGGGGGCGGATATTATCGAAAAATGCGGAGAGATCAGAATTTATACCGCTGACAGCGACATTCTGACTCAGCTTACGGGATTCAGGCTGACCCAGGGGATGCTCTGTGCGATGTATCGTCAGCCGCCTCGGAGCGCTGAGGAAATATGCGCGAAAGCGCGCAGAATAGCCGTTTTGGAGGACGTCATGAATCAGACGAACGTGGGGGCGGTTATCAGGTCTGCCGCGGCGCTGAGCTTCGATGCGGTTCTACTGACCAAGCCGAGCAGCGATCCGCTCTACAGGCGTTCCATTCGCGTGAGCATGGGCAATGTGTTCAGGATCCCATGGGCGTACATTGATGGCGAATCCCCGGAATACGTCTATAAACTGCGGAAAATGGGATTTGTGACGGCGGCAATGGCGCTCCGGAACGAGACTCTTAATATAGACGACCCGCGGCTGAAAAACATCGGGCGTCTGGCGATAATCCTCGGTACGGAGGGAGAGGGGCTTAAAACCTCGACTATTGAGGCGTGCGACTACACAGTGAAAATTCCCATGGCTGACGGGGTCGACTCCCTGAATGTTGCCGCTGCCAGCGCCGTGGCTTTCTGGGAGCTGAGATGACGCCTATGTATGAGACATCACTCCATAATCGGCGCAGCCGATAAAACCGTGATTAAAAAGGGGCAATGCCCCTTTTGCAGAGTCCAAAGGCAGCGCCTCTGGCAGGGTATGGGACAGAGTCCCATATCGACCGCAGGTCGGATGTTTACTTTAGGCAATCAAATATTCCCAGTAAGCCCCGAAGCAGTCATCAAAAATTGCTTCGGAGCTTAAAAGTCCGTATTGTCAACCTGTTTCTTGAAATGGGTTGACATTTAGTTTCTTTTGTGTTATAATATTCATGTATCAATGAACAGGAGGCATAAAATGAAACTAAAAAATATGATTCTGGTGGCGATTTTCGCAGCATTATCGGCAGTCGGGGCGTTTATCAAGATCCCCACGCCGTTCTGCCCGATAACGCTGCAAATACTTTTCACGACACTTGCCGGAGTGCTTCTCGGCGGCAGAAACGGCGCGCTCAGCGTTGGGATCTATGTGATTCTGGGACTGGTTGGACTGCCGGTTTTTACAGGCGGGGGCGGACTTTCATATGTCTTTTACCCGACTTTTGGCTACTTACTGGGATTCATTCTGGGCGCGTTTGTCACGGGAACGATATGCCGGGGCGGCGAGCCAAAATTTTCACGCCTGCTGACGGGCTGCCTTGCCGGAATGGTCATCATCTTCGCCATAGGCACGCTCTACGACCTGATGATAACATTCCTCTACCTGAGATCCTCCGCAGCGGTGGCGACGGTTGTTTTCCATTGCCTGCTGCCATTGCCTGGAGACGTGGTTTTATGCGTATTCACGGCGTTTCTGGGGAAGAGGCTTATACCTATTATTGAGAGGATGGATAATCATGGACGTAAAAACGCTTGCTGAGGAGATAATCGGCGGCAGAAGGCTGAAAAAAGAGGACGACATTTCCTTTTTGCTGTCGGCGGATCTAACTGAGCTGTGCCGGTGCGCCGATGCTATCCGCCGGAACCTCTGCGGAAACGATTTTGAGCTTTGCGCCATAATCAACGGAAAAAGCGGCAAATGCTCCGAGGATTGCAAATTCTGCGCGCAGTCCTGCCGCTACGAGACCGACACGAAAAGCTATGGTTTTATTCCTGCGGAGGACGTGGTTCGAGAGGCGGAGTATGACTTTTCCCGGGGCGTTGAAAGATTTTCCATAGTTACGGCAGGAAGAAAGCTGGACGGGGAGGATTTCAGCCGCAGTCTCGAAGCGTTTCGTGTGGTTCAGGAAAAGTGTGGAATCGCTCTCTGCGCATCCCACGGATTGCTGGACGAGGAGCAGTTCCGCCGCCTGAAAAGCGCCGGAGTGAGCCGTTATCACTGCAACATCGAAACATCCCGGCGCAATTTCCCTGCCATTTGCACCACCCATACATTCGACGAGAAGATAGAGTGCATAAAGGCGGCGCAGAAAAGCGGTCTGGAGGTTTGTTCCGGCGGAATAATCGGCATGGGGGAGAGCTGGGATGACAGGATAGACATGGCGTTCACCCTGGCAGAGCTGGGAATACGCTCTGTACCGGTGAATATTCTCAGCCCAATCAAGGGCACGCCCCTGGGAGAATCGGAGGTTCTCTCCTACGATGAAATTTTGCGGACTGTTGCTGTTTTCCGGTTCATTCTCCCGGAGGCGGCGATAAGGCTTGCCGGCGGACGCAGGTCGCTTCCCGACGGCGGAAGAAAGGCGTTTTTATCCGGGGCAAACGCCGCAATAACCGGGGATATGCTGACTACTCCCGGCAACGGCATCGACCGGGATGTAAAAATGTTCACGGAGCTGAAAAATTGCTGATAATAAAAAAGGCTGATGCAATTATATTGAATTGCATCAGCCTTTTCATTTGTATTTTTAATTAGAACTCGACCTTGAACTGCGGCATAAGCTGCAATTTATGCAGATTATTCCGGTGCATTCTGTCGATTTTTTCTTTAAGCTCCGGCTTATCCAAAAGATCTGTAATTCCGCGGATATAGCGGTCAAGCTCCGCATATGTGAAGCCCAGATTCTCTTCGTCCGTCTTGCCGCAGAGACCGTCAATAGGCGTCTTGTGGACAAGCTGAGCCGGGAGTCCGAGATTATCGCCGATCTGCAAAATCTCCGTAACGGTCAGCGACGAAAGCGGTGAAACATCGCCTGCGGAATCACCGAATTTGGTCGAGTAGCCGACCCAGTCCTCGGAGAGATTGCAGGTGTTGATAACACGTCCTCCCACCGATGCAGCTACGGCGTACAGAGTCGCCATACGCAGGCGCGGCGGCGTATTGATCGTTGCCTGGGCGTTAAGAGGAAGCTGCTTTTCCAGTTCCTCCGTTAATGCCGTGTACGCAGAGCCGATGTTGACGGTGTAACTTTTTATTCCCAGAGTATCCACAAGAAGCTTGCTGCAATCAATGTCAGGCTGCTCGCCCTTTGGCATGAGAACGCCGACGACCCTGTCCCTGCCCAGCGCTTTTACGCAGACCGCAGCGGCGACGGAGCTGTCCTTGCCTCCGGAAATGCCGATAACAGCCTTAGTTTCCGGGGACGCAGTCTCGGCAAAATAATTCTTCACCCAGCCGATGAGTTCAGCGGTAACTTTTTCGGTGTCAAAATAATAACTCACAATTAACGCTCCTTATCCGCAAATGTCCTCGACGAGCGCCATAAAAACCTCAACGTCCCTGTCGTAGACCTTTTGCATCTTCTTCTGACTTGTGTTCAGCAGCTTCTGGGGCTTTCGTATCGCCAGAAACCACTCATCCCCGACCACGCTTGGCGGAACACCGACCTTTTCCGCAAAATCCGTATCTTTAAGCATCAATTTACAGCCGTCCACGTGTTCATTTCCGGGGAACAGCGTTTCCAGGTCGACCAGAGCATCAGTACCCCCGAAAACTTCGTCAGCCATATTGTTTCCCAGGACGATAACCGCCTCTCCGGACTGCACCTCCACCGTAAGTTTGGTCTGGACACCGTTGGCATAGTCTCTTGCCTGATCGCCGGTATATGGGATATAGTAGACCGCCGCCTCGGTTTTGCCGTTGTCGTTGAAGTCACTGCAGAAAGAGGTAATATATTCCGTCAGTTCGGACTCTTCATTAAGCGTATAGTTTTCGCCGATCATCAGTACGATCATGTCCGGATTCGGTCTGGTTACCAGATTTATTATGAGAAAAACGGCGATACAAGCAGTTACCGTGCCGATTCCCAGCCACCATTTGTTGTGGTAGAAGAAGTTTTTTATCTTCCCCCAGAGGGTGAGCTTGACTTCTTCCTCCGTCTCTTCATGGATGGTCTCGCTTTCTTCAATAACGCCGTGTTTCAGCTTCAGCAGCTCCAGACGCTCCTGCTCAAGGCGCTTGTCATGAGCTTCCTGAGCCTTTTTCCGCTTTTCGGCAAGCTTCAGCTCAAGAGCCTCCCGTCGCTGACGCTCCTCCTCGTTAGCCTTATCTTTCATCTCTCTGGATGTCTGGAAAATGCTTTTCGTTATGTGGAGCTTGTCATCGTCGTCCTCCGGCATTGCGGAGTTTTTTTCGGGAACAGCCTTTTCTTCGGTGTCTTTATTTTTCATACTTCCTCCGGAGCTTATTCCTCAGCCTCAGCAGCCGATTCATCCTTGCCGGGGCGTCCGCTGTTGGCAGGAACAGGCTTCATTGTGGGGAAGAGGAGTACGTCTCTGATAGACGGGCTGTCAGTGAGCAGCATAACGAGACGGTCTACGCCGAATCCCAGTCCGCCCGTAGGAGGCATACCGTATTCAAGAGCAGTTACGAAGTCCTCGTCAACTTCGGCGTTAGCACCCGTAGCGCGCTTAGCCTCAACCTGCTTCACGAAGCGCTCTCTCTGGTCGATAGGATCGTTAAGCTCGGAGAAAGCATTGCCCATTTCGCGGCAGTAGATAAAATATTCAAATCTTTCGGTAAATGCCGGGTCGGAGGGCTTTCTCTTTGCAAGAGGAGAGTTCTCGACAGGGTAATCATAGATGATAGTCGGCTGAATGAGCTTATCTTCAACAAAAGCGTCGAAGAAAGCAATGAGAACATGACCCTTGGTGGCAGCGTCGCCCTCTTCGACCTCAACGCCCTTTTCCTTTGCGCAGGCACGGGCGGCAGCGTCGTCAGCCCAGTCGTTGTAGTCAACACCGGCGTACTTCTTGACGGACTCAACCATCGTGAGCCGCTCCCATGGCTTGCCCAGGTCGATCTCAACGCCCTGATATGTAATTTTTGCCGTTCCGCAGACATTTTCGGCAATTGTGCGGTACATATTTTCAATGAGATTCATCATGCCGATGTAATCCGTGTAAGCCTGATACATCTCAACAGATGTAAACTCAGGATTGTGCGATGGATCCATGCCCTCGTTGCGGAAAATACGTCCAACCTCGTACACCTTATCAAATCCGCCGACGATAAGCCGTTTGAGGTAAAGCTCCGTCTCGATTCTGAGGTACATATCTATATCGAGGGTGTTATGGTGAGTTACGAAAGGACGTGCGGAAGCTCCGATCTCCAGGGTATGGAGAACAGGCGTATCCACCTCCATATAGCCGATGTTGTCCAGATAATTCCTTATCTCGGTCATAATGCGGCTTCTCTTGACAAAAGTGTCCTTAACATCGGGATTTACGATAAGGTCAACATAGCGCTGACGGTAACGTGTGTCCTGATCCTTTAAGCCGTGCCACTTTTCAGGCAGCGGAAGCAGGGATTTTGAAAGGAGGCAGATGCTTTTAGCGTGAATTGAGATCTCGCCCTTTCTTGTTCTGAAAACGAAGCCCTCAACGCCGATAACGTCGCCTATATCCCATTTTTTCTTAAATTCCTTGAACAGCTCTGCGCCCACATCGTTGGAGCGTACGTACACCTGTATCCTGTCGGTGCTGTCGAGAACGTCGATGAAATTCGCCTTGCCCATATCGCGCCAGCTCATGATCCTGCCGGCGATCCTGATGATATTGGAGTTAAGAGCCTCCAGGTCGGTCTTGATCTTTTCCTCGTCGCCATTTGCGGCAGCGATTATCTCAGCTTCCTTTGCCTCATACTCTGATTTCAGATCAGCCGCCTTGCCTGTAACGTCATACTTGGTGGTCTGGTATGGGTCGAATCCGCCTTCTCTCAGTGAAGCGAGCTTATCGAGCCTGTCTTTCTTTAAAATATTTATGTCCTGCTCCTCAGCGGCAGGAGTGCTATTATTAATTTCGCTCATTTCAAAAATCCTTTCGACCGAATTACTTGGAAATTTCGATTACCTCGAAGTTAAGCTGTCCCACGGGGGCTTCAACGATGAAAACATCGCCAACCTTTTTCTTCATGGCAGCCTTGCCGATAGGCGATTCATCGGAGATCGCTCCGTTTTTCACGTCAACGTGATTTGTGCCTACTATAGTGAAGGTCTCAATCTTATCGCTTCCGACTCTTCTGATCTTTATGATCGAGCCCATACCGATCTCGTCAACGGAGATGTCGTGCTCCTCGATGATCTCGGCATTGTCGATAGTGTACTGAAGCTCGGCGATGTTGGCTTCCAGGATAGCCTGTTCGTTTTTAGCTTCATCGTACTCAGCGTTTTCGGAAAGGTCTCCGTATGAACGGGCGATTTTCAGTCTTTCCGCAACCTCTCTTCGTTTATTGATTTTAAGGTCATCCAGCTCCAGAACCAGTTTTTCATAGTTCGATCTTGACATCTGCTTACCCATAGCAAAACACTCCTTTATAGAAAATAGTAATATCGTTGTAAACCATGCAGCAGCCGGAGCATACCGGCAACTACTCATAAAAAATATTATACTATATTTTCACTTTTTTGTCAATACCGATATTGGACAAAAAAACGTCCATTAACGAAAAAGGATACTTTTTCAAGGTGTCTCTATAACATCGGGTTTCCAAAGGGACAAGGTCCCTTTGGCAGAGTCCAGAGGCAGCGCCTCTGGCAGGGTTTGGGGCAGCGCCCCAAGTCGGCACAGCCGACAAAACCGGGTTTCAAAAGGGGCAATGCCCCTTTTGCAGAGTCCAGAGGCAGCGCCTCTGGCAGGGTTTGGGACGGAGTCCCAAGGTCGACCGCAGGTCGACGTTTACTTTAGGCGCTCTGCAAGGGGTG
>JAGBGT010000101.1 GCA_017935865.1 Ruminococcus sp. | reverse complement strand
TGCATTGCCCCTTTTGAAACCCGGTTTTGTCGGCTGCGCCGACTTGGGGCGCTGCCCCAAACCCTGTCAAAGGGACTCCGTCCCTTTGAAAACCCGGTGCTTAAGCGCTTTTTATATTTTCTCTACAATAATTTGTCTCAGTCCGACCATATCAAATGCGTCTACATATCCGCTGCCGTCAATGTCCGCAGCCGCAAGTGAATCAGCCGAAAGCGGCTCTGCTGCCAACAGATGACGGCTCAGTGCAACCAGATCGGCAATTTCCGTTTCGCCGTCCAGATTTACGTCTCCCGGTTCAGCCTCCTGTCCACGGCATGGCGCGGCAAAAACTGTATAATTCACGCACTGATACGTCTGACCGTTGCTGCCGAGAGTGATCTTCTCGCCGGAGGAAACCGTCCGCATATACAAATTAAATACAACGTCATTGGAAGTCTTTACCGTCTCATTCATTTTCGTGAAGCCGGCAAGGAAGTCCGGAACAGTCTCCACACGGCTGTCCAGAGCCACATATATATCCATGTCCTTTCCGGCAGCGAATGTCGCCGTATCTCCGGAAGTTCCCTTGGCATCGCAGGCGGTCATGAGAATTTCTCCGCCAGCCAGATAGTCCGGCAGCTCGGTAACGGTAAAATCTCTGTCTCCGAAGAGCTTAGAGCCGATAGCCGTATTTGCGCCGATAGCCCATGAGCCGGGAACAGCCTGCTCTGTGACAACGACGTTTTTGAAAAATTCTCCGTTGAGGGGAAGTGCGTCCCTGCCAAAGACGAAGCTGTCAATGTTCAGCAGATAGCCCTCTCCGCCGGTAAATTTCAGCCAGAGATCGTGCGTTCCGGAAATCGCCGGAATATTGAACTCAAACGTCTGATAATCGGAGAATCCGCTTGTGCCTGGGAAATTGACCGACGCAGCAGGCGAGCCGCTCAGAGAATCGGTATAGATCTCAATTTTTGCAGCATTTCCCGAGGCGAGGAGCTTGAAGCTCTTTGCGCCGTCCTCAAAGTCGACCTTGCGGTACATTGTGTAGTCGCCGCTTTCCACGAAGCCGATATTCTGTCCGCCGGAAGCCAGATCTTCCGTCCGTATGCCCGACTGGTCGCTGTATGACTCAGCCTCGATCGTCTCAAAGGCGGAAACGGCAGGAATGGGAGTGGACTCCGGAGAAAGGGTCACAACGCCCTCGGGGAAAGAATCGACCGTCAAATCGTTGATGTAGTACTCGATGTTCATGTAGCCCTGACCGCAGTAGTCGCCGGCATAGTCGGAGGGATCGTTGGGGTTAAGACCTCTTGCCAGCTCCCAGTCGTCAGCCATGCCGTCGTTGTCCTTGTCGGTTATTTCCTTGTTGAGGACAGCGGAGGGGTACTCGTAAACTACGCCGCACTGGATCTTGTACTTATCAAGATCTGTTTTTGTGGAGTCATATGCCGCCGTACCGGAGCATGAGCCGGTGCCGGTCTTGGTCTCGTAGGCGCACTGCTGGTCGATAGCCGTTCTCTTGTCAGGCGCGATCCCGTTTCCGGCGAAGCTGACAACGTGCTCGTAAGAAGCCTGCGCCGACTCTGCGTTGTTGACGGAGGAAACGTCCTCGCCGCCCGACATTGTTGAAAAATGTGAAGCCGAGTAAAGGTCGTCCTTGGTGATGCCGATAGCCGTCTTGACCGTTACGCCTGCCCAGTTGTCGTTGGTTATGGCGTGGAACGAGCCGTCCTTGTTGATGAGCTGATTGCCCTCGCAGAAAACCTTGAAATTTTCCGGAGACGTGCCGCTGTCCACATACATCCAGTGGTAGCCGCCGGTGGTGGAGTTTCCGGCTTTCAGGGTGTTATTGACGTAGTTCAGGTGACCGATAGTGCCGTAGGCTGTCTGATAGCCCCAGTCATATATTACGTTGTTGGTGAAATCGGCGGTATACGTTCCCTGGACTTTTCCGCGGAAGTTACGTGAAACGTTGTGGATTATCAGGTTGTGGTCGAAAGTCAGGTCGCCCTTGCCCATCATGAGTCCGAAGCCGTGGAGACCTTTCTTGTGACCGCCCCAGGAATCCGCAGGGCCAAGAACGCTGTACTGAACGGTGTAGTTCATGTTGTTGGAGTAGAGACCCCATTGCTCGTCCGTGGTCCAGCCCATAGAGCAGTGGTCGATAATGGAGTTTGAGCCTTTTGCGCCTCCCCAGGCGTCGTTGCCGGAGCTTGTGGCGGCGTCCGGACCCGGGCGCGAGCTTATATAGCGGCAGATAATGTTATCGCCGGACATACCCATTTTATAGTTTTTGAGAGTGATACCCGAGCCGCCGGGAGCAGTCTGTCCCGCGATAGTGACGTTGCTCTGGCAGAGAATATTGCTTTTCAGTTCGATAGTACCGCTGACATCGAAAACGACGATACGTCCGGATTTGCTGACCGCGTCGCGGAAAGAGCCTGTTCCGCTGTCGTTGAGATTGGTGACGTGGTAGACCTCGCCGCCGCGTCCTCCGGTGGAGTATTTGCCTGCGCCCACAGCACCGGGGAAAGCGAGGAGCTGTCCGGCTGCGTCCGCGATGGGGATATGGGAAATGCCGCCTGAAGCAGCGGAATTTCCGGCAAAAACAACTGCCATAGCCGCTATAGCAGCGGCGGCGCGTCTGATAGCTTTTTTCATGGGATGACCTCCTGATACAAAATAATATTACATAGAATATACACAGAATATAAAATGTCTGAAATATGATTTAGATAAATCATATTAACTGATAATTAATTATACAATATTTATAAAAATATGTCAATGAAAAATAGTGCTTTATTTCAAAACCAAAATGACATAAAAAGCATTGTTATATAGGAAAGCGTATCCGAAGATACGCCTTATGAGACTATATTACACATTCGGATTGCGCTTAGCAGCCCGGCATCTACTTAATCGGGTACTCGGCAGACTTGCAATCATGATCCGGTTTTTTTAATGGATACGTCCACGTAGTAGTGCTCCAGGATATCGCGCCAGGTCTTTCCGTCGTTCGCCATGGTGTTCGCGCCGTACTGGCTCATTCCCACGCCGTGTCCGTAGCCGTGAGTTGTGAATATCAGCGTGTCCTCTTCCGCTTTGACCTCGAAATCTGCGGAGCGGAGACCCAGCGCCTCCCGGATGTCGCCTCCAGTCACCTGCAAATTGCCCACGGATGCCGTAAGCACCGTTCCGGAGGGCGAAATTTCCATGGGAACGACCCAATTTTCGAGCTTTTCCCCCAACTCTACACCCTTAAACACCTTTTCCAACCTCTGCCGGAGAAAATCTGCCTCGTAGCTGACCTCCTCCGTGTACTTCGGAGCTGCCATATCGTACTCGCTGTCCACGGGAACAAGATAGTCCACCGCCGTTCCCCAGGCGTTTTCGGCGCTTTCCGTAACTCCCGAGGACATGGAGTGAAAGGCGGAGATAATAGGTTCGCCGTCGTATGTGAGTATGTAGGGCAGCACCTCGTCCACCGCGCTGCTTATCTTTTCATAATAGAGGTCGTAATTATCCCCGAAAAAATAACGCATCTGGCTCTCCGTGAAGTACCCCTGGTACTTGGAGGTGTCGTTGGAGAGGTCGGCTCCCAGAAGCGTCGGGTCAGGGGACACCGCCGCAAGACTCCGCTGCCGTTCGGCATAGGTGTGGGCGGCGACAGCCTGAGCTTTCAGCGCCTCCTCATGGAAAGCGGCAGGCATCTCGGCGCATACCGCGCCTATGACGTAATCCCGGACGGGCACTTCCATGACGATGCCGGAGCTGATGTCCAGGATCTTGTACGGTTCGTCTGAAAACACCGGCGCATCCTCCGGCTCATCCTCAAAAACATATTCCTCCAGGACGACTTTCTGCTGTTTTTCGGTGTTTTTTGCACCGGAAAGCAGCACAGGAACAGCCGGAAGAGCAGCTCCGGCGGCGACGAGAAGAATTGCAGTTACGATTTTTTTCATGGCAGTACCTCAGTTTTTTAGCAACGCCGCACAGAGACCGTGACGAAGATGCCTTTTGTTTCTTATTGCATTTAGTATATTGACATATTTGTGAATTTGGTGTATAATTAAGTATAAGTAGCAAAAAAATTTAGGAGTGATTTAATATGCCGTCAATATACTCAAATTCTCACATTAAAAATCTATGCAGATCACTGGCGGAAAATACCGCGATTGATTCCAAGCTCTACGAAAAATACCATGTTAAACGCGGTCTGCGTAACAGCGACGGTACAGGCGTTGTTGCCGGGATCACGAAGATATGCAATGTTCACGGATATGTCATAAACGAGGGCGAGGTAGAGCCTATCCCCGGTCAGCTCATATACAGAGGCTATAATATCAACGACCTCGTCAGCAATGTCGAGGAGGAGGATCGCTACGGCTTCGAAGAGACCGTTTTCCTGCTCATTATGGGCTATCTGCCGACGGAAAAAGAGCTGGAGAACTTCACTACATATATCTCCCTCAACCGCGATCTGCCCAACGGCTTCGTGGAGGATATGATCCTGAAAGCGCCGTCCAAGAATATCATGAACAAGCTGGCGCGTTCCGTCCTGGCGCTGTATTCCTACGACGAGGAGTGCGAGTGCAAGACCCTGGACAACGAGATGAAAACGGCGATAAGCCTGATTGCGAAACTGCCGGTCATCATGTCCAGCGCATACCAGGTGAAACGGCGTGTTTTCGACAATCAGAGCATGATAATGCACCCCATAAGATACGAGGAGAATACAGCGCAGACTATCCTCTCACTGCTCCGTCCGGACAGGCAGTACACCAAGGAAGAGGCTCAGATGCTGGACAGGCTTCTCATGCTCCAGGCTGAGCACGGCGGCGGAAACAATTCCACATTCACCTGCCGTGTGCTGACATCCTCCGGCACAGATCCGTATTCCGCCTATTCTTCGGCGATATGCTCCCTTAAAGGGCCACGCCACGGCGGCGCGAATATACAGGTCATCAATATGCTTGACAATTTCAAGGCGAACATAAAGAACTGGGAGGACGAGGGCGAGGTCGCCGACTATATGCGCAGGACTATACGCCGGGAGACAAACGACGGCTCAGGTCTGATCTATGGCATGGGTCACGCCGTTTATACCGTTTCCGACCCCAGAGCCGTTATACTCAAGAAAAAGGCGTTCGAGCTGGCAAAGGGCAAGGAGATCGAGGCGGAGTTCAGGCTGCTGGAGACCGTGGAGAGGCTTACTCCCGAGATCTTCAAGGAGATCAAGGGCAGCGACAAGGCGATGTGCGCCAATGTTGATATGTACTCCGGTCTTGTGTACCGTATGCTGGGTATTCCCGACGAGCTTTTCACGCCCCTCTTTGCCGTGGCAAGAATGGCAGGCTGGGCTGCACACAGAATGGAAGAGGTACTGACCGGAAACAGGATAATCCGTCCGGCGTATAAGGCTGTTGCAAAGGAGCTGAAATACGTTAAGCCGGCGGACAGAAAAGAAAAAGAGTATTGATTTTTGATATGATGAGATCGGCAAAAAAAGTCCTTCCCGGGCTTTCGGCTCTGCTGCTGACCGGATGCAGCTTCGGTTCAAACATCGACACGCTGATGACTCCGCCGAAGCTGAGCATCGAGCAGGAGCAGATATACAGCGCGCTGACCGATGCGGCAGGGGAGGCTATAAGCCTGAAATATCCCAAGTCGGGAACGTATCTCTCCGCCTTTATCGTGGAGGATATCGACGGCGACGGCGGAAACGAGGCGGTTGTTTTCTATGAAAAGAACAGCCTTGCTGCTCCGGAAAATACGCTGAGGATAAATATTCTCGACAGAAGCGACAGCGGAAAGTGGCGGTCTGTATACGATACCCCGGCGGAGGGCACGGAGATCGAGCGCGTTATGATATCGCAGCTCGGCGAAAATGACCGTATCAACCTGATAATCGGCAGCAGTCTCATAAACCGCTCCGAAAAGACCGCCTCCGTTTACAGCTACGGCGACGGAAAACTGGAGCGGACATTTTCAGATTCCTATTCCTTTATGGATGTGACAGATCTTGACTCCGACGGCACAAAGGAGTTCCTGCTGCTGAAAGGCTCGGTAAACGGCGACGTGGCGTCTGCGGAGTCATATAAGCTGGACAGGGAGGGCATCTATCACCGATACAGGATCGGGCTGAGCAATGCCTTTACGGAGTTCGACAGCATACGCTACGGCAGCCTGGAAAACGGCTGTACCGGGCTGTATATAGACGCTGCTTCGGGTACAGGATATATCCAGACGGATATTGTCTACATGGACAGCAAGGGCTTGAAGAGAGCCTTCTCCGATGCGGAGGAATCCTACGCCACCCTGAGACCGTCCGGCTGCGTGTCCAAGGACGTCGACGGCGACGGGATGCTGGAAATTCCTGTCCAGACTATCGCCCCTGGCTATGAGGAATCTGCGGAGGGCGAGCAGCTTAGTCTGACGGACTGGATGAAGGTCAACGAAAACGGCGTGAGAGTGCGGAAGTATACATCCTACTACAGCATCGGCGACGGATATATGTTTATTTTCCCGGAAAAATGGCGGGATAAGGTGACTGTCCGGCGCGATGCGGTAAACGAGGAGATTGTGGTCTGCACCTACGACGGCGAAAAACAGGGACGGGAGCTGCTGCGGATATACTGCTCCTCCGACGAAGCTTCGAGAGAGGACAGAATCTCCTCTGGATATGTGCTGCTCAGCACCAAGGGAAATACCGCGTTTCTTGCCGGTATACCGTCGGATTTATCCTGGTCGGACGGCTTGTCCCTGACGGCGGCGGAGGCGGCTCTCGGATTCCGGCTGATCGAATGATATGTATTGGCGGAGAGCATAATAGAGTGGGAAAAGCGAGGTGCTTTATGAAAAGAATACTGATATGCGAGGACGAGGACACCATACGTGAATTTGTTGTCATAAATCTGAAAAGGGCAGGCTATGAGGTCGTGGACGTAAACTGCGGCGAGGCGGCTCTGAAAACCTTTGAGGAAGAGCACGGCAATTTTGATATCGTGCTGCTGGACATCATGATGCCCGGCATCGACGGATTTACGGTGTGTAAGAAGATACGGGAGAAAAGCTCTACCATAGGCATTATCATGCTGACGGCGAGGACTCAGGAGATGGATAAGGTCAGCGGACTTATGATCGGCGCGGACGACTACATCACCAAGCCCTTTTCGCCCTCGGAGCTGACTGCCCGTGTGGACGCGATATACCGCCGTGTCTGCATGAGCTTCATAAAGAACGAGAAGCTGTCGGTAATAGAGAGCGGCCCATTCGTGCTGAACCTGAAAAGCCGCACAGTCACAAAGAACGGCGAGATAGTGGAGCTTACCCAGGTGGAGTATCAGATCCTGGAGTACTTCATGAGCAATAAAAATACGGCTCTGGACCGGGCAAGCATCCTGAACCATATCTGGGGAGAGAGCTATTACGGCGATGACAAGATCGTCGACGTAAATATCCGGAGAATACGGATGAAAATAGAGGAAGAGCCGTCCAGCCCGAAGTATATCACCACGATGTGGGGCTTCGGCTACAAATGGAATGATGCGCAGTAATGGCTAAAAAAAGTATCACAAAACGTTGGCTCTTCAATAACCTGGGAGTTGTGGTGCTGGTGCTGCTGGTGATCGAGCTTACGGTCATCTATGCCGTCCACAGCTACTACTACAGCTCCGCAAGGCAGTATCTTATATCCAAGATAAACGCCGTAACAAGCGTCCTAAGCGTCCATTCCCAGGACAGCTCCGCCAACTTTTCGGCAGAGGTGCGAAACACCCTGGAGACCTTTAACGAAAAGGACAAGATCGAGCTTATGGCGATAAATTCCAAAGGCAGAGTGGTGCTGACGTCCTCCGGCTTTTCGCCGGATTCGGGAATGACCATGCCGGACTATGAGCAGGCGATGAGAACCGGAGAGGGCAGCTATGTGGGCAGACTTTCCGGCGGCGAGAAAATACTTGCGGTGTCCATGGCTCTTGCGCCCTACAACGGCGAATACAGTTCACTGCGCATGGTGACGTCCCTGACGGAGATAGACAGCACCATACGGGGCTTCGTCCTGGTAGTGACGGCGGTCTGCATGGCTATAATACTTATCATCCTGACCACCGGATTTTTCTTTGCCGGATCTATCGTCAAGCCCATACGGCAGATAAGCGGCATTACCAGTAAATACGCCGGGGGAGATTTCTCCGTGCGCATACAGAATAACACCGAGGACGAGATCGGCGAGCTGTGCACCTCCATAAACCATATGGCGGACGAGCTTTCCTCGGCGGAGGCGATGAAAAACGAGTTCATCAGCTCCGTTTCCCACGAGCTGCGGACGCCCCTGACAGCGATAAAGGGCTGGGCGGAAACGCTTATGGTGGACGGCGGTGAAAATCCCGATACCATGAAAAAGGGCGTGGGAGTTATCGTCAACGAGACCGAGCGGCTTTCCCAGATGGTGGAGGAGCTTCTTGATTTCTCACGTATGCAGAGCGGACATTTCTCCCTGCAAAAGGCAACTCTCGACATTCTGGCGGAGCTTGGAGACGCGGTGCTCATCTACAGCGACAAGGCGCGGCGCGAGAATATCCGCATCATATATGACGAGCCGGAGATGCTGCCCTTTGTCTACGGCGACAAGAACAGAATACGGCAGGTTTTCATCAACGTTATCGACAACGCCGTTAAATATTCCTCCCCCGGCGATACGGTTACTATTACGGCGAGGGAGAAAAGCGGCAGGATAATCGTTGCCGTGGCTGATACGGGATGCGGGATCAAATATTCCGACCTTGCCAGGGTAAAGACAAAGTTCTATAAGGCAAACCATACCAGAAGAGGCTCGGGTATCGGTCTTGCGGTGGCTGACGAGATCATCGCCATGCACGGCGGAAAACTGGATATAGCCAGCGAGGGTGAGGGCAAGGGAACTACGGTCACCATTACCCTGCCGGCGAAGAAGAAATCAAGCGTAACGGAGAAATAGTATGGCAAATAACAAACAAGTCAGCGGAGAAAAATTCAAGTCGAAAATAGGCGGTCAGGCGCTCATAGAGGGAATAATGATGCTCGGACCGGAAAAGGGCGCAATGGCGTGCCGGCTTCCCGACGGAACGGTCGACCTGGAGGTCTGGGACGAAAACAACGGCAAAAAAGCTCCGTGGTACAAAAAAACTCCCTTTATACGAGGCTGCTTCAACTTCGTTTCCTCGCTGATAAAGGGCTACAAATACACCATGAGATCTGCCGAAAAGCAGATGGTCGAGGAAGAGAAAGAGGACGATGAGAAAAAGAAGAAGCTCTCCGGATCTCTTGAGATCGTTGACGGCGACGTACAGGAGGAGTCTGCTCCCGAAAAGAAAGAGGACGACGAAAAGCTCAGCAAGGGCATATTCGACGTGGTAATGCTCATAGGCTCTTTTATAGGAGTTGCAGTTGCACTGGCGCTGTTTATCTTTGCCCCTAAGCTTATCGTCAATTTCATCCCCGGAGTCAACAGATCCGGCATACTGCGGTCGCTGCTGGAGGGCGTGGTGAAAATCGCGCTTTTTGTCCTCTATATGTGGCTGGTGAGCCTGATGAAAGACATTAAGCGGCAGTATATGTACCACGGCGCGGAGCACAAGACCATCGCCTGCCACGAGGCGGAGCTTCCGCTGACCGTGGAGAATATCCGGAAGCAGTCACGCTTCCACAAACGCTGCGGCACCAGCTTCATTTTCATCGTGCTGATAGTCGGTATTTTCGTCATGTGCTTCGTCCCCAAGGGTCTGGTGTGGTGGCAGCGGTCTCTTATCAGCCTGTGCGCGCTTCCCCTTGTGGTAAGCATTTCGTATGAGTGCATACGCCTGGCAGGAACTCACGACAACCTGTTCACGAAAATACTTTCCGCTCCCGGACTTGCCATGCAGCGGATAACCACCCGTGAGCCGGACGACAGCATGATAGAAATTGCCATTGCCGCGCTGACGCCCTGCATCCCCGAGGACAAATCGGAGGATAAATGGTAATATGACGCGGAAAGAGCTTTTTGATGAGTGCGTTAATGCTCTTGCGGAACAGGATATCCCTGACAGCCACTTTGACGTCATGTGCATTTTCGAGGACGTTCTGGCGGAGCGGTGGGCTTTGTCGGATGGGCGGAAAGAGCTTTCTCCGGAAAAAGAGACTGAGATACGCCGGATGGTCTCTCTTCGCCTGGAGGGACAGCCGCTCCAGTACATACTTGGTCAATGGGAGTTCTGGAGTCTGCCGCTGAAAGTGGGGGAGGGCGTGCTGATACCACGTCCCGACACGGAAACGCTGGTGGAGGACGTACTGCGGATATGCCGGGAAAGGCGGCTCGTTTCACCCAAAATAGCCGATCTGTGCAGCGGCAGCGGATGTATCGCCCTTGCCCTGAAAAAGGAGCTTCCGGAGGCGGAGATCTACGCCTTGGAGCTTTCCGGTGCGGCTCTTGGCTATCTCAGGCAGAATGCCGCACTCAATTCCGCGGATATAAAAATAATCTGCGGAGACGTGCTCGCCCCGGAGACGGCAGAGCTGCTCCCGGAGCTTGACATTGTCGTCAGCAATCCGCCATACCTTACGGCGGAGGAGATGAACGAGCTTCAGAAAGAGGTGCGCTGCGAGCCGGAATCCGCGCTGTACGGCGGAGCGGACGGGCTGGACTTCTACCGGGCTATGACTCCCATATGGAAAAAGAAACTTGGAAAAGGCGGCTTTCTGTGCTATGAATTCGGCATGGGACAGCATGATACAATAGGAAGAATAATTGCCGGAAACGGCTTTGAAAATTTAAATTTCAGCAGGGACGGCGGAGGCATTATCCGCACGGTGACTGCCGAGAAAACGGAGGACTAAAATGGCTAAGAAAGAACTTAAAACAAAGCCTGCCGTAGTAAGAGTTACGGCAAAAGAGGATAAGAAAGAGGCGCTTGCAAGCGCGCTGAAATTGCTGGAAAAGAAATACGGAGCAGGCGCGGTAATGCGTCTCGGCGAGACAAAAGTGCTCAATGTTGACGCCATTCCCACCGGCTCGATGACCCTTGATATGGCGCTTGGTATCGGAGGCGTGCCAAGGGGACGGATCGTGGAGATCTACGGCCCCGAAAGCTCCGGTAAGACCACCGTTGCACTTTCCATCATCGCTCAGGCGCAGAAAATGGACGGCGAGGCTGCTTTCATCGACGTGGAGCACGCCCTTGACCCGGTATATGCAAAGGCTCTGGGAGTGGATATCGACAATCTTCTCGTCTCCCAGCCTGACAGCGGCGAGCAGGCTCTTGAGATCGCCGAGGCGCTCATCCGCTCCGGCGCTATCGACGTTATCGTAGTGGACTCCATTGCCGCTATGACTACCCGTGCGGAGATCGACGGCGAAATGGGCGATCAGCACGTCGGTCAGTTGGCACGTCTTATGTCTCAGGCGATGAGAAAGCTGACAGCCGCCATTTCCAAGTCCAACTGCGTAGCCATTTTCATCAACCAGATACGCGAGAAGATCGGCGTTATGTACGGCAATCCGGAGACTACTCCCGGCGGACGTGCCCTTAAATTCTATGCGTCAGTAAGGATCGACGTGCGCAAGGGAGAGGCTATCAAGGACGGCACTCAGGTCATCGGCTCAAGCACCAAGTGCAAGGTGGTAAAGAACAAAGTAGCACCTCCGTTCAAGGAGGCTGAGTTTGACATGATGTACGGCGAGGGCATCTCCCGTACAGGCGAGGTACTCGACCTTGCAACGGAGCTGGAGATCGTCAAAAAGGGCGGCGCATGGTTCAGCTACGGCGACAGAAAGCTGGGTCAGGGACGCGACAATGTCAAGGAGCTGCTGAAAAACGAGCCTGAGCTGATGAAAGAGATCGAGGAGCAGTTGCTTGCACGCAAGGATGAACTGACCGCCCTGAACAAAAAAGAGGATAAGAAAACCAAAAAGGGCAAGGCTGCCGCGGCTGCGGAAGAGGCTGCCGGCGCTCCTGAGGATAAGCCCGAGACAAACGACATGGATATTCTGGACAGCATCGACGATGAGTATGATGAGTTCACGCCTGCCGAATAACAGAACTCCGGTTTTATGGGAGATCCGATGAAGATCACGGAGCTGAAAAAGTACAAGGGCACTACCTATGAGGCGGAGCTTGACTATGAGCGGAAAATATATCTGCACATTGACATAATTGCCGATTTCGGGCTGAAAAAAGGCATGGAGATCGACCGTCAGCAGATGAAAAGGATAATACGTGCCTCAAATTTCCGCAGGGCGTACCAGTATGCGCTGTATTGCCTGGACTATCGGGATTATTCGGCGGAGGAGCTTTTTGAAAAGCTGGTAAAGACGTACAAAAACGAGTCCCTTTGCCTGGATGTCATAAAAAAGCTGGCGAAAGCAGGTCTTGTCAACGACAGACGATACGGCGAAAAGCTGGCAAGGCGGCTGGTGGAGGTCAAAAAGTACGGTTACTACCGTGCGCGCCGGGAGATGACGGCAAAGGGCATCGACAGCGATCTGGCGGAGGAGCTTCTCGGCGTCTATCAGGAGCAGTTTTACGGAAATCTGCTGGAGCTTACGGCTGTAAAGTACGGCGGACGTCTGTCCGACGGCTCGGACAGGGCGGCTGTGGAAAAGGTCAAGGCAGCTCTGGCGAGGTACGGCTATGGTTTTGACGATATAAACAGAGCCATTAAAGAATATTTTGAGAGTGAATAAAGGAGCGCAGTGAAATGCCATTGAAAGTAGGATTAGTATCAATGGGCTGCTCGAAGAATCTTGTGGACTCCGAGAGGATGCTCTACAAGCTTAAAAAGAGCGGCTACCAGCTTGTCACAGAACCCGGACTTGCAGATATTGCGGTGGTTAACACCTGCGGATTTATAAAGTCCGCAAAGGAAGAGGCTATAGAGACTATACTTGAGCTGGCGGCGCTTAAAGCCGACGGCACACTGAAGAAAATCATAATCACAGGCTGCCTGACAGAGCGCTACAGGGAGGAGGCTGCGGAGCTTTTCCCGGAGGCGGACGCCGTTATCGGCATCGGAAACAACAAGGATATCGTGGATATTCTTGACGAGGTCATGGCAGGCGAGCGTGTGGTGCGCTTCGGAAAGAAGCTTGATGCGGAAATGACAGGGGAGAGGATCATCTCCACGCTGCCTTTTTTCAGCTATCTGAAAGTGGCTGAGGGCTGCTCAAACTGCTGTACATACTGCGCTATACCTATGATACGCGGAAAATTCCGCAGCGTGCCTATGGAGGATGTTCTGGCGGAGGCGAGAACTCTTGCGGAAAACGGCGTGACTGAGCTTGTTGTTATCGCCCAGGACACTTCCCGGTACGGCGAGGATCTGTACGGCAAGTCCATGCTCCCGGAGCTTCTCCGCGAGCTTTGCAAGATCGACGGTCTGAAATGGATACGCACGCTTTACTGCTATCCGGAGCGCATAAACGACGAGCTGCTGGAGACTATCGCCTCAGAGGAGAAGCTGGTGAAATACCTGGAGATACCGATACAGCATTGTAACGGCGAAATACTCAGCCGGATGAACCGCTGGGGCGACCGCGATAAGCTGGCGGCGCTGTTCAGGCACATCCGTGAAAAGATACCGGGAGTTATCCTGCGAACTACCCTTATCACCGGTTTCCCCGGAGAGACGGAGGCGCAGTTCGAGGAGCTGGCTGAGTTTGTCCAGGAGGTTCGCTTTGAAAGGCTGGGATGCTTCCCGTTCTCGCCGGAGGAGGGAACAAAGGCTGCCGACCTCCCGGAGCAGATCGAGGAGGAGACGGCTGTCCACCGCGCTGATATTATCATGGAGCAGCAGCTTGAAGTCAGCTACGAAAACAACAGGAAGTATCTGGACGCGGAGCTTGAAGCGGTGGTCGAGGGATTCGACCGCTTCGGCGAGTGCTTTTTCGGACGCACGGCAAACGACGCTCCCGACATTGACGGAAAGGTGTTTTTCACCTCCGAAAAACCGCTGGCTGTCGGAGATTATGTGAAGCTGAAGATCACGGATACGCTTGATTATGATTTAATGGGTGAGGTGATAGAGAATGAATCTGCCGAATAAGCTTACCCTGCTGAGAGTTTTTCTGATTCCGTTTTTTCTCTTGTTTGTCTACCTGAAAATGCCTTTTCACTACCTCATTTCTCTTGTGATCTTCACAGCGGCGTCCATAACCGACGCTCTGGACGGAAAAATTGCCAGAAGCAGAGGACTTGTGACGAATTTCGGAAAATTTCTCGATCCTCTGGCTGATAAGGTGCTGGTCATAGCGGCGCTGACGGTTTTTGTGGAGATCCCGGAGATAAAAATGGGCGCGATACCGCTCATTATTATAAGCGCCAGGGAGTTCATGGTTTCCGGATTGCGGCTTCTAGCGGCGGACAGCGGAGTCGTGGTTGCTGCGGGAATGTGGGGAAAGCTGAAAACCGCGTTCACGATGACGGCAATAATCTTTTCACTTGCCTGGCTGAGCTTTGTCCACGACTTCTCCATACCGTTCCCGGAGGTGATGATAAACGCAGTGGACAATTGGGTCATTCCTGGGCTTATCTGGATATCGACGGCTCTGACGGTCATTTCGGGAGCTGTTTATCTGAAAGGCTATTGGCATCTTATAGATTCCGACAAGTAAAGGGGCTGAGGATATGAAATACTGTTCGGCGCAGATCAAGTATCTTGCCGCTGTACGTGAGCTTTCCGCGGAGAGAGACGATGTGAAAAGCGTCGATATTTCGCGGCATCTTGGAGTTTCAAGGGCAAGCGTCAGCAAGACTCTGAGATGTCTGGCGAACTCCGGGCTGGTGTATGAGGATTTCTGCAACAGCGTGGTGCTTACACCGGAGGGTGAAAATGCAATCCGGGAGATTTTCCGGGACTATGATGAGGTGTACGCATTTTTTCACAGATTTCTGAAACTGCCGCCGGAGGATGCGAAGTCGCAGGCGTTGACTTTTATAACTACATTTCCGGAGGAGACAGCGGAGCGGCTGAAAAAGCTGGTGAAGAGGTCATATCACAAAAAATAAAACAAAGCCGGGTTTCAAAAGGGGCAATGCCCCTTTTGCAGAGTCCAGAGGCAGCGCCTCTGGCAGGGTTTGGGACGGAGTCCCAAATCGACCGGAGGTCGATGCAGCCTTCAGGCGCTCCGCAAAGGGTGAATTTTCCAACAGTACAGTGGACTGTTGGAAAAGAGGTGATTCCCCACGGGGTGGGGAAATGTCGCGAAGCGACAAAGGGGACGGCACGTAGTGCGCCATGCAAGAGAG
>JAGBGT010000100.1 GCA_017935865.1 Ruminococcus sp. | reverse complement strand
TATGGGACTCTGTCCCATACCCTGCCAGAGGCGCTGCCTCTGGACTCTGCCAAAGGGACATTGTCCCTTTGGAACCCCGGTGTTATCGGCTTCGCCGATTTGGGACTCTGTCCCAAACCCTGCCAGAGGCGCCGCCTCTGGACTCCGCCAAAGGGACATTGTCCCTTTGGAAACCCGGTGTTATAGGCTTAGCCGAATTGGGACTCTGTCCCATACCCTGCCAAAGGGACATTGTCCCTTTGGAAATCCGCTGTTTATCGGCCTGCCAGAGTTTTTTTAATAATTATCCTCCACGATCTCAGGAAGTGATGAAATAACCTTTGCATCAAACTTCTGGACTGCAAGCGCATCCATAGCCGTTACACCGCTTCCGGGATTATAGCAGTCAGCATTTGCAGCCTGCTCATCAGTAAGTCCGTACTTATCGGCATTTCCGATAGACTGGAGGATCCTTGTAGCGTCGGCAATGTCAACAGTACCGTCACTATTTGCATCTCCCCAGACAATGTTCTCACTGCCCGGCTCTGTCGTTACGGGAGTTGTAGTGCTCTCGTTCATGGTGTATACATCCAGGATAGCAACTCCGTCCTTAGAGGCTTCCTTGCCGCCGGACTGTGCATACCAGATCTGTCCCTGATACGACGTGCCCTTGCCCAGCTCAGCCATCAGCTTCTCCAGCAGAGCCTCGTCGGTAACTTCCTTAGTACCCAGCGTAATGTTGAATACATCGTCCTTGACATTTATCTTGACAGCACCGCTTGCCGAAGCCTCCCACTTGATATTGGCCCAGTAGTACTCGCCGTCAAGGGGAATTGAAACTCCCAGACCGCCGTTTGCGTACTCAATATCTCCGGGCAGCTTGACCATGATATAGAACTCCTCAGCCTCCTTGGGAAGAGTGATCTGGAATGTGCCGTCCAGCTCCTCGTAAACTACCTTGCCGTAATTCTTGCTTGGGTCGGCTGCCGTAGTCACGCGAGTCGTTGTTACGGGAGGCGCTGTCGTTACAGCCGTGGTCGTCAGCGCAGGATCAACAGGCGCAACGTTCTTCTTGTAAAGATCAGCAGGAAGCTCATCCAGCGTGATACAGTAGTCACTCTGGTACATCTCGATAGTATCTTCCTTAGTATTGAAGAGTGGGTCGCTGAGGAAGTTTGTCTGTCCGCCGCCGTCATACCATGTGCAGAAGTACAGCCAGCCAGCCTTTTCGCTTGTAAGATTCTCGACAGTTGAGAAGCAGTCATTCTCAGCCATAGCTACCATTTTCTTGCTGTCATACATCTCCATGATGCCGTAGAAAGTGGGACTGATAGCGCTGTCGTTGTGTTTGTATGAAGCCTGCCAGTTATTCTCTTCAAGATACTCTGTACAGTTATACTTATCGTAGCCGATGATATCAACATACTCATCGCCGGGATACCAGTTCTTAGAGGTGGGGAAGTTGTAGCTGTTCCATTCCCAGATAAGATTGTTGATGCCGTATTCGTTTACGAGAGTGTCATATGTGAGCTTCCATATCTCCTTGTAAACGGCAGAACCGTCCTTAGCCCACCAGAACCAGCCGCCGGTTTCACCGCCGCCGCCCTCGGCCTCATGGAGAGGTCTCCAGATAACCGGAACGCCTGCATCCTGAAGCGGTTTCAGCGATGTCTCGACCAGGTTCTCCAGGGATTTCAGGTAGAACTCACGCTCAACCGTGCCCTCAACGAGAACGTTTGATGTTACGAAGTTTGTTTCGTCTGGCTTATAAGTAGCCTGCTCATAAGCAACCTTGTCGCCGACCTTGTAACCGCTCATTTCCTTGGGAACGCAGATATGCCATGAAGCCGTAGTGATGCCGTTCTTGTTGTTCGCCCAGTCTATCATTCTGTCGACTGTATGATCATTTTCACCGTAAAGAATATTTGCATTGTTCAGGAAGTCGAATCCTCTGATAGCCGGATAATGACCTGTCAGGTCGTTGAGGTACTCAAATTCGACCTCAAAATCACCGCCGTGTCCATAGTTGTAGATCTCCTGCTGACCGGAAATAATATTCTTTCCGTAAACGCTGTTCAGGTAGTCGAAAAGCGAGCGCGCCTCGGCAGTTGCATTGATATTGCAAAGATTTTTGTGAGTTGCCTTGATTTCCGGCAGCTCGGCGCTCTTTACTTCCAGCTTATCAAATCTTGACCAGCCCCAGCTCTTTGAGATCTCAACAGTACTCTTGCCGGCAGGAAGCTTAACGGTCAGCGAAACAGGCTCCATTGTCGTGGACTCAGGGATAGCGAGAACGCCCTGCGAAACGCCGTTAATCGAAAGATTCTGCTGCTTGGAGCCGCCCTCTCCCTGTACATAGAAAACCAATGTGTACATACCTGCGGAAGCGACCTCGATATCCAGGCTGATAGTGCCGTCGTTCTTCATATAAGCGACCTTTCCGCCGCTTGCTCCGTCGAAGTCATCGACAAGGATAGTGCCTGTGAGGGCAGCATCCTCGAACTCGTAAACCGTGTCGGCAGCAAAGATCGTTGACGTGCCCATAGCCGCGCCGTTGATCGCCATAGCTGCCGCAACGAAAGAAGCAGCCGCCTTTTTGATTACATTTTTGTGCATTTTATTTCCCTCCATAGAAAACTGCGTTGCATCGAAATCCAGAATTCAATGCCCCTATGCTTTAATTATACTATCTTTTAAGGCAAAAATCAAGATTTTCCAATAACTTTTTAATTGTTTGATAAATTTTGTATATTTGACCAATCACTCGCAGATCAATTTGACAGTCTGTCCAAAAAAGCACTTAAATTTTCTTAAATTATAATCAATTAATGTTTATACCGGACAGCGCCTCCCCGATTTTTCCGGGGATGACAAGGTCTGCCTTGCTGTCATAGGGCGTGGGGGATCTGTTGATTATGACGATATTTTTCCCGCGGAAGTACCTTATCAATCCGGCTGCCGGGTAAACGTTCAGAGATGTGCCGCCGATCATCAGCAGATCGCATCGGGCGATCGCATCAATTGCGCCCTGCACTGTTTTGTCATCCAGTTCCTCTTCATATAAAACGACGTCCGGCTTGACAATTCCTCCGCAGTTGCACCGGGGTATGCCGTCGCTGCCGAAAACAGCCTCCGCGCTGTAAAACTTGCCGCAGTTCATACAGTAATTCCTCAGCACACTGCCGTGAAGCTCGTACACTATCCGGCTGCCGGCAAGCTGGTGCAGACCGTCAATATTCTGGGTCACCACCGCCCTGACCTTTCCGGCAGTCTCCAGCTCAGCCAGTTTCAAATGAGCAGCATTGGGCTTAACCCCCAGGCTGTTCAGCTTCGCCCGATAAAACCGGTAAAATTCCGCCGTATTCTTATCAAAAAAGCTGCGGCTGATTATGGTTTCCGGCGGATATTTCCACTCCTGATTGTACAGACCGTCAACGCTCCTGAAATCCGGGATTCCGCTTTCCGTGGAGACGCCCGCTCCGCCGAAAAAAACGACGCTTTCCGCCTGCTCTATCATCTCATTGAGTCGGTCAATGCTGTTCATTTTATCATCCTTTCATCATTTCATAAGGCTATTCTGCGCGTAATGCCTGCAAAAATAATTCAGCGGACACTCGCTGCATTTCGGCAATCTGGCGCGGCAGATATCACGTCCGAACTGCACAGTCTGGTGGCAGAAATGCGATGAGACCTCCGGCGGTATGACCTTCAGCAGGTCTTTTTCCACCTTTGCAGGCTCTTTGAAATCAGTCAGCCCCAGGCGTCCGCTGATGCGTATGCAGTGGGTATCCGTCACGATAGCCGGCTTTTTGAAAACATCTCCCATAATGAGATTAGCGGTTTTCCTGCCGACTCCCGGCAGCGACAGAAGCTCCTCCATCGTTCCCGGCACTTCTCCGCCGAAATCGTCCAGAAGCTTACGTGCCATGTCCTTTATGCTTTTCGCCTTGGTGTGATAAAATCCGCAGGGCTTCACATCCTGTTCAAGCTCAGCCAGGTCGGCGTCCGCAAACGCCTGTAGATCGGGATATTTCACATATAGCGTCTTTGTTACGATATTCACTCTGGCATCGGTACACTGCGCCGCGAGTCTTGCGCCGAAAAGCAGCTCGTAGGGCTTTTCGTATGTAAGTGTGCAGTCGATATCGGGATAGATCTTCTCCAGCTCTTCGCAGGCAAGCACGGCAATTTCCATTCTCGTCATTCGTCAGTCTCCTCCGTTTTTTTCAGTATTTCATCGTAAACCTTATACATCCTCTGAACCGTATTTTCCAGGAAAAAATAGTGTTTTATGTAAAATCCAAGAAGAACGATTATGATGACATCAAGTATCGCCAACCCGATATTTTCCATCATAACGCCTGCACAGATGAAAATGCTGAGAACTATTGCAAACATCATAGTCACCAGGAAGTGGACGATGCGCTCATGCTGCATAAATACGATCTTATCCCTGTGCTCCGTCATCAGCTTTTCCAGCTCGTCTCTGCTCCGGCAGCAGTTCAGCCTGTGTTCCGTCTCAGCCATATATGCTTTCAGATATTCTGTCATGATATCATCTCCTTTACCTAATTATACTCCAATTTTGTCGAAAAGTAAAGGTGCTGACGAAAATTTCCAGCAGACAGCACCGGGTTTCCAAAGGGACAATGTCCCTTTGGCAGAGTCCAGAGGCAGCGCCTCTGGCAGGGTTTGGGGCAGCGCCCCAAATCGGCGAAGCCGACAACACCGGGTTTCAAAAGGGGCAATGCCCCTTTTGCAGAGTCCAGAGGCAGCGCCTCTGGCAGGGTTTGGGACGGAGTCCCAAGGTCGACCGTAGGTCGACGATGCCTTTAGGCGCCCTGCAAGGGGTGAATTTCAAAACAGTCCAGTGG
>JAGBGT010000099.1 GCA_017935865.1 Ruminococcus sp. | reverse complement strand
ACTCTTATCATACCATATTTTTCGGAAAATAGCAAGATTGTTCCTGTTAATTCTAATATCTGATGCCGTTCCAAAGAATTATGCCCGAATGCCCGAATATTTTCTGAGGAAAGAGGCGCTCTTTTTTTATCCGTCAATATCGCTTGTTTTACTCGTTGAGCGTGTTGAACACACCAACTTTTTCAGAAAAAAATAATCCCTAAAACACGAAAACACCGTGTTTTAGGGACTTTTTGTAACCTTTCCGGTTACGCATTTTTGATTGGTGGAGGCGAGGGGAATTGAACCCCTGTCCGAAAACCCGTTCATGCAACTTTCTACGAGCGTAGTTCACCTATTGAGATTCCCTGCAAAGGCTGCCGATGAACGGGCAGAGAGAGCAGGTAGTCCGAATACAATTCAGAGGCACGGACACGCCAGAGAATCGTTCACCGTTAGTCGATGCCCAACCAAAAGCCACGGTACTCTAATGGAGGACAGAAGCAGACTTAAGCTGCTACCAGTGCACTATTTCTAGTAACTGTGATATTTTTTCTTGCGTTTATATTTAAACGTGGCGCAGTTTAAGGAGGTTACACCGCAGCTCCGCTCGCTTATCACACTTCAGGATCCCCGTCGAAACCTTTACGCCCCCGATGACATACAAAGCCGTTAGGCGTGCTTTATGCGGTGTTGCCGATATTTCTCAGGAAGAATCAACAATAGTATTATACCACAAAAAAGTTGATTTGTAAATAGGAAAAATAAAATTTTTTATGAAGCTGCGAAAAATGTCAGAATCAGGGATGTCCTATTCTGTTAGTATTTCAAGAGCCCTGGCATATTTTTCTTTCCAGCGATTTTTCTTTTCTTCGGGAACGGCATCGGTGCAGGCGATACGGCTCTGGTCGGAATTATGCAAAACATCGGCGATTTTAACCTTTCTGGCGCAGGGATCGTGCTTTATCTGCCGGAGGTAGTTAAAATAGTCGTCGGAGCTGTCATGAGTCAGGAGCTTGACTGCGCGGACGACTTCTTCCGGAAATTCGCGGCTCAGGTCTTTGATAGTCACGGACGTGTCCTCGACGACATCGTGGAGGAGAGCAACGCAGACGGAGATCTCGTCATCCATCTGTTCTGCTACATGGAAAGGATGAAATATGTACGGAACGCCGCTTGGGTCTGTCTGACCGTGATGAGCGTTGTAGGCAAGATTCATAGCCTTGATCGTCAGCTTGGTGTAGATCATATTGAACATCCTTTCGCATGGCTTTTTGATAATTATAACAAATAAAAACAGGATTGTCAAGGCTGTGATCTGTTAACCCGGGTTAACAGATTTGCACTGGGGCGGAAAATGAGTTATAATATTTAAAGAGCGTAAACTTGCGAAATACAGGGTAAAAATCGTCTGTTAGACAATAATAACAACTTTTTGAAATTTTTTTCGGAAAAAATCGTCTTTTTGGGCGTCGAAAATCACTTATATATGAAAGCTTTCAGGTAGCGCCGCACAAGGATCGTGCCGAAGATGCGCAGGCAGATCCGGTGCAAAGCCGGCAGGCTGCTCTTGCGCGGTGCTGCCTCTATTTTGCGGCTGCAAATTCGGGAGGCATTGAGCCGGTAAAAGCCGTCAGGCGGGATCCGGTCAGTGCTGCCCGTGGTTTGGGAAGGAGTGATTTTGCATGATTACCGAAACCGAATACTATACTGGAGGTGAGGAGGCTATTCTCAGCATATTTGTCCCAAAAGAAACCGTAGTGCTTGAAACAGAAAAGGACTACATAAACGATCTGATCGCAGGCTGTTCCTCATCAAAAGAATGTCTCAGCGAACTGTATGTTATGTTTAAAAGCAGCGTATTTGCACTGGCATACAGCATTACGTCCGATTATCATTTGTCAGAAGACTGCGTGGCGGAGACCTTTATAAGGCTTGCTCAACTGAAAAGATTCGACCCGAAGAAAGGCGACGGAAAGGGCGTTATCCTTACAGTTGCCCGGAATGTCGCTATGGAGATCCGGAGAAGTCATCAGAATCTCCAGCAGGACGCGGTCATCCGCAACTATGGCGAGGCTGATAAAATCGTTGAAAACAGCCTGTTTGTAGATCATCTGCTTTCGTTTCTCACGGAAAAGCAAAGGCAGGTCGTGGTGCTTCACTGCTGCAGCGGACTGACGTTCAAGGAAATCGCAAAAATAATGAAACGACCCGAAACCACTGTTAAATCGAGGTACAAAAAGGCTATGGCAATATTACAGGAAAAGGCAGGTGTTGGCAATGAAAAATGAAGAGTTCGGCAAGAATCTTGAGCAGCTTCTGAAATCCAAAATGGATGAAATGGCGGATTCCGTTGACTGCTTTGACAAAATATCTGAACGCGTATTTCCTGCTGATAACGAGGATTTTTCCGAGAGCGGATTCACCGTAACCGACCTTGAGACCGCATCGACAAATGTAAAAAGACACCGTGTTATAAAATGGACTGCACTGGCAGGAGCCGCCGCCGCCGCAATTTTCCTGCTGCCGAAAACCGGTATTCCAAGGAGGGCGTTTATGTTCTTCAATAAAGATTCGGCGCAGTGCGGATATGAGGCTATTCTCGGGGAGATAGAGTCTCAGACGAACGATGGCAGCTACTACACCATAGATGTTCCTCTTGAATATTACATTGAGAATGATATTCTGGTAACGCCGCTTATGAGTTGTCCTTTCGAGAAAAATGACAAGGACGATGCAAAGGTGCGTCTCTATATCAAGCAGATAGACGGCTGGGACACGAATCAGGTCTACGCTGTTGAGTATCTGGGCACATATTCCGAGAACAATATCGTTGCAGCGGCAAAGTCCAGATACACTGTTACGGCGGAGGACATAGCGCAGGGGCTTCCAGATCCGGCAGACACGCAGGATCTGGCGGAGTCGTCGGCATATAGCTGCTTCTCCGGCGGAAAAGAGGGCGCTCTTACCGATATTGACGGCAATGCCGTTTCCCTGGCGTCATTTGAATACAACTCCGTAGTAAAGGACGAAAGCGGCATACGCAGGCTGAAAACGGAGGTTCTCTACGGAAACCGTTCGGGATTCGGCAAAGAGCCTGATTATTTCTACGACATTATTACACACATTCCCGACGGCGAGGCTGCGATACCAGAAGCTGACAAAATGTGGGAGATGTCGGTTTACTTTAACGGCAATTCCGCATTTCCCAAGGAGACCGGCTCGGTATATACCCGGGAGGCTCTTTTCAAGGCGGACATTGCGGAGGATGCCAATGTTCTGGATTATGTTGAAATGCCTGTTTCGGAAGACTGGCTGCCGCTGCTGGGCACGGACACGGGGCTGAGGGCAAGTGCGCTCCAGAACCTGATCTCAAGCGTGGGCTGTCCGGCGAATCTCAGTGCGGCGATAAACCTGAAACTCTATTTCTCCCTTGATACTATGTTGGCGTTCGACGACTCGGTCGTAGAACTTGTAGATTGTTCCGGAAGCGCGGCTGTGGCGGTGTACGAATACTCAGCATATGAGATAAACGAAGAGACGGCTTATGCGGAAAATATTACTCCGGAGATAGAAGCCGCTATCAAAGGGAAAGCTCTGCGTGAAATAGAAAGTGAGCTTGAAAAATCCCGGGAAGAAACAGAAAGTGAGGCTGCAAGGTTTCAGGAAGAGTCAGAAAGGCGAACAGAAGAATAGGCTATGAACGCAGCGATGCAGGATTAGTATAGACAGTGGAGCAGAATCCGCTCAGCTCCCGGAAAAAGAAAAACGGCTGTCACCGGAAACGGTGGCAGCTATATTTTTTTAGGAAAAGCAGAGCCGGGAGTTCCAGGGTCGACCGGAGGTCGACAAACATCGGGTTTCAAAAGGGACAATGTCCCTTTTGCAGAGTCCAGAGGCAGCGCCTCTGGCAGGGTTTGGGGCAGCGCCCCAAGGTCGACCGCAGGTCGACGATGCCTTCAGGCGCTCCGCAAAGGGTGAATTTCAAAACAGTCCAGTGGATTGTTTTGAAAGAGGGAACGCCCTGCAAGAGAGGGCGTTCCCTAAAACTTCCGGTTTATTTTTTTCGCGGCTACAGGAAAATCTCGGTTTCCAACAAGTGATACATTTCAAAAGAAATATTAAAAAATAGAGAGAAATCTCCTTTTTCAAAAAGGGGAAATTTCTCTCTGTCTTTTTATATATGGACAAAAAGTTTATAAGGGGACGCTCTCTCTTGCAGAGCGTCCCCTCTTTAAAAACAGTCCGCTGGACTGTTTTGAAATTCACCCCTT
>JAGBGT010000098.1 GCA_017935865.1 Ruminococcus sp. | reverse complement strand
GTGCGTGGATTTTCGAGCATAATTTTACCGAGATTAAGGCGAAAAAGCGAAAGCATACTGCCGTATGGTGAGCTTTTTCAACGCAGATATCGGTAAAATTTGCCGAAAAGACGCGTGCAATATCCTATGAACACAAGTTCTAACAGATGCAGTCGGCAGCGACAGGGGCGCACCGATGTTCTATGGTGATATTATGGGCGATTGGCGTGAGGAGGTCATAATGACAAGCTCTGATTATTCTAAGTTGGTGATATGGTGTCCAACAGCGGAAACTGATACAAGGCTTTACTGTCTCGCTCAAAATCCCTGCTACCGCAACTGTATGACAGCTAAGGGATATTTCCAGTCGCATATGTTGGATTATTACCTCGGAACCGGTATGGAGACTCCTCAGAAGCCTGAGATAGAAATTATTGAGAAGTGATATTATTCATATACTGATATTGAGAACCTGTCTTCATAAGATAATGTGTACATCTTTTCGGCAAATTTTACCGCTTACTGCGTCAAAAATCCTTGCCATACGTCAGTATGCCCGCGAATTTTTTCCTTGTAATCGGCAAAATTTGCTCAAAAATCCGCACACATATCTTATGAAGACAGGTTCTGAGACATGAAAGGAAGTATTTACATGAGAAATAATATTTTCAGAAAGGCGGTTTCTGCTGCAATATCGGGAGTAATGCTGGTTTCAGCGGCACTTTCGGCATATCCGTATACAATTGCAGATGCCGCTTCAAACAAAAGCCGCGTTTCAGTCCACGATCCATCTATTGTCAAGGACGATGATACCTATTATGTTTTCGGCTCGCACATTGATGCGGCGAAGTCGACAGATCTGCAAAACTGGAAACGCTTCACAAACGGTTATGCAACAGCTAACAATGTGATATTTGGCAATTTATCGCAGAATCTTTCCAAGGCATTTGCATGGGCTGGTGAGAATTTAGAGGACTGTGCAGGTGGATTCGCAGTGTGGGCACCTGACGTTATATGGAATCCTGAATATGTGAATGCCGATGGTTCAAAAGGTGCATATCTGATGTACTTCTGCACCTCCTCCACATATATGCGTTCAGTGATCGCTTATGCGGCTGCTAAAAATATTGAGGGCCCGTACACCTTTGTGGATACGCTGATATATTCTGGTTTCACATCCAATGACAGCTATGCCACAAGTTCAACTAAAAATGTCAACAGGAAATACACCTCGACAAATATTGACGAGCTTATTGCTTCGGGTGAGGTCACATATAATCAAAACTGGTTCAGCAATAATAATTTCAACAATTACCTCTATCCGAATGCTATTGATCCCACCATCTACTATGGCACAGACGGAAAGATGTACATGACATACGGCTCATGGTCGGGAGGTATATTTACTCTTGAGATCGACAAGAAAACAGGAAAGTGTATCCACCCCAAGACCGGTATGACCTCTGACGGGCGAATTATCGACAGCTATTTCGGTACTAAAATAGCAGGCGGCTGCTATAAATCCGGCGAAGGCCCTTTTATTGAGTATAATTCCGATACGGGTTACTACTATCTTTGGACAACATATGGCGGACTCCTTTCCGAAGGCGGCTATAATATGCGTGTTTCACGCTCCACAAGCCCCACCGGACCATTCTATGACGCGGCTGGCAATCCCGCTGTACTGTCGGCAAACACGAATCTTGACAGTGTTGGCTTAAAGGTCATGGGAAACTATAAATTCGGCAGTCTGAATACAGCTTATATGGCGTGCGGACATAATTCTGTTTTGCAGGACGATGACGGGCAATGGTATCTTTTCTATCACTCTCGTTTTAACGATGGCAGTGAATATCATGAGGTTCGTGTACACTCAATGTACTTCAATGATGAGGGCTGGCCTGTTGTCGCACCATATGAATACAGCGGTGACACAATAGCTGTCGGCGGTTATGAGGCAGCAGATATTGCAGGTGAATACGAGTTCATAAACCACGGCAATTCAACTGACGGAAAAATTATCAGTTCCGGTAAGATCACACTTTCAGAGGACGGAAAAATCAGCGGTGCAGTAACAGGAAAATGGTCTGAGGCAGCAGACAGCTCTTCTGCTGTGATAACCATAGGCGGACAGGCATATAGTGGCTATTTTCTTGCTGCTAAAGACGAAAACGGAAAAAAGGTGATGTCATTTACTGCTGTTGGCAGTAATAATCAGACAGTCTGGGGAGTGCAGACAACTGAGTTCAGAGGTACTGAACGTATGGGTGCGGTTGACTTTTCCAATGCAGATCACGACCTCGTTTATGCTCCGGATACTGTCGGGGAGAGTAGTGTCAGCTCCAAGATCAGCGGCACAGAGCTTATAAGCGGAGTTTCATATTTCATTTCCAATAAACACAGCGGACTGCTGATCGATCTGCCCGAAGGTTCGTCTGCTGACGGCACAAATATCCAGCAGTGGGAGAAAAACGGAAGTTTCGCACAGCAGTGGCGTATTGTTTCGGTGGACGATGAGTATTGCAGGATAGTTTCTCTTGGAAATGAATCAATGTGCATTTCAGTTTCAGAATCATCTGCTGACAATGGAATAAATGTGGAACTTCAGCAATACAAGGGTACAGACGATCAGCTTTGGAAATTAGTAAAGAACGGAAACTATTATGGCATAGTTTCAAAGTGTTCGGGAAACAAAGCCGGTCTTGATGTATATGACTGGTCCGAGTTGAACGGGGGCAACATTAATCAGTGGGAATACTGGGGCGGAGATTGTCAGCTATGGAGTATAACGCCCGTATATCCGGCGGTTAACAGCGGAGAGTACAATATAAAATCACTTGACGGAATTATTGGAAAGTATACTGTAACAAAACAGGTTGACGGATATACAGTAATGGCAGAGAACGGAAGTTACATTTCACTCGACCAGAATGGGGATGTTTTCAGCAGTGATGATCCTCAGACGCTGAAAATACGCTGTAATAAAGACGGTACTTACTGCTTTTCGATGAATGATGTAAACAGTGCCAAGGTCATTATTGAGCCTGCGGAGTTAGCGGTCAGACCTATGATCGGTGACGTTAATGCGGACGGGCAGTTCGACGTTGCCGATCTTGTAACACTTCAAAAATGGCTGCTTGCCGTTCCGGATGTTACTCTTGCAAACTGGAAGGCAGGAGACCTTTTCGAGGACGGACGTATAGATGCGTTTGATATGATAATGATGAGAAAATTAATTGTGAATAACTGAAGTATGAAGAAAGCGGCATTTTTGAATTGACCGCTTTCTTTTTTGATAAAAAACATCATCTTTTTGATCAATTACTTCATTGAAAATTTGTGGACGTAGTGTTAAAATAATATTGATAAAAAACTATTTTCAGGGAGGTAGTAATTATGAAGGCAAACAAGATAACAGCTTATGCGGCTGCACTTTTAATGACTGTAGGTATGATACCGACGGCAGTGTCTCCTTCTCACGCTTCTGCAAAGTACGGAACAGGGCAGAATATGTAAAAAGCGGACAGAAAGTAACTCTCGGTGCTGTAAATATGAACACCGCGGTCAATTATGTCGTAGCCGCAACTGAATACAATGAAAGCATTGTTACTCAGCCGACACAGCCTGTTGCAACTGAGCCTGTTGTGACAACGCCTCAGGATCCAGGCAGTGATTTTATTTACGGTGATCTGGATCATGACGGCAGAGTCGATGCGTATGACATGGTTCTCATGCGTCAGGAACTGGTAAACGATCGTCTTGACCGCAGCACAAAACGACGTGCAGATCTTGATGCCGACGGAAAAGTCACCGTGGCAGATGCTGTACAATTGCAATCATTTCTGTTAAAGGGAGGCAGTTTCAGTGCAGTTACAGAAAAAAGAATGTTTGCATATGCAGTTGACCAGACAATTACAGATGGAATTGAGGAAAGCGCTAACGAGGGCTTCCGTGACAAGGCATATGTAAATCTTGATAATAAAGTCGGAAGCAATATCGAATGGAAAATAACAGCTCCCGCTGACGGAAACTATCTCTGCACTTTCGGTACAGCAAACGGCAGCGCTGATAACCGAAAAATGAAGATCGAGGTTAATGGTCAGGCTGATTATTGGATGCAGGATTTCCTTACGACAGGTGCATGGACAACATGGCAGGAGCGAGGTATAGTTCTTCCTCTTAAAAAGGGCGAAAACACAATTAAAATGACTTCGGAGACAGCTCAGGGCGGCCCTAATCTGGATTATCTTCACATTGAATGGACTGATGAACCGATAGCGCAGGTTTATGAGGAGCCGCCGGTAGTTACCACACCGGTACAGCCCAATGTCAGCAGAACTATATATATTGCCGGAGATTCAACAGTACAGACCTATAATGCAAAATACGCGCCTCAGCAGGGCTGGGGAGCATACCTCAGTGAAAATCTTCCGGATAAGGTCACGGTTTCCAATCACGCTATTGCCGGTCGCAGCTCCAAGAGCTTTTATGACAATGGACGGCTTGATACTATCCTCGGTTCGATAAAGAAAAACGACTATCTGCTGATATAGTTTGGTATAAACAATTCTGCCGCAAACAAGGCGGAACGCTACGCTCCCACCTGCGGAAAAGTTCCCGGAACGGCAGGCAGCTTTGAGGACTACATGGCAAAGTACATCGAGGGCGCTCAGGCCATGGGTGCAACTCCAGTGCTTGTGACAACGGTCATAGGACTTAAATCCTACGACAGCAAATCCCAAAAGTTTGTCGGCAGCTACTCCAACTACTGCAACGCTATGAAGCAGCTTGCGGCATATTATAATATCCCATGTATAGATCTTAACTCGCTTATGGCGGCACCGGCAAGGGTTCTGTGGTAAACGATACTGTTTCCGGCAATGATATTTCTTCCAAATATCCCGGACAGTACACCGAGGTCGGCTCGACACTTACAGGCTCAAGATACTCGCTTTCAGGAAAGACAGCCAAGGCTTGCCCGTGGAGACCGAATACCAGCTACTCCTATATTGCAAAGTCGGCAGCAGATGCTAAAGCGTACTGCGAAAAGTACAGCGGGCCGCAGTCATCAGCCTCGAATATGACATATGCGGTACTCAGCAAAAGCGGCTATCCCTCCGCAGGATTTGTAGCTGCACCGTCTGTACCTATGAATGGAACTGTCACGACAACACCACCAGTTACTACTGTTCCTGTTACCACAACCACAGCCGCACCTCCTGCTGACGGAGATCTCGTGAAAGAGCTTCGTCCCGAAAACGGAGCATTATGGAACGTAAAGGCAAGTTTCGGCGTTGGTGACAAAGTATTTACCGACAGAGATTTCACATATTCCACGATCCCTGATATGCTGACAGGTGCGGAGCTGATACAGACGAACTGCGAAGGAAAATTCGTTGAAGGGCAGCAGGCTGAATTTACTGCCGCCAAAAATATAACCGTTTATGCGGCAGTCGATGAAAGAGTTGAAAATACCCCGGAGTGGCTGAGCGACTGGCAGAAAACAGCCATAAAGCTGACGACAAGCAATGATCTGACATTTGTTGTTTACAGCAGATGTGTAAGGCAGGGCGAAAAAATAGTCCCCGGCACAAACGGGCAGTCCTCATACTGCGTGAATTATACTGTCATCGCTGCCGAGCATAAGGGCGATGTAAATTATGACCACAAATTCGATATTGCAGACCTCGTTACAATGAAAAAATTTCTTCTCGGAGCAGGGATATGACGTTCTGACGTCGGACGGAGCAAACGTAGGAAATAATCCGGATACGACAACAAGAAATTTTATACAGTACGTGTGGTATGCGGAAAAAGAGGGCGTTTAGCTGTTCTCGGATCTGGGCGACGCACGGGGAAACGAGGACGGCACAAACGTACACGGTCTCTTCGGTGCGATAATCGTTGAAAAACCACAGTCAAAGTGGTTTGACCCTGCTCCGCCGATACTAAGAGCCTATGTTGGAGATCCGTCTAAAATAAGGCTGATTCACGGCGGAGTAAAAGAAACCCATGTTTTTCATCTTCACAATCACCAATGGCTGCTTGATCCCGATGATCCGAAATCTACGATCATGGATTCTATTTCGATCAGTCCCCAGGAGTGTTATACCCTTGATATCCTGTACGGCGCCGGCAGTCTGACAGGAATGATCGGAGACGCTATTTTCCATTGTCACCTGTATCCGCATTTCCATGAGGGAATGTGGACGCTCTGGAGAGTGTTTGACAGGCTGGAGGACGGAACGGGAGAATATCCGGATCGCACGCCCATAGAAAGGCTTATTCCGCTGAAAGACAGACCGCTTCCGCCGGAAAAAGACCTGCTTCATCCCGGATATCCCAACTTTATCAACGGAGAATTTGGAGAATATCCGCTCCAACCGCCTTTAGGGATGGAGCAGAAATACGCAAATTTGAAATTGCTGCTATCCAGACGAATATCGAGTATAACTGTTACGGCGACCATGACCCGGAGGGTATGCTTTTTGTACCCCTGGACGATGCCGAGGACGTCAGATGCGGAAGAAAAGCGCCAATACCTCTGATACTGCGTGCAAATGCAGGGGACTGGATAGAGGTCACGCTGCATAATCTGTTTGACAAGCCGGTATTGTATCATGACTATCCTTCTGTTCCGCTGGATATGGAGCATCGTCCCTCTGACAGAGTCTCGCTGAGTCCGCAGTTTCTGAAGCATTGTCCCGTATGTTATGCAGGAGTGAATGTAGGCTTCAATAAGCCTGAACAGACTGCCGCGCCGGGTGAGTGTATAAAATATCTGTGGCACGCCGACAAGGAATACGGGACTTGTATGCTCAGTTCGTTCGGAGATCTGCGCAATCAAAGATATCACGGCTTATTCGGGGTGATTATCATTGAGCCGCCTGCCGCACAGTATTACTGCAACTGCTCTGTCCGGAAAGAAAATTTTAATGAGCAGGCAGTTATTACAGCTCCGTGAGTAAAGACATTCCGGGAATTTGTGCTGTTTGCCCATAATGGCATCCGGCTGCTTGATAAGGACGGCGATCTTATTAAAACTTCCGAACAGGGCGAAGATACCGGACATGGCGGCGGCGACCATGAAGATACGGGAGAAAAGGGCTTCAATTACCGCTCGGAACGCTTTTTCAACCGGCTTGAGCGCGATCCGGCTATCAGCAAGATATTCAGTTCAAAGGCGCACGGAGATCCGGCAACTCCATTGCTGGAGGCGTATGCAGGGGAGCGCGTCATAATACGGTATCTCATGCCGGCAGATAAGCCGAGGAATATCAGCTTTGCGCTTCATGGGCATAACTGGCTTGCACAGCCTGACGACCCGTTTTCAAGGAGAATTTCTGTACAAGGTGCGGTAAGCGTCGGCGGCGTTTATAATATCGAGCTGGAAGACAGCGCATCCAGATATCCCGGCGATTATCTCTATCGTTCCGGTTCGTTAAGATGGGACGTAGAATCGGGAATGTGGGGCATATTCCGGGTTGTGAAAAAGGGAATCGTATACCGCTGTAGATGTGCCTGCCGGACGCTTGGAAGTTTGTGGAAAAGGAAACGGCATGGCAAAAAGTGAATTTTGAAAAAAGTTGGTAGTCAAAAAATAAAGGGAGTTCCGGTTTAAAAGCCGGAATCCCCTTTATATTATTATATTTTTTTACATGGAGGAAACTATGTATACTGAGAATTATATTACGGAATCCTTGGTGCTTCACCTGTTTTTCGGACGCATCATGAAAGAGCACTCACTGTTCCTGAAAGCGGGATTTACGCCGGTAAATTTCAACTGTTCCGCAAAGGCAGAATTTTACAAGAATGAATTTGAGAAACTGCTGAGCCGCGCGGTAACTCTCAGCAGCGGTAAAACGAGCAGAAAAGTGCTGGATTCCGGCGAGATCGTGACGGAATTTACTCTTGTGGCGGAAAGGCAGACTGAAAAGCTGACGGGAATCCCGATCAACAGCAGTATTACCAGAAGAGAATTGAATCTGGGCAGCTCCGGCTGCCGCGACATTGCAAACATATCCAGACAGGTAAAGGCTCTGAACCGGACGGCGCTCAGGCTGCTTGACGGTTTGATTGCGCTGAAAGAAGAGATTCTTAACAGGGTACTCTGTTGTCAGATGTTTACGATGAATTATCCGTTGCTGCTGGAGCACATATTACGGGAGGCGAAACTTTATCGCAAATATGTGCAGATGCTTGAAGACAACGGTGAGATCTGTACGCAGTCCATGAAAGAAGTCGAGTGTTTCTGGAATCAGATCATGATGGAGCACGCTCTTTTTATACGGGGGCTGCTTGATCTGTCGGAGACAGAGCTGATAAATTCTGCTGATGGGTTTGCGTCGGATTATTCTGTCTTGCTAAATTGCTGTAATAATGCGCAGAACAGGACGTTAAATATTGATTCGATGGCGGAAACGAAGAAGTTCAGGGATTTTAAGGCGGCAGGAGCAAAGGGGATAGAAAATTGCAAGATCAGATCGCTGATACTTCCTTTGCTTGCGGATCATGTACTCCGGGAGGCGAATCATTATATAAGGATCATGGAAAGTTAACATTGGGTTTCCAAAGAGCCGGGGCATGGGGCAGCGCCCAAGTCGACGAAGCCGATAACACCGGGTTTCCAAAGGGACAATGTCCCTTTGGCAGAGTCCAGAGGCAGCGCCTCTGGCAGGGTTTGGGGCAGCGCCCCAAGGTCGACCGCAGGTCGACGTTTACTTTAGGCGCTCTGCAAGGGGTGAATTTCAAAACAGTCCAGTGGACTGTGTTCATCGGCAGAACAGCATTGGCTTAATCCCAGATTGCCTCTTTGCCGGTCACCAGTTCTCCCCATTTGCTTGCCCAGCTTTCCACAAAGCAGTATGTATACGG
>JAGBGT010000097.1 GCA_017935865.1 Ruminococcus sp. | reverse complement strand
TCCGCATAGCACCGTGAAAAAGATCATCCGGCAAAAACGGTATATCGGGAACGAATTCTATCCTGCGATTATCGAAAAGGATGTATTCGCAAGAGCCAACGGTGAACTGCTCCGCAGAGCTTCTAAGCATTGCAGGGGAAAGCGCCTGAAAGAGCCGCCGATTTTCACCGAGTTCAAAATGTTTGTGCCGAAGCAGCAGTTCAGTGATCCGGTTCAGCAAGCAGAATACATCTATAGTCTGATCGAGGTGAAACGATGAATGTCATAAAAATACCTGCAAAGCCGCAGAAAGGCAATGCGGCAGCAAAGGAGGAAGTGAAGCGCCTGCGGGTGGCAGCATACTGCCGTGTCTCAACGGACAACGAGGAGCAGGCTTCCAGCTACGAGGCGCAGATCCAGCATTATGAGGAATACATCAAGACGAATCCGGAGTGGGAGTTCGTCGGGGTGTATGCGGATGAGGGTATCAGCGCAACCTCGACCAAGAACAGAGAACAGTTTAACGCCATGATCGAGGACTGCAAAAGAGGGCTGATCGATATGATTCTGACCAAGTCAATCAGCCGATTTGCCCGCAACACTGTTGATTGCCTGAATTATATCCGTATGCTGAAAGGCATGAATATTCCTGTTTTCTTCGAGAAGGAATCAATCAACACAATGGATGCTAAGGGCGAGGTGCTGCTTACCATAATGGCATCGCTGGCACAGCAGGAATCAGAGTCGCTCAGCAAGAATACGAAAATGGGAATCCAGTACCGCTTCCAGCAGGGGAAAGTAATGGTAAACGCCCGAAACTTCCTCGGCTATGACAAGGACGAGTCGGGGCATCTGATCATCAATCCGGCAGAGGCTGAGATCGTCAAGCGTATCTTCCGGGAGTATCTTGAGGGCGCAAGCTGTCAGAAGATCGCCAGAGGGCTGGAGCGTGACGGTATCCGCACCGCAAGGGACAATCCGCGCTGGCACGACAGCACCGTCCGCAAGATACTGGAGAACGAGAAATACATGGGTGACGCGCTCCTGCAAAAGACCTACACCATAGACTTCCTGAACAAGAAGCGTGGCAAGAACAACGGCACTCTTCCGCAATACTACATTGAGGACGACCATGAACCGATCATCCCGAAGGATATATTTCTGAGAGTGCAGGAGGAAATGGCGAGGCGGAGCACCGAGAACAGCAGAAAACGCCGGTTCAGCTCCAATCACGCTTTTTCGCAAATCGTTTTTTGCTCTGAGTGTGAGGAAATCTACAAGCGGCTGCACTGGAATAATCGCGGAAGTAAGTACATCGTCTGGCGCTGTTCGAGCCACCTGCACGAGAAAAAGACCTGCAATTCACGGACAGTCAGGGAAGACGTTTTGCAGGAAGCCTTTCTGGAAGCGGTCAATCAGATCGTCGGAAACAGCCGGGAATACCTGGAAATACTGCAACAGAACCTTGAGCTTGCGATCAAGCAGGTGAATCCGGCTTCTGTTGAGTACCTTGACGCACGAATGGAAGACCTTCAGCGTGAGCTGATCGACCGAACAGAGCGTCACGAGAACTACGACGATCTGGCAGAAGAAATCCTGCGCCTGCGGCAGCTTCGGGAGCAGACGGTGATGGACGATGTATCGAAGGCAGAATACCAGAGCCGTATCAAGGAACTGCAGGCGTTCATCCAATCCCAGCCGAAACGCTTGACCTTTGACGATACACTGGTAAAGCATCTGCTTGCAAAAATCACGATATTTCCGGAGCATCTGCTGTTTGAGTTCAAGTCCGGCGTAAATATCACGATCGAAAAGTGAATAGATAGAGCGAACCCCGCATCACTGGTGATTCAGTGGAGCGGGGCTGTTTTTATTTTTCCTCGACTATAACGGTCATACCTCCCTTAAAATCAATGTGACATTTCTGTCAAAAATATGAAACCTATGTGAAAATTAGCACTCTCCCCTTGACAGTGCTAATTCAGAGTGCTATAATATAATCAGAACAAAGGAACAGAGAAGCACCAAAGGATCCGGGTGCTGAACCCTCCGTCCCCTTGCTCGAAGCAATGGAAACAACGTGACGAGTAAAAAGGAGGACTGACCTATGTTGTATCCTAGCATTTTCGGTGAAAACTTATTCGATGATTTCTTCAGATTCCCTGACTTCGGCAGAGACGTGGAGAAGAAGCTGTACGGCAAGCACGCTGCGCAGGTTATGAAGACGGATGTCCATGAGCATGACGACCACTATGAGATCGTTATCGATTTGCCGGGCTTCAAGAAAGACCAGATTAATCTTGAGCTCCAGAACGGTTATCTGACTGTCAGTGCCGCAAAGGGTCTTGACAAGGACGAAAAGACTGAGAAGGGCGAGCTGATCCGTCAGGAGCGTTACGCCGGTGCAATGCAGAGAAGCTTCTATATCGGTGATACTGTTATCGAAGCCGATGTGAAGGCAAAGTTTGAGGACGGTGTTCTGAACATCTGCATTCCGAAGGCAGAGCCTAAGAAGCTGGAGAATCACAAGTATATTGCAATTGAGGGATAATACCTCGCTAAGATATGATTCCGAAATAATGCTCCCCGGAGCTGTTCGTTTTGAGCAGTTCCGGGGAGTTTTTTACGCCTTATTCAGTTTTCCACTGTATTTCTTCCTGTCAACGATAATCTCAACAGAAATGCCGTCATCCGAAACAGGTGCAGGCGGATTTGTCATGGCTTTCTCCTTGCCGTATCCATTCAGCCCCTTACCCTTTATAATGGTCGGGAAATCCTTATAGCATATATCCAGATCCACATTACCGTTAAAGCGTATTTTCTGTCTGCATATTCACACACTCAACCATATTACAACTCGTAATGACAATATACGCTTTCGTTTTCTTCGATATTACGTTGTTTTGAAACCTGTCCGCATTTTCACACACTAAAAAAGGGGCAATCGCAGAATTACACACCAACCAACCGAGTGTGTAAAAATACGGAAATTTCGTGTATTTCATAGCAATTTTTCAATTTGTCTGATATGTTCCCATTTACACGAAAACCGGACTGTTTTGAGTGCTTTTTGAATGACGTATATTCCGTAAAACCGCGTAAAATCGCGGTTATATCAATCGTTTCTTGTCAGCAGAACTACGCACTCAACGTGCCGTGTCCCTGGAAAGAAATCCGCACCGCATACCTTATCTGCGGAGAAGCCGTTTTCAGAAAGGAACGCAGCATCCCGTGCGGCAGTAGACGGATTGCAGGATATCATGATAATTTTTCTTGGTGACGATGAAATAATATTATTGAGAGTTTCCTCGGAGCATCCCTTTCTTGGCGGGTCAACAACGATAATATCAGGGGAAAGAGCGAGACTGCCAAATATCTCTCCGGCATCACCGCAGTAAAACTCCGCATTGGAAATACTGTTCCTCGCGGCATTTCTTCTGGCATTTTCCACCGCTGACGGTACAATTTCAATGCCCACAAGCCGTTTGACTCTATGAGCCATAGAGAGACCTATTGTACCAGCACCGCAATACAGATCCACCAGAACATCGTCCGGCTGGGGGTCAGCGTACTCCAGAGCCTTTCTGTAGAGCCTTTCGGCTTGGGAAGTATTTATCTGATAAAAGGAAAGCGGCGAAATTTCGATTTCGTTACCGCACATTGTATCGGTGATGGTATCGCTGCCAAAGAATGTCACGCACTCATCTCCCAGGATCACATTAGTATTCCGCGGATTAATATTAAAAACAACGCTCTTGATCTCCTTGAATCTGTCACAAAGGCTTCTTATGAGATTTTTCAGATTCGGCATACCCACACCTTTTTTTGCGGTGACAACAAAGCATACCATCACTTCGCCGGAATGATGACCCTGCCGGATATAGATATGGCGGAGCAGCCCATATCCCGTCTTTTCATCATATATTGAAACCGCCTCCATCTGAACATGGTGGAAAATGAAATTTATAATATCGTCAAAGAGTCCGGGCTGGAGCATACATTTTTCGACTGGAACGACCCTATGACTTCTTGGCGCATAAAATCCAAAGACTTTTTTTCCGTCAATTTCTGCCACGGGCATCTGGACTTTATTCCTGTAGCGGTCAGGTTCATCCGCACCCATAAATTCTCCAAACTCCGGATCAAGCCCTCCGATCCTTGTAAAAGCGTCCCTGACAATATCATTCTTTGCTCTGCATTCCGCCTCGTAGCTTATGTGTCGGAAAACGCATCCTCCGCACTTTTTATGGATTCCGCAGCTTCTCTCCCTCTCACCGCACCGATCAGGAGAGGGCATTATGATCTCGTCCACTATTCCGAAAGCATACCGCGACAAGACCTTGACGATCTTCACACGTATAACGTCACCCACAGCAGTACCGGGAACAAAAACAGCCATTTCCTGTACACGGCATACTCCGCTGCCCTCAGAGGTCAGCCCAGTTATTTCAGCATCATAGACTTTATTTTTTTCAAGCATTCGATCACCTCCCCTTTCTTCTCCATAAGCTGCTCAAACCGACTGATGTACTCGTATGGATACTTATAGTTATGTATCCTCGTAATAAGCCCGTCCGGATAGACAAGCTTGGTCGAGGCGGCACAGCCTGCTCCAAGAATAGTCTGGGTCTCATCCATAATAAAGATGTTATACTGACTCTCATAATCCTTTTTTGCATATCCCACGTTTTCCAGATTGTCCACGGTATTCTTCTGCCTGTACATATAATAAGGCGCATATCCCTGGGACATAAGCTTTTCTATGCTGTAGTCGACCATTTCTGCAGCCGGATTATCCATATTGATATTTCCATCCCTGAAAAGCTCGGCGGAACGTTTGACCGTCAGCGTATGAACAGTAATGCTCTCCGGCGACAGCTCGCAAATGCGGTCGAGGGTATTCCGGAAGCTCTCCGCCGACTCAGTAGGCAGCCCGGCGATCAGATCGGTATTTATGTTGTCAAAACCGATTTCCCGCGCCAGCTCAAATGCCCGTATTGCATCCTCTCCGCTGTGTTTTCTGCCAATAACACGCAGCACATCGTCATTCAGCGTCTGCGGATTTACAGATATCCTGTCCGCTCCCATTTCTTTTATCACCCGGAGCTTTTCCTCAGTTATGGTATCAGGTCTGCCAGCCTCCACGCTGTACTCGCGTATTTTCGTCAGGTCAAAATTTGAGCCGACGGCGTCCATGATCTTCCTCAGCTCCTCAGCCGAAACAGAAGTCGGAGTTCCGCCGCCGAAGTAGACCGTGTCTATTTTCGTATCCGTATCACGGACGATCTCACCCAATATTTTCAGCTCTCGGCACAATGCGTCCACATATTCCGGCATAAGCTTTTTCGCCGAGGCAATACTGTGGGACACGAAAGAGCAGTAGCTGCACCGTGTAGGACAAAACGGGATCGACACATAAAGGCTTGCAGCACTTCTGTCAATGCTCTCCAGTATAGGCTGCTGATTCACCGCCGTTTCGTAGACAAGATCAAACTTTTTCCGGGAGATCTGATACTTCTCCGTCAGCCGTCTTTCGATCTCGTCCCGGTTAAGCCCCTGCTCCATCAGTTCCGTTACCTTTTTCACGGGGCGGATACCTGTCATCAGTCCCCATGGCGGAACAATACCGGTTTTGCTGCTGAGGATTCCGTATATCAGCCGGCAAAGCTCCATTTCCACTGTCTTATCCTCCGAATCAAGAGGCAGCCTGCATTCCCGGAAAGCAGCCTCTCCACCGTTGAGCCTCACATCCGCGGAAAGAGTGATCTCATCTCCCCTGCTTACCACGGCAATAATAAAGCTTTCGCCCTTTGCATCCTCGACCTTATCGGAAAAAATAAATCTCTCCGTATGGAAAAACAGCTTGCAGACAGATTCTATCTCATATTTAAAAGAATTGCCGATCAGCACGATCGGCATCTTATTACTATTATTCATTTTATTTCCTTCTCATGTAGGGATTGTTTTCTTTCTCGTAATTCAGCGTAGTAAATTCATTATGCCCCGGATACACCTTGTAATCTCTGTCCAGCTCCCGAAGCCGCTCCAGCGATCGTCTCATGCTTTCGGGGCTGCTTCCCGGAAAGTCCGTCCTGCCCACTGAACAGCAGAAAAGCGTATCGCCGGAAAACATAATATTTTCCTCATCGCAGAGATAGCATACGCTTCCCATTGAATGTCCCGGCGTATGAAGCACGCGGAAACAGCAGTTGCCGTCCTTGATAAGCTGCCCGTCTCTGACCATGGAAAACTCTGTCACCGGAGCAAAAGGCATTATTGAGATCGCAGAATGAAGCGAAAGTCCAGAGCTTGAGAGCATAGGCGCATCGTCATCGTGAATAAAAACCTCAGCACCGACAGCCTTGCGCAACTCCTCAACACCGCCTATATGGTCAAAGTGACCGTGGGTGAGGAATATTTTCGTCAGCTTTAATCTGTTCATCTTTAAAAATTCCAGAACCAGCCTGGGTGAACCGCCAATATCAAAAGCAACGCACTGCCCCGGCGCCGTAACTGCGATATAGCAGTTAGCATTAAGCTCACCCAATTGAAATGTTTTAACCGTCATAGTCTATCCTTTCACAAGCAACTGCTTCATCAGAACGACGTCATAGGTATCAATAACGTTGTTGCAGTCGCGGTCTCCGGCACGCCAGTCCTCCGGATTTTCTCCGCCCAGAACAAACCTCTCTGCTGAAACAACATCTGCCACAGAAAACTCACCGTCGCTGTTGACATCGCCGATTATTCCGAATTTATAACCGTATTTCTCTGCATAGCCCTCAGCGGTGGAATTTTCATATCCGTAGATAGTTCCGCTGAAAAAGAAATCATCGTCCATATAGTTGTTAGAAATAGTACTGCTGCTGTCAAATATTTCGCAGTCCGGATCTTCGATCACGACCGCCTCCAGGGCTTCGCAGCTTCCGAATGTCTTGTTACCGATCGAGTGAATATTTTCGGGGATCTGAATATATTCCAACCCGGAGCAAAAGATAAAGACGAAATCATCCAGCCTGTCCATGCCCCTTGAAAGCGCCATAGTTTCTAGCCTGCCGCAGTCGTTAAAAGCATATGTCCCGATATTTGCAACGCTGTCCGGAATGATGATCTTCTTCAGGTTTATACACCCCGAAAAGGCAAAGCTTCCAATAGACTCTACTCCCTCGGAAAGGGTCGCCCTCGTAAGATATTCGCGTCCCTCGAAAGCGCTGTCGCCTATCTTCTTTACCCCGGCAGGTATCTCCGCTTTTATGATACGCTCCTTGGCATCGAAAACCGTATCATTATAGATCAGCAGCGGGTCTTTTTTATAAATATTTTTCAGCCAAGGCGTATCTGCAAAGGCATTGTAGCCGATCTTTTCAATAGTGGAGGGGATAATAACCGATTTCAGGGACGTACACTGGGCAAAAGCGCACCATTGAATATCGGTGACACCATCGGGTATTCCCACGTTATCAAGAGAAATGCAGTTATAGAAAGCATATTCGCCGATAACACCCGCATTTTCCGAGATTTTCACGGATTCAAGCGCCTGACATTCCGCGAATGCCATAGCGCCGATTTTTTCAACTGTATCTGCCATAGTCACGGAAACAAGCTCGGTACAGCAACTGAAAGCGTTATCCGCAATTTCGGTAACAGGCTTTCCGTCGATCTCCGGAGGAATTATGATCTCCACAGCAGACGACTGGCAGCCTACGACCGACACAGTGTCGCCGTTGTTGGAAAAGGTCATATTATATTCCGGCACAGAAAACTCCTCTGCCCGTATATCGGGGACATAGACTGCCGGAACAGCTATGGAAAGCACGGCGGCGGCAGCAGAAAATCTTCGGAAAATACTCATAGGATCTCCCTCCATTTTTTGAAGGCAACACCGCACAAAGGCGGTGTTGCCTGAAAAGTCAGATAGTTGACCTCTCAACCGATAAAACATCCTTTATTTTTCTTATCTTATCGAACAGACCTTTCAACTGCTCCATACTCGATATCACGACTGTGCTCTCGAAAAGTGCATTGCCGTTTTTCAGAACACGCGAGGCGGAGTGAACGATGGGAACTCTCGATTCCAGCAGCACCTCTGTAATGTCGTGTACAAGACCGACACGATCATGTGCCACCACTTCAAAGCTTGTCTGGAACTGTGAGCCGCCGCTCTCCGACCACTGTATATCGCACCACCGCTGCATCTCATCCGGATCATTTCTCTGGAGCGCGGCGCGGTAGTTCGTGCATTTCACCGTATGGACGGACAAACCGAATCCACGGGTAATAAAGCCAACTATCTCATCACCCGGCAGCGGATTGCAGCACTGGGCAAACTTAATGGAAATATCATTTATCTGATCGAGAACGATGCTGCTTCTTCCGCTGGATTTAGGCTTGATAAGCAGGCTCTTCTCCTGACTCTCAGCAGTTTTGTCGCCGTATAGCTTGTTGAACTTATCCTTCCACCTGGGCAGCAGCTTTTCGATAGAAATTCCTTTATAGCCCACAGAGGCATAGAAATCATCCAGCGTCTCACAGTTATGCTTGTGGAAATCGTCCTGGAGAAAGGCGCTCATTTCGCCCTCGGGAATATTAATGCGATGCCGCTTAAACAGCTTCTCCAGCTCAGCCTTGCCCTCAGCGATATTCTCCTCGCGCCGTTCACGCTTGAACCATGAACGTATTTTCGACTTCGCGTCGTTTGTCCGGACTATATTCAGCCATGCCCGGTTCGGACCTCTGTCCGGATCCTTTGCTGTGAGGATCTCGCAGATCTGCCCTGTCTGAAGCTTGAAATCAAGGGGAACGATCCTGCCGTCCACCTTTGCTCCAATAGTCTTATGACCTATCTCCGTGTGGATCCTATAGGCGTAGTCGATGACTGTCGAACCCTCCGGCAGAGACACTGACATTCCCTTTGGAGTCATAACAACGATGTCCTCCGGAGAGAGGTCGGTCTTGATTATGCGCACTATCTCCTCCACATCGTCGGAAGTCTGCTGCGCCTCGATGACCTGTCTTACCCAGGCAAGCCGCTGCTCCATTTTATCCCTGCCGCGGATGCCCTCCTTGTACTTCCAGTGGGCTGCGACGCCGTATTCAGCCGTTTCGTGCATATCCCACGTGCGTATCTGCACCTCAAAGGGGATCCCCTCCTTGCCAAGAACTGTTGTGTGCAGCGACTTATATCCGTTCTGCTTGGGCGAGGCTATATAGTCCTTGAAGCGATTGGGAATAGGCTGGAAAATATCGTGGATAATACCCAGCACGCCGTAGCACTCAGAAACGGAATGCACGATCACCCGAACTGCGTATTTATCGTATATCTCGTCGATATTCTTGTGCCCCATAAAGACCTTTTTATAGATGCTGTAAATGCTCTTCACGCGTCCGGAGACCTGGGGAGGATCCATAAACTCCTCTTTTTTGAAGCGCTCCGTGATACGCGCCTTTATAGCCTCAATAAAAGCCTCGCGCTCCTCCTTCTTATTCTCCAGGATCCCCTCTATTTCCGCATAGGCAAATGGATCAAGATAGCGGAAGGAAATGTCCTCCAGCTCCTCCTTTATCGCCCTGATACCCAGTCTGTGAGCTATAGGAGCGTAAATATTCATAGTTTCGAGAGCCGTTGCCCTTTGCTTTTCATGGGGTCTGTATTTCAGCGTCCGCACGTTATGAAGCCTGTCCGACAGCTTGATTATCATAACGCGGATATCCTGAGACATAGCAAGCAGTATCTTCCGCACATTCTCCGCCTGCTGCTGCTCCTTTGAGCTGGGTATCTTGCTCAGCTTGGTAACGCCGTCCACCAGCAGAGCCACATCCTGCCCGAACCGCTTTTGCAGATCTTTTAATGTCGCCGGAGTGTCCTCTACCACGTCGTGGAGAAGAGCTGCACAAATAGTATCCGTGTCCATTCCCAACTCCAGCAGGGTATATGCAACGGCAAGAGGGTGGATGATATAGTCCTGTCCGGACGAACGTTTCTGCCCCTCGTGCGCCTTTGCGGCGAACTCATATGCGGAAATTATCTTGCTCAGATCGTACTGCCTGTCGTCTTTCAGGATCTTCTGAATGAGCATTTCAATGGTAAAATTATCGTCAAAATCCGGGATATTGCTGATATACTTCTTTGTCAGCTCATTCGACGGATTATCAGGAATAGGAACATCAAGACCGAGGTGTCTGTTTCCCTGCATATCGCTTTCTGCTTTCATATTGATCGTCCCTTTCCTATTTTTTCTCTCAGCTCCACAAGAATCGGCGCAGAGTCAAGATCCGCCTTTCGGCTCACTTTCACTCTTGTTACAATTCCGCCCGACGGGGAGATGTGAACAAGTCCCAACTGCCGCATAGCCTCCAAAGCCACTGAAAACCGGCAGAAATTGATTTTTGCGTCATTCAGGCGCATAAACAATGTGTCTGTATTGATACCGTCCTCCGGAATAAGCTTGTACACTTTCACCGCCTCGTCCCTGGAGGGCAGCATGGAGGCGTAATATCTCTGAGGCAGCTCCTCGCCTCTGGTAAAAGCTTCAAAGGCATTCAGAGCCGCAAAATATTTGTTCTGCTCGATCCCGTGAGGTCTTATATCGCTCACGATAATGCTTACAGACTCACGTTCCCGGTATACGTTGATGCCCAGGCTTACTATCATATCGCAGCAATTACCTGCGGCAACGTTCAGCTCCGGCGGAGATTTCCGGAACAGGAGCGCGTCATGTATACAGCCGCCCAGATTTATCCTGATCTTCGTGTGTATTCCTCCCGAAAGAGAGAATATATCGGCAATTTCCGCATTTTCAATGAGAAACAGCGGCTTCTCGTTATCCTCGCCGAAAGGCTCGAGCACATCCAGTCCCCGTACATCATTGACGGTCAGTTGCTGCGGAGAAAGCGAGGCGTCCGCAGTGATCGTACAGCAGGGCATGACCTTGTGATTTTCCATAGCATACTGATTGACGAGCCTGCGGAAATCCAGCTCCCTGCCGGGCTTCACGGTATATCCGCCTGCTCCGGGATGTCCGCCGAATTTTTCAAGAGAATCCGCCGCCGCAGTAAGAGCGTCAAATACGGAAAAGCTGCCGAAAGAACGTGCCGAGCCTCGTATCTCGCCATCCTCCTCCGAGGCTATAAAGCACGGTTTGCCGAAACGTTCCGTCAACTTTGCCGCGACTATTCCGATAACGCCGTGATGCCAGCCTTTTCCGAAAAGGCAGATAACACGGTCGCGCAAAGGACTGGGGTCGTTGTCCAGAGCGTTGAGAATATCGGAAATAATTATATTTTCCGCAGCTTTCCGTGCATTATTCAGATCATCCAGCTCCTGCGCGATCACATCCGCCTCTTCCATGTCCTCGCATAAGAAAAGCTCCATCGCCCTCTTAGGAGAGCCAAATCTGCCGGAGGCATTTATTCTCGGAGCAAGTCCAAAGCCGATAGCCCGGGAATCTACCTGCGAATCGTCCAGTCCGCATACCTCTTTCAGGGCAATAAGCGCGATACGGTCAGTGTTGTTGATAAGCTCAAGCCCGTATTTCACAATAAATCTGTTCTCTCCCGTCAGGCTGACAATATCCGCCACAGTTGCAATGGCAGCCAGGTCGCCGAACTGCGCCAGAGCCGTAGTGTAATCGCCGCCGTCCAGGGCAGCGACCAGTTTCATAGCCACCGCCGCGCCGCAGAAATCCTTGAACGGGCTGACGTCGTCGTGCCTGTGCGGATCGACGACAGCCTCCGCCCTTGGCAGCTTTTCGCCCTGTCTGTGGTGGTCGGTGACGATCAGCCTCATACCCAGGGAATATATGTACTCTGCCTCCTCGATAGCTGAAATCCCGTTATCCACCGTAACTATCAGCTCAGTGCCGTTCCCTTTCAGGGTGTCCACAGCCGCCTTGCTAAGTCCGTATCCCTCTGATCTCTCAGGGATATAGTAACTGACCTCCGCGCCGCTTTCCAGAAGATAGGAATAGAGAATAGCCGATGCCATAATACCGTCGCAGTCGTAGTCGCCGTAGACGCAGATGCAGATCCCATCATCTATCGCCTGGTTTATAGTATCGACAGCGATCTTCATATCGCGGATAAGAAAAGGATCGGAAAGCTCATCGACCTCCAGATCATTCATGACCGCCTCCGCCGAAGTATAGCCCTTTGCAGCCAGCACAGATGCCGCCAGAGTTGAAATGCCGCAGGCCCTCTGAAGCTCTCCGACAGTATTCTTATCATATTTTCGCAGATTCCATTTCTTCATAGACAGTCTCCCGATCGGAAAATTTGCTTGAAAGAAGCATATAGGAAACACCGGACAAAGATCGTGCGGAAGATAACGTACAAAGCTGTAAGGCGTTCTTTGTACGGTGCTGCCTATATATACTCTTACAACTATACATTTTATATTATACCACTAATGCTTCTGAATTTCAATAATCGGAAAGAAAAATCGTCATATTATCCTAAAAGGTGGAAAATTTTTGTGCGGTGTTGCCTTTGTCAGCAAATGCTTTCCAGGGTCACCCTGAGCTTCTTGATGATCTTTTTTTCCAGCCGCGAAATATAGGATTGCGAAATACCGATAAGATCAGCTACTTCCTTTTGGGTCTTCTCCTTGCCGTCTATCAGACCGAAGCGCATTTCCATGATCTCCCGTTCCCTGTCGCAGAGCTGGGACACTGCCTGGCGGAGGACCTCCTTTTCCGCCTCAGATTCGATACCCCGGCTGACAATGTCCTCCTCCGTACCCAGCACATCGGAGAGCAGCAGCTCGTTGCCGTCATAGTCGATATTCAGCGGCTCGTCGATCGAAAGCTCGCTGCGATACTGTGAGGACTTTCTCAGAAACATGAGTATCTCATTCTCAATGCACCGCGAAGCATAGGTCGCAAGCTTGATATTCTTGTCCGGGCAGAAAGTATTGACTGCCTTGATAAGCCCGATCGTGCCAATAGAGACCAGATCCTCAATGCCTATCCCCGTGGATTCAAACTTCTTGGCGATATACACAACAAGCCTCAGATTGTGGACGATCAGCGTCTTGCGGGCATTCTTGTCCTCTGTTCTCAGCCCGGCAAATACTGTCTCCTCCTCCTGCTGGGTCAGCGGCGGCGGAAGAGTGTCAGAGCCGTTGACGTAGAATACGCCGCTTTCTCCTCCGAACAATTTTCTGAGCATTTTTCTGAATTTTTCTGTGATTTTCATAGCAGCCTCCTTATTGCTTTTTCAGTGCTTTCTTACGGCAACAGAGCACAAAGATTTTGCGACAGATGCGTGGTCAGATTTTTCGTCAGATCGCATAAAAATCGCGCAGGCAGGCTAACGTCTGTCAAGTGATTTTTGTGTGATATGACGGAAAATCTGCAAGTATATGACGTGCAAAGCCGTCAGGCGCTCTTTGTGCGATGCTGCCTTGATTATCCAAGTATTTTCGGGTCAAAAACAGCGTTTCCGCTGTGCTCTCCTATGCCTACCATAGCGTCCACGGACTTCCGCTCCCCTGTTACACTGTTGACTATCAGCAGCTCATCGGCATGGAAAACCGGTATCAGCCCGTCAGCCGAAACAGTGGAACAGGGAAGCAGCCGGAAACCACGTGGAAGCTTGTCGGCTGAAACGTCCCCAAGACCCAGCGGCAGAAGATCGTCCCGTCCGCAGATAACAACAGGCTTCCCGGAAAAATAGTCCCTGAGCCTGTTTCCGGTATCCGCAAGCCCATCCACGACAGCCGTATTCCTTCCGAGACGTATCATCACCTTAAAGCCGTCACATCTGCCTCCACGCGAAAATCTGCGGAAAAGACAGAGAACAAAATAAAGCCCGGCTGTGACAAGTATCAGGATGAGCAGAGAAAAATCTATGTAGAAATAGGAGTTGCCAAAGCGCATGAAATCCGGCTTGAACCAGTAATAAACGGCATAAACCGTTCCGGCAAGCAAAAAATTCACCGTAAAGAATGCGGCAGTATTTTTCAGAAGCCGGGCATACCCGTGAATGCCGAAAGCCGCCATAACAACAGTCACCGCAGCGGCGAGCTTAATAAGCAGCGTCACGGCAGACGGCAGCTCAGGCGCAAGGATAAGCAGGGAAAAAAAGCTGCCGTAAAGAGCAGCAAGAAAGCATCTGACGGTTTTCAGCCGGAAATGTGTTATGGCGGCGGTCATGCGAAGAAGAAAATAATTGACATAAATATTCAGCACAATGAGAACGTCAACATAAATCGTCTGCATACATCACCTCCGCCAGGTAGACCTCCGACAGCACCGCGCGATCGCAGTACTTGCCTCACTAATATTATAGTCGTCCAGGCTTGCAAAATATGTCAGAACCGGAGGAAAAAATTGCACAAAAAAACATTCCCCGGCTCAGACCGGAGAATGTTTCAGAACAAGTATAATTCACGTAAACAAAGGCAAAGCGATAAATGCCAGCAGAATAAGCGCCGCCACAACAAGAACAGCAATTCTCATCCACAGCTTTTTGTCACCTGTCTGCGCCTTTCTGTTATCCCCTGCCTTTGACGGCAGATCGTCCTTTTCCTTAGCCATTTTATCTCACCTCAATGTCTTTTTTTAGACCGCTTTCTGCGGTTTGCCGTATACTCGCCGAAAACGTCGTCTTTCTTCCTGTTTCCGTAGGCAGATCTTCTCCGGTCAGGCTTCCGGAACTCATCCTGCTTCCTGACACGGCGCTCCCCGGATGGTTTTTCCTTGCCTGAACCGCCCTTGTAGAGCTTGACTTCCACCTTGTTTCCGTTTATCTTCATAGGATTTGTGCTGTCAAGAATATAATCGCACTCCGACTCCGGGACCTCTACCGTGGTATGATTGTCGAAAATGTCGATCTTGCCGAAATCCTGCCCGGTCATTCCGGTCGCGTCGACCAGCGCGCCTAAAATAAAATTCGGAGCGATCCTCTTGCTTCTGCCGATATTCAGGTCGATCTTCACGGTTTCCGCACCGCTGCGTCTGCCCTTTTTCAACGGCTTCGGCATATCGAACTCAGGCAGCCCCTCGATCTCCTTTTTCAGCTTCTCGCTGACGAGTCTTGCGGCAGCCTCGCGATAATCAATACCCTGGGCAGCCAGGTCGTCCAGAATATCGTATGCATCATGGGTAGCAGCGTCGTATTTTGCGATATTCTCGGTGATCTCCCTCTTCTTGCCTGCAATTATATCGTCCTTGCCGGGAAGAGGCAGCTCCGTTATCTTTGCCTTTATGTATCGTTCGATGTTCCGCAGATCGTACTGTTGACGGCGGCTTGTGATAAGCGTGTACGCCGCCCCTTTCTGTCCGGCACGTCCGGTACGTCCTATTCGGTGGATATAGTACTCGTTATCCTGGGGCAGATCATAGTTGAAAACCGCGTCTATTCCGCTTACGTCGATACCTCTTGCGGCGACGTCTGTGGCAACAAGAACGGCAGTAGTTCTCGCCTTAAAGCTGTTCATTACCTGAGTCCGCTGCGCCTGCTTCATATCGCCGTGGAGTCCGGCTGCGCGTATACCGCTTTTCACCAGCTCCTCCGTCAGCTCGTCCACCATTTTCTTGGTATTGCAGAACACCATGGCAGACTCCGGAGAATACGCCGCTAAAAGAAGCTTCAGAGCGTCTGTTTTCCGTCCCATAGCCGTCATGAACCAGTACTGGTCGATAAGCTCGACAGTTTTCTGAGACGACTTTATCTTCACCTGCACCGGGTCACGCTGATATTTCTCCGTTATCGCAAGTATCTCCGGCGGCATAGTGGCGGAAAAAAGAACCGTCTGCCGATCCTCGGGAACATGAGTAAGGATTTCCTCGATATCCTCACGGAAGCCCATATTCAGCATTTCGTCAGCTTCGTCCAGAATAATAGTCCTGAGATTTTCAAGCTTCAGCGTTCTCCGGCGAATGTGATCCATAACGCGTCCCGGCGTTCCGATAACAACATTTGCGCCGCGTTTCAGCTCCATTATCTGCCGCTCCATGCTTGCTCCGCCGTAAACCGCGGCTGCCTTGACTATGCGCTTGTATTTTGCAAATTTCTTTATCTCCTCGCACGCCTGCATAGCAAGCTCTCTTGTCGGGCAGAGAATCAGAACTGTAACGGCGCGCTTGTCGCCGTCAGTTATGCTTTCCACCGCCGGAATACCAAAGGCGGCAGTTTTTCCCGTTCCCGTATTCGAGCGTCCGACAACATCGAACCCCTGCACAAGGAGCGGGATGCTCTGCTGCTGTATTTCAGTCATCTCGGAAAAGCCCAGCTCCTCAACGGCTCTGAGTATCTCCTCGGACAGATTAAATTCGTTAAATTGCATATTTTATCCTTTCAGACCGGAGTCCCTAAATTATGACTCCGGAAGCTTATCTATTACATGAGCGTCGTATTTCTGCACTGACAGTGCATCCATAGCCGTTATTCCTCCGCCGTTTTCATATACGTCCGCATTTCTCCTTCCTGCATCAGTCAAAACATACCTATCGCCGTTTCCGATGGACTGGAGGATAAGTGTAGCGTCTGCAATATCAACGATATCGTCCAGATTTGCGTCTCCCCAGACAGCGCCGTCATCACCGGGGGAGGTCGTCTCTGCCGGCTTCGGAGCAGTTGTAGTTCCGGGCTGAGTCGGCTGCTCTCCTGTTATGGGATAGCTTTTCAGATCAGGAAGCTCGTCCAGCGTGATGCAATAATCGCTGTTGTAGATCTCAACAAGGTTCTCAACTGGATTATTCTGCTCGCTGGTGAGATAGTTCATATACCATGGACAGAAATACAGCCAGGCAGCTTTATCGTTTACCAGGTTTTCCAGCGATGGGATAGAATCGTTTTCCGACATTGCGACCATTTTCTGTCCGTCAGTACTCTGCACCAGGCTGTAGAATGTGGAAGAAATAGAACTGAGATTCGGCATACCGTCAACAGCGTTATATTTGTCGTATCCCACTATGTCAACCACGTCGTCTCCCGGATACCAGTTGGCGGAGGTCGGGAAGGTATATCCCGTCCAGACCCAGATAAGGTTGTCCAGACCGTACTCGTTTGTCAGCTTGTCGTAAAGAAGCCTGTACAGCTTCTTGCACGGCTCGGCGCCCTCTGCGCCCCACCAGAACCAGGCGCCCTCCGCCTCATGGAGCGGTCTCCAGAGAATTGGAACATCCGCCTCTTTCAGCTTGGTAAGCTCCTGAGCGATAAGGTCAATATCCGCCAGAAGAACTTTGTTCTCCCATGTGCCCTCTTCAAGCGCCTTTGAAATGCTGAATGTGGTGTATGTCGCGCTGGCAGACTCGACATAAAAAGCTGTTTCAGAGCTTCCCTCCTCCACCGGAACATTCCAGTGCCAGGTCACCGTGGCAATTCCGTGATACTTGTTCACCCACTCGATGCAGCGTTCGGGGGCATGGTCACGCCAGTCGGAAGTAGAATTATAGGCAAGAAAATCAATTCCGCGAATGGCCGGCTGTTTTCCGGTTTTCTCCTGAATATACTGGAACTCCGCCTCATTGTCCTTAATATAAGTATCAGGATCGTTCCAGGAATTATAATTATGCTCTCCGCAGTACTCCTGCTGACCAGCTATAATATGATTTCCGTAGCAGTCGCATAGGTAGCTGTACAGCCTTTTTGCCGAATCGGAGGCATTGGGATTTGACAAGCTCCGCGTGGGAGAGAGCTTCGTCAGGCTCTCGGACGCCGGCTTCAGCGTAAGATAGTCATAAAAGGCATATCCCCAGTAAGCTTTCAGCTCGATAGTATTCTTGCCCTTTTTCAGGTTCACGACGCCGCCGGATGTCTCCTCGAAGCTGGTATTATACGGGAAGCTCAGCTCTCCCTGGTTAACGCCGTTAACGTTGAGATACTGGACCTTTTTATTCGGGTCGCTCGGCTCGCAATAGCTTATCGCCATTTCGTAGAGACCTGCCTCGGGAACGTCGACCTCCACGCTTATCGTCGTTCCTTTCTGGTCGAGATAGGTAAATCCGTTTCCGGAAAAGCCAGACAGATCGGCATTTTCCGGCATTTTGTCCGTAGGTATATCATCCGGTGAGGAGTAGACCATAGCACCGCTTACCGTACCGTCCTCAAACTCATATTTCAGCATCCCGGACTCCTCCTCCGCGGCATTCACCACGGGCATTGCCGCAGCCGCAGTAAATACAGCCGCCGCAATGGCGATCGCCTGTTTCAAGCTCTTGTTATTCATTGATATTCCTCCTTTTTCAGAACATTTCCGCCATTTTAGCAAACAGACAGAAATGTTTTTTTATCACTGTTCAATAATAATTAAGCCCGACAGGTTACTGTCGGGCGTTTCTGGTACGCCTGACTGGAGTCGAACCAGCGCACATGGCGTCGGAGGCCACTGCTCTATCCACTGAGCTACAGGCGCATATTTTATGTACCAAACATTATTATACCAAAAACTATTGAAAAATGCAAGAGAATATGCTATAATATTTTTAGATTTAAAATAATTTGTAAATTTTAAGCAAGGAGGTGACGAATTGGAGCATATTTTTATAATTATTACACAAACCGGAACAAAGCCTGCCAAGTTTTTCCGTTTTTTCACTAAAAAGCCTTATAACCACTCATCGCTGTCGGGAACGGCAAATCTCTCTGATATGTACAGCTTTTGCCGGACATATCGCCCCTTTGCCCTGCCTGCTACGTTCAACAAGGAAACCGTCGGCAAGGGGACACTGGGAAAATTCGGCTACATACCCTGCGAGATCTACAGGATCGAGGTCACTGCCGAACAGAAAGAGGAATATTTCCGCATAATCAAGCATTTCTCTGATAACCGCAAAGCTTACTCCTACAATATTCTCGGACTTATCCCCATGTACCTGAATATCCCCTGGAAGCGAAAAAACAGCTTTGTCTGCTCTCAGTTTGTCGCATATACCCTGGATCAGATCGGGATTCCGCTTGATAAGCCCTTTACTCTGTATACTCCTGACGATTTCAGGCGATTCCCCGGAGCGCAGCTTTACTATGCCGGAGAGCTGAATACTTTCTATGACGAAGTAAGATCAAAGCCGGAATTTATGTTTCCCAGAAGGTCAAATATCATATAACGTCAATGGGCAGCGCCGTGCAGACTTGTACAGTGCTGCCTATATCATTTACAGAAAAGCATCAGAATCCCCCTAAGTTCCGGCGGACTTGCCAGATACAGCGGAAAATACATCCGGTTCTCCGGAACGGCAAATGTCAACTGAAAATCATAACGTCTGCCCACTATTTCCAGCTCCGCCAGGCTGCCGTTAACCGTCAGAAATACCGGCATCAGTTTTTCTTCGGTCATTCTGCTCCGGGAGTTTGCATAGACGTGAAGAAACATCCATACTCCCGTGACGAGAACTATATATAACACGGCAAGCGTCCTGATGCCGACCCTTTTTCGCATTCTACTCATCCTCTCTCATATCGTCAAACAACCGGCAAAGCGATCTGCCGATAAGCTGTCCGGAGTACTGCGCCTGATCCAGCGTATTGCCATGAGAACCGACCTCAATAAGCAGGCTTCCGGTGGTCAGATCCTGGTTATAATGACGGTAATCGAAAAGGATCGGACGAGTCAGCCCGTTATAGTCTCCCTCAAGCTGCTGCTGGAGCTTACAGGCAAATCTGAAATTCTTCATATAGTCAGGCATTCCCAACGTACCGTCATCACAGCCGGATATTATCATGATCTGTGCAGCCTCCTTGCCATCGACCTCAATATAGGGCTGCGACGCAAAATCCTCTCCCGAAACGGCGTCGCGGTGAATATCAAGGGCCACGCTTATGGAGGGATACTGCTCCAGGATAGGCACAATGCTTTCCCTGCTTCTGGCGTATGAGCCGTTGTATGACGGATAATCGTGGATCTCCGTCACATGGATCACGCCGTAGCCCTTAGCCTCCAGCTCCGCCTGAATAGCGTTCCCCACCATGATCATATTTTTCGTCTCATCGGTCGTCCGGTAGTTGAACTCGCCGTCCAGGTTTTCCCGGACAAATGGTTCAAAGCTTTCCGTGGTGTGGGTGTGGTAAATCAGCACCTGCGGCTCACCAAGATCAGCTATCTCCACCTCCGGTTCAAGGCGGCTCTCTTTCAGAAGAGTATCGTTGGAGACTGTTGTCTTGTTGTTAACCTGTCCGCATCCGTCAAGGTTAAAATAGCCTGTGCCGCTGTATTCGCCATAGGTCGTCCGCACTATTTTCACGCCCTTGGTCCATGTCTCCGGATACGGCTTTGCTCCCGGATCATCGCTGGTCATCTCCAGCGGAGGAAGAAGCCGCACCTCCGTGTCGAAAGCCTCCTGGTACACTCCGTAGCCATGGGAGAGGATAACCTCGTCGCGCAGCTCCTGCTCCCGGGACAGACTGTTCAGCGTGCTGTTTGCATATGCCGCCTGATCGCCGTTTTTCCCTGAGTGAACGCTGCCTGGAAGATCCGCAGCTGATTTCAGAAAGGGAACAGCCTTAACCGCACCTATAGCCGCTGCCGGAAGAAAAAACACAAATCCCAGCTTAACAGCAGCTCTTATTCTTCTGCCCCTGCGCCCTCTCATTATCTCACCTCATTATACTTAATGCAACACCGTACAAAGCCGTAGTGCGGTCTTTGTGCGGTTTTGCCTTAAATGTACTACATCATAATTATATTCACTATATTGAAAAATATTCAAGAAAAAGGGACGGAGTCCCATAATCTACCGCAGGTCGATAAAAACGGGTTTTAAAAGGGGCAATGCCCCTTTTGCAGAGTCCAGAGGCAGCGCCTCTGGCAGGGTTTGGGGTAGCGCCCCAAATCGACCGCAGGTCGATATGGGACTCCGTCCCATACCCTGCCAAAGAGACTTCGTCCCTTTGGAAACCCGGTGTTGTCGGCTCAGACTCCGGACGTGTCCGCGTCAGTAACCGCCTCCGTCTCAGCCTCAGTAGTCGCC